>CAMPKJ010000063.1 GCA_946887105.1 uncultured Acidobacteriota bacterium | reverse complement strand
GGACAACATCAGCCGAACGACGCTCTTGCCGGTGGGTCGACCGCTGCCTTCATCGACGATGGCAATGCGGCAGGAATCGCGTCCGGAGAGGTCGTCGACGAACGTCCAGTCCGGGCACGCAGCGCGCAGTCGCTCCACGAGGCCACCGCGGTCGCTGTAGATGCCAGCCTGCGAGATCATGCGCGTAAGGCACTCATTGTACAGTCCTTGCGATGCGGATCGCCCAGATCATCCTGCCCGATGCCTCCGAATACGAGCGGAAATCGCAGCGCGCGGATTTCGCCGCTCTCGCGGCAGGGGTCACACCTTTCTTTCGTCCAGGTGCGGAAAAAGGAAGGCCTGACCCCAACTCGGACGAAAAGCGAAGGTGTGACCCCAGCTCGGAGGAAAAACGAAGGTCTGACCCCGACGGCAACCCCAACGGCGACGAAAAACGAAGGTGTGACCCCGATTACGGGGTGGTGGTCGTTTCGCTGGGGGAGATTGGGGACGTCGAGGCGGATATTGCGCATGTGTACGCCGGCAGCGAGTTGCCTGGCGCGGCGTTCGTGAGATTTCCGATGCCGTATGTTTCGTCCGCCGGGATCCGGCGGTCGCGGTGGGGCTGGCGGAGGGCGGTGGCGCCGGGCGCGATTCTTTCGCCTCTGGGAGCGGATCCGCTGCCGGAGGCGGTCGAGGAGCGTTATTTTTGCGAACCTTTTGCGCGCGATTCCGCGATCAAGATCGTGGGCTCTTTCGATCGTCCGTCCGTGCGCAATCAGGTCGAGCAGACGCTCGCGCGCATTCGTCGTTTCAGGAATGACGTCGAGTGGCAGATCCATCGCCAGGCGCCGTCTCCAACTGAACTAGCGGACGTAGATCTCTGGGTCGATCCGGCCGTCGACGAAACGGACTTCGACGGCTTCGTCGCCGAGGCGTTAGTTGTTGGCCTGCCGGTAGTTGCGACTCGGACCGCCATCAACGTCCTGCGGCTGGAAAAGGGCCGCACCGGCTTCCTGACACCACCGCGCGATCCGAACGAGATGACTCATGCGATACTAGCCGCCCTGTTCAAGTCAGAGGTGGCGCAGAGCAGACAACTCGCATCACGACAAACGGTCTCGAAGTTCCGCGCGAGACAACGGCTTCGCATTCTCACGCGCGTCTACGAGACGGTGCTTTCCAGATAATTATTTGACGACCGAATGAACGTTTTCCAGGAACTTCCCAACGCACAGCGACGTACGCTCGAACTCGTCAAAGAGATCGCCGCGGAGAAGGACTGCCACCCGTTCCTGGTCGGCGGCCCCGTCCGCGACATCCTTCTCGGCCGCCCGGCCATCGACATCGACCTGACACTCGAAACCGGCAGTTCGACGCTGGCGCGCGCGCTGGCCAAGCGCGTGGAAGGGCGGGTCCGTTCCTTCCCGCAATTCCTGACCTACAAAGTGATCTCGAGCAACTTCCCCGAAGTCGACATCGCCACGGCGCGCAAAGAGCGCTACCGCACGCCCGGCGCGTTGCCGGCCGTCACGGCAGGGCGGCTGAAGGACGATCTGCTCCGTCGCGATTTCTCGATCAACGCCATCGCCATCGACCTGCTCAGCGGCGCGATGCACGATCCGGCGCGCGGCGAGCGCGATCTCGAATCCCGCGTCGTGCGCGTGCTGCACGACCGCAGTTTCATCGACGATCCGACGCGCATCTTCCGCGCCACGCGTCTCGCGGCGCGCCTCGGGTTCACGATCGAGCCGCACACCGCGGAGCTGACGCGTGATGCGATCGAGTCGGGCGCGCTGAGCACGATCTCGAAGGAGCGCATCTGGCGCGAAGTCTTTCTGGCGATGGATGAGGCCGAGGCGCCGGCCATTCTGGCGGACCTCGCATCGCGCGGGGCGCTGGACGTGTTGTTCGGACCGCGTGCTGCATCGAGCGATCTCCAGACGCGGCTCGAGGGGATTCGTGCGCAGCTCGAGCAGACCCCCGAGCTCGATCGGTACGTGCTCTACACCGGCGCGCTGTTGCGCGGCGACGCGTCGCCGGTCGACTTCGAAGGCTCCGGCTTCTCACAGAAGCGCGCGCGTGCGATCGTCGAGATCGCGAACGACGTGCCGCGGCTCGAAGAAGCGCTCGGCGCCGCGAGCGGAGAGCGCGACCGCTTCCGCATCTACCGCAGCGTTTCGCCGGAGATGCTCACGGTGATCGCCTCCGAGATCCCGGACGAGACCACGTACATCCAGCGCTATCGCGACTACGAAAAGTTCAAGCTCCCGCTGCGCGGTACCGATCTCGAAGTCCCCGGCGGCCCACACGTCGCACAGGCGCTCGAGCAAACGCGGCAGGCAGTGTTCAGCGGCGAGATCGCGCTCGAAGAGGCGCGGTCGTACGCGAAGCAGGTGGCGAGAAAGCTGCTGGCCTCCCAGTAACGAGGAGGAGTCATGACCGATGAGGTGATGACCTGCGGCAAAGGCCTGGCGGACCATTCCGCGATCCCGAGACGACTGGCGGCGTTGACGGCAGCATTGGCCGACGTCCTGGAGAACCATCAGGGCTCGCTCGATGCCGCCGACGCGAACGCGCGCGCCGGGAACGAGGCAATGTTGTCGGAGATGCGTGGCGCCGCCCACTAGAATGACGCGCGCATGTCCGACAACCTCTCCATCGAAGGCGAGCTCGCGGAAACGACGGTCCCCGACCTGATCCGCTCCATCGTCCGTTCCAGCGAGACGGCGGTGCTCTCGCTCGAGTCGTCGGGGCGGAGCGACACGATCTACTTCCTCGACGGCCGGATCATCTTCGCGTCGAGCACCGATCCCGACATGGGGCTCGCGGAGACGCTGCTGCGGATGGGGGAGCTCGACATCCAGCAGTACAACGTCGCGATGGAGCAGCTGGTCGTCGCCAGGCGCATCGGCGCGTTGCTCTGCGATCTCGGATTCCTCAAGCCCGATGAGCTCACGCGCGCCGCGGAACGTCAGGCCAACGCCATCGTGCTGGACGCCATGACCTATCGAATCGGCGCGTACACGATCGAGTTCACCAGCGAGTTTCCGGACAGCATCATCACGCTCCCTCTCTCCACGGAGCGGCTCATCCTCGACGGCGTGCGCGGCATCGAATACTGGTCGCTGATCACGCGCGGAGTCGGCCGGCTCGACCGCGTGCTGCAACAGGTCGCGAACGCGGACACGCGCACGTTCCAGCTCGAGCTCACCGACGACGAGACGCACGTGCTCAACCTGCTCGCCGATCCGCAAAGCATCGAGCAGGTGTGCGCGCGGACGTACCTCTCGAACTTCGAGACGCTACGCACGATCTGGGGCTTGTTGGCGGTCAATCTCATCCAGGACGCCGAAGTGGCGGCGGTCGATGAGAAGCGCGCCGCGGAGGAATCCGAATACGAGCTCGAGGCCATGGTGGAGCGGCACAACGACGTCTACCAGCGCATGTTCGGTCTGGTGTTCCAGAAGATCGGCGATCACGTGTACGACTTCATGGATCGCGTGGTCCTGCACCTCTCGCCGGAGAACATGCCGTATCTCTCCGGCATGAGCTTCGTCAACGAAGGGCGGCTCGACTTCGATCAGCTGCTCAACAATCTCTTCGCGTCCGGCTCCAGCAACCAGAGCCGCGTGGTGCAGAACATCTGCAACGAGCTGCTGTATGGCTGGGTGGTGGAGGTGAAGCGCGAGTTCGGCGGCCAGCCGCTCGAAGCCGAAGTCTCGCGTCTCGCCGATTCGTTGCGTCGATGATCCGCAAAGCGGTTGAAGGCGACATTCCCGACATCGAGCGCGTGATGCGCGCGTCGATGTCCGGTCTCGGCGCACGCTGCTATGACGAGCGCCAGGTCGCGAGCGCCGTCCGTTTCATCGCTGTCGTCGACCGCCAGCTGATCGACGACGGCACGTATTTCGTGATCGAGGAAGACCGCCGCATCGTCGCCTGCGGCGGCTGGAGCGCGCGCATGAAGCTCTTCAGCGGTCCGGAAGCGCAGGATCGCGCCGAGGGGTGGCTGAATCCCGGCACTGACGCCGCACGCATCCGGGCGATGTTCGTCGATCCCGCCTGTGCGCGCCGCGGGCTGGGACGGCGCATTCTCGACGCCGCCGAAGCAGACGCGGCGCGAGCGGGCTTTCGCACGTTCGAGCTGATGGCCACTCTGCCCGGCGTCCCGCTCTACCTCGCCTGCGGCTACGAGGAAATCGAGCGGACGGAGATCGAGTTACCCGATGGTGCGCGGCTGGACTGCATCCGCATGCAACGTCAATCATGATCCGTCACTCACTGACTGCACTCCTTCTCCTCACGACCATCGCCTGCGCGCCGGCCGGCCCGCCGACGCAGCCGAACGCGCGCGAGTGGAGCCTGATCACGGCCGACTATCAGTGGCTGGAGACGATCCGAACGGCGCAGCCGAAACCCGGCGCGACGGCGACGCGCAAGGAGCGCATCGAGCTCGCGCTCGACAACCTCAAGAAGCTCGAGCCGACCTACAACGCGTTCATGGACAAGGTGCACGAGTACCACCAGCGCACCGCCGATCCACGCGCCGCCGCATTGCTGGCACGCGAGAAGATCATCCTCGGCGACGAGTACATGACCGTGCTCTCCCGTTACGAGCGGGCCATCGATCTCTACCGCGAGGCGCTCGAACTGCAGCCCGACAACGCCGACGCGCAGCAGCGCATCCGGCTGGCCAGCGAGAAGCGTCACGTCTCCATGACCGCCTTCGCGAACGTGAAAACGGGAATGAAGGAAGACGCCGTGCAGCGTCTGATCGGACTGCCGCGCGAGGACTGGGTCAAGCAGGTCGTGCAGAACAACCGCGTCTACTCGGTCTGGATCTATCCGAAAGCGGACGCGGGCGCGGCGGCCATCTACTTTGACAATGGCGTCGTCTATCACACAAACTGGAACGCGGCCGCCCCGCCGGCGGCGCCCAGGCAGTGATGTTCGGGGGAAGGATGGACGGGATGGAAGAACATAACGCTGTCGACGATCAATCGCATTACGAGATCTCCCTCACGGCCGGACAGGCATTCGTCGCGTTCGTGCTGTTGCTGCTCTCGCTGGCCGCATCGTTCGCATTCGGCCTCATGCTCGGAAAAGGACAGGCCGACGAGCGCCTGGTCGTGCGCAAGGAAACGCCGGTCGTCACCGAAGCGGCGCTGATCCCGAAGAAGAATGCGGGCGAGATCGTGGAACTCGGCGTCACCGCGGACGATTTCGCGGAAGCCGGCGAAGCCGATCCCATCGAGACCGAATCCGCCACCGACACGACGGTGACGTCGACCGCGGCGCCGGTCATCGCGGAAGAGCCCGCGCCGGTCACTGCCACGACGTCCGCGGAAGCATCGCCGCAGCACCCGCCCGTCACGACGAGCGTCGTCGCGACGCCGCAGATCGTGGCTCCCGCGGTTCCGCACATCGCGCAGCTCCTCTCGACCGGCGATCAGAAGATCGCGGAGGCGCTGGCGGTGCGTGTCATCAACCGCGGCTTCAACACGGCCTATGTCGAGCGCGGCGCGACGGACAAGGGTCCGGTGTATCGCGTGCGCGTGCGATTTGCGTCCGAGGCGGAGGCGCGCGCGGCGGAGCCGAAACTGCGCGAGTTCTCGAAAGAGGTGTGGATCACGGCGAGATAGCGCTGTTGCGGCGGCGTTCTGTGGCATCCTCTCGCTGGCTATGGCGACGAATGAACGCAACCGCAAGACCACCACGCCTGAGCTCGAGGAGTTGCGCAAGACCCAGGCGGCGAAGAAACGGCCCGCCGCCGATCCGACGAACGTCCTCGACAAGGCCATCTACCAGCTCTGGGAGACGATCAACGATCTCGATCAGATCCAGCCGGAGCGCGTCGAGCATTACCGCGTCTCCGTCTTCGGCAGCTCGCGCATCCGCCGCGGCGATCCGATCTACGAAGAAGTCAAGAAGCTGAGCGCCGAGCTGGCGCGCATGGGCGTCGACATCGTCACCGGCGGCGGCCCGGGCCTGATGGAGGCGGCGAACGCGGGCGCGGTGGAAGGGAAGAGCGGCAAGACGCGGTCGTACGGTCTGGCCATCCACCTGCCGAGCGAGGAAGCGGCCAATCCGTTCGTCGACAAGGTCTTCCGGCACCGCACCTTCTTCTCCCGCCTCCACCATTTCATCCGTCTCTCCTCGGCATTCATCGTCATGCCGGGCGGTATCGGCACGGCGCTGGAACTGTTCATGGTCTGGCAGCTTCTGCAGGTCAAGCACATGAAAAACCATCCGCTCATCCTGGTCGGTACAATGTGGCCGGGATTGATCGAATGGCTGCAGGGCTCGATGCTGGAGCGCGGCCTGGTCAGTCCGACCGACTTCGACGTGGTCAAGCTCGTCGGCTCCTCCGATGAAGCCATCCCGATCATCCGCGAGTCGTACGAACGATGGCTGCAACAGGAGAGAGAGAATGCCCAGCCCCAGTAACGAACAGATTCTCGAAGCGCTGAAGAAGGTCAAGTTCCCCGGCCTCTCGCGCGACATCGTGTCGTTCGGATTCGTCCGCGACGTGGTGGTGAACGGCGACGCGGTCTCGTTCACGATTCATTTCCAGACCGAGAACCCGGCCGTCGGCCAGCAGATCGCGCGCGATGCCGAAGCGGCCGTGCGCGCGCTGGAAGGCGTGCGCGACGTGCGTGTGAATCTCGAGATCGGCGCGAAGACGGGGTCGGCCGCCGGCGGCGCGATCGCCTCGCAGCCGAACGCGCTCGAGGGCGTGAAGTACCGCATCGCCGTCGCGTCCGGAAAAGGCGGCGTCGGAAAATCGACCGTGTCCACGAACCTCGCGCTCTCTCTTCGTTCGCTCGGCTTCTCCGTCGGTCTTCTCGACGCGGACATCTATGGCCCGTCGCAACAGATGATGCTCGGCATCGAAGGGCGCCCGCAGATCGACGATCAGGACGAGAAGATCGTCCCGATGGAGCGGCACGGCGTGAAGACGATGTCCCTCGGATTGATCACCGATCCCGACACGCCCGTGATCTGGCGCGGCCCGATGGTGATGAAGGCCATCGACCAGTTCCTGACCGACGTGAAGTGGGGCAACCTCGACTTCATGGTCATCGACCTGCCGCCGGGCACCGGCGACGCGCAGCTGACGCTCACGCAGAAGGCGGGGCTCACCGGCGCGGTGGTGGTGACGACGCCGCAGGACGTGGCGCTGATCGACGCGCGCAAGGGCTTGGCCATGTTCCGCAAGGTCAACGTGCCCGTGCTGGGCATCGTCGAGAACATGAGCTACTTCATCTGCCGCCACTGCGGCGAGCGCGAAGAGATCTTCGGCCACGGCGGCGGCCGCAAGACCGCGGGCATGCTCGGCGTCCCGTTCCTCGGCGAAGTGCCGATCGATCCCAAAGTGGTGGTGGGCGGCGATACCGGCGAGCCGATCGTCGCCTCCGATCCCACCGCACCCGCATCGCTTGCGTTCAAAGAACTGGCGCGCCAGGTGGTCGAGCAGGTGCAGTCGGGCACGGCCGGGCACACACACGGCCACGACCACGATCACGATCATCACCACGATCACGATCACGCGCACACGCACTGATCAGCGTGTGCGCCGCCGCTTCAACCAGGCGTGGGCGATGCGGCGACGCGCGCGTACAGCGATCGACGCCGCGACGATGATGTATGCGGCGAACACGATATAGCCGAGTCGCGGGAACGAAACGGGCGGTGCCGCGCCGCGGATACGTGGAAAGAGATCGTGGTAGTAGTCGACCACGCTCGTGTCGTTCAGCCACGCGGCAATGGCGAGTCCGATCGCGAGCAGTCCGGTGGCGAGCGTGATCGCATAGCACGCCGCCAGCAGCATCGCAGTCATCGAAATCAGCGGCGTCGTATGTGCGTCATTCTTCATGACCGTCTTCTCCATTCGGACCGTCTTCTCCATTCGATGGTGGCCTTCGATTCAGCAGCCACCTGATCGGCAGATGCAGCATGCCGGTGATGAAGCCGAAGATGCCGCCCATCGCCGTCGCGTCGCCTACCGGCGAAGCAGGGACAATCATCGCGGCCAGGACTCCGCCCGCCATTCCGGTGATCGCCCCGGTGACCATGTCGTTGACCCACTCCCGCTGGTCGAAGAGCATCGCTCTTAACGACACGTTTCGGAGAGTTTGGTGGGCCACGTTCTGATATCTTCCGGCCCATGATCGATAAGGTCGTCGCGTCCGCGGATGAGGCGGTGCAGGACATTCAGGACGGGGCCACGCTCGTCGTTGGCGGCTTCGGGCTTTGCGGGATTCCGGAGAATCTGATCCATGCGCTGGTGAAGTCGGGCGTGAAGGGTTTGACGTGCGTTTCGAACAACGCGGGGGTCGATGACTGGGGGCTGGGGCTGCTCCTGCAGACGAAGCAGATCCGCAAGATGGTGTCGTCGTATGTCGGCGAGAACGCGGAGTTCGAGCGGCAGTTCCTTTCCGGCGAGCTGGAAGTCGAATTCGCGCCGCAGGGGACGCTGGCGGAACGGATGCGCGCGGGCGGCGCCGGGATCCCGGCGTTCTACACGCCCGCGGGCTACGGAACGCTGGTCGCGGAAGGGAAGGAAACGCGCGAGTTCGACGGACGCATGTTCGTGATGGAGCGTGGCATCGTCGGCGACTTTTCCATGGTCGCGGCGTGGAAGGCGGACCGGCTCGGCAATCTCGTCTATCGCAAGAGCGCGCGCAACTTCAATCCGATGGCGGCGACGGCCGGAAAGGTCTGCATCGCCGAGGTCGAAGAGCTGGTGGAGCCGGGCGAGCTCGATCCCGATTGCATCCACACGCCGGGCATTTTCGTGCATCGCCTGATCGTCGCGCCGCGCGTGAAGCGCATCGAGCAGCGCACCGTTCGCAAAAGCTAGCGCCGCCGCTGTGCGTGTACGGCCCCTTCACTGAGGCCGAACCAGCGCGGATACGAAAACGCGCGCAGCAGGTCGTATCCCGGCACGTCGCGGTTGAACGTGAGGATGTACCGGTCGTCGATCACGCCGATGCCGCGTTTGCCGAGATCCTTGCGGCCTTCCCGTAATGCGAGCAGGGCGTTGATCTCGTAGCCGCCGTCCATCTGTTCGAGCGTGACGCCGTTCGCGCGCAGGAAGGCGTACGCATCCCAGCGCGCGCGATTCCACGCCAGGTATTCCGCGGTGCCGCCGATCGCGAACGCGATGGCGATGGCCAGCAGGACCGAGGCGGCGACGGTCGCGGCTCGCGTGATCTGCGCGCGTTGCGCGAGCAGCACCAGCAGCAGGACGAACGGCCAGGTGGTGTCGATCGAGTAGCGGTCGAAGTAGATCGACATGCCGGCCGAGACGAGCGTGGCACAGAGGAGGTACACCGCGCAGTAGCGGATCAGCACGTCGTCTTCCCGCACGGTTCTGATGGTGAGCGACAGAGCGATGGCGGCGCCGATGGTGGTGGCGATCATCAACAACACCTTGACCGCCCACGGCAGCGCGAACGGATGCGGCATGCGCAGCGTGAAGACGTCGCGCAGCGTCGGCGGCCCGAGGCCGAAGTCGGTGAAGACATTGCCTGAGTTGAGATAGGGGATGGGCATGCCGACGCGCGCGGTCATCCGCCACGCCACCAGCGCAAAGGCGATCGCGGAGATCGCCAGCACGGCGCGCGAGAGTTGCGGACGGCGGCGCGAGAGCAGCAGCAACGACAGCGGCGCGGCGAAGAAGAGCGACGCGTTCTGCCAGTTGAAGTAGACATAGTGCGAGGCGCGCAGCGCCAGTCCTGACAGCGACGGCCGGTGCAGCACCAGCTCTTTCTGCGATCCGACCAGCACTCCGCTCACGACCAGCAGACCGAACACCACCAGCGCGGCGGCATACGTCGCGGCGAGCTTCTTCCGCCGCAGCATCAGCGCGACCAGCAGCGGCACGAGCGCGTTGAGCACCGCGAACTGGCGCGTGAAGAACGACGCGACGGTGGCGATGAACGCGAGCGCGAGCCAGAGAGCCTCGGAGTTCCTCGGAGGGGAGAGCGGCTCGCCGAGGAACTCCGAGGAACCCGAGGAACCCCGAGGAACCGCCGTTTCCGCCGCGCGCACGAACATCGCCGCCGCCACGAGCGAGAGAAACACGAACGGCACGTGCGTCATCGACGTGAACGATGCCCAGAAGAAGAGCGGATGAAACAGCAGCGCGGCGGCACCGAACAGCGCGAGCTCGCGTCGCACGCCGGCGCGCCGCAGCAGCGAAAACGCGATCAGCACCGATCCGAGCGACAGCACCAGCGTCGAGATGCGGAGCACCGTGAACGTCTCGCCGAACGACGCCGCCCACAATGCGCCCCAGAAAAACTGCAGATACGCGGTCGCAGATGCGAACGGCGTGAACTGCACGCGGCCGGTCTGCAGCAGCGTGAAAGTGGTGAAGCCGACGCCCCAGTCGTCGTCGAGCGGGAAGTTGCCGCGCGGGTCGACGAGCAGCACCGCGACGACGAAGATCGCGATCAGAATCAGCGGTGCGGGAAGCCTGCGCATGGACGCCCGGCATTATGTGGTAGGTTCGCGGCGTGAGCGGTCTGCGCGGGCGTATCATCGCCGCGACTGCGATCGCGGCCTGGGCGGCGATCGGCATCGGCGCCGCCGATCTGTTTTATCTCCGCATTCACACTCAGGACCGCACCTCCCTCGGCGCACACTTTCGCGAGCTCCCGTACCGCCGCATTCCCGGATTTCGCATCGCACTCGAGGAAGCGCAGCGCCGCACTCCCGCCGGCGCCCGCGTGCTGATCGCGCTCCCTCATCGTCCATGGCAAGGCGGATATGGATATGGTTTCCGGCGCGCGCAGTACGTGCTGCAGGGGAAGGAAGCCGTGCCGCTGCTCGACCGCGCCACCGATCGCGTCGATCCGGCCAGCGTGCATCGTTCGGACTTCATCCTCTGCTGGCGTGAGTGCCAGGTGCCGCCCGGCTTCGAGCTGATGTGGCGAGGCGAGGACGGCATCCTTTTGAGACGCGCGGGATGATGTCGATTCTGCTGACCGCGGCGCTGCTCATCGCTGCAGGGATTCCGCTCGCGCTCGCGCTGCCTGCACGGACGCGGCAGTGGCACGGACTGCTCGCCGAGGCGTATCTGCTCGGTGCCGGCGCCGCGACGCTCGTGTTGTTTGCGCTGTCGGGTGCAGGCATTCGCTGGTCGCGCATGTCGCTGGGATGCGGAGTGGCGCTGGTGGCATTGATCGCGACAGGCATTGCATCGCGGAATGGATTCCGTCGTCCCGAGCGCCTCACGTTCGGCGTCGCGAATGTCGTTGACGTGCTCACCGCTGCGCTGGCCGGCGGACACTTCCTTCTCTCCACGGTCGCGCCGCCGATCGAGTCGGACTACCTGCTGCTGTGGGGAGTGAAGGCGCGGATGTTCCTCGCGCGCGGCGGAATCGACTGGAGCTATCTCGAGGCGCCGCTGAACATCACCTCGCATCCCGATTACCCGCTGCACGTGCCGCTGCTGTATGACGTCTACGCGATCGTGCACGGCTCGTGGCCGGAGGCGTGGATCGGCATCGCGACGTTCCTGTTCGGTCTGGCGGGCTTGCTCGCGCTGCGCGCGCTGCTGGCAGACGAGATGCGCCGGCTGCCGCGCGCGCTGGTGACGCTGGTGGTGATGCCGCTGATGTTCTCGCCGTTCATCGGCATCGCCGAGGGACCGTTCATCGCGTATGCGACCATCGGCGTGCTCTACGTGCGGCGCGGCGTGATGCACGCATTCCGAGGCGACGTGCTGATGGGTGCGGTGTTTCTCGGCTTGGCGGCGTGGACGAAGAACGAGGGACTCACGTTGATCGTGGCGGCCGCCATCGGGATGATCGTTGCGCGGCAATGGCGCATGTTGCCCGCGCTCCTGCCAGCGATCGCGATCAACATCCCGTGGCTGATCGTGCACCGCGTCCGTGGGTTGCGCGTCGATCTCGCGGAAGGCGGCGCGCTCGAACGCCTGACCGCACGTGTCAGCGATCCGCTTCCGATTCTGCGCGCGCTCATGGACCAGTCGGGAGTCAGCCCGTACTTCGTCGCCGGAGTGGTGGTTGCGCTCGCGATCGGCGTGCGCAGGCTCGTCGCCCAAGAGCGTTTTCTGGCGGTCACCACGGCGCTGCAGCTCATGGTCTACATCGGCGTCTATTTCATGACACCGCGCGAGCTCGGCTGGCACATCGAGACGTCGTGGGAACGGGTGCTGCGGCAGATCATGCCGCTGGTCGTGCTGGTGGCGATGCTTCCCACCGCCGCTGTGATAGGTTCGTGGTCGAGGAGGAACCATGCCACTGACTCGTGATCAGATCGTGAAGCGCGCGGCGCAGGAGTTACGCGACGGCTATTACGTCAACCTCGGCATCGGCATGCCGACGCTCGTCGCCAACAACATCCCCGCGGGCATGGAAGTGATCCTGCAGTCCGAGAACGGCATCCTCGGACTCGGCCCGTTTCCGGCCGAAGACGAAGTCGACGCCGATCTGATCAACGCCGGCAAGCAGACCGTGACCGTGCTGCCGGGCGCATCGTTTTTCTCCAGCTCCGATTCCTTCTCGATGATCCGCGGCGGCAAGGTCAATCTCTCGATCCTCGGCGCGATGCAGGTCTCCGCGCGCGGCGACATCGCGAACTGGATGGTGCCCGGCGCGATGGTGAAGGGGATGGGCGGCGCGATGGACCTGGTCGCCGGCGCGAAACGCCTGATCGTGACCATGGAACACGTCACGAAGAAAGGCGAGAAGAAGATCCTCGAAAAATGCTCGTTGCCGCTGACAGGCGTCGGCTGCGTGAACCGCATCATCACCGATTACGCGGTGATGGACGTGACCCCCGAGGGATTGAAGCTGATCGAAGTCGCCCCGGGCGTGACGACGGATGACGTGCAGGCGATGACGGAGCCGAAACTGATCGTCGGAGAAGTGCGCGAGATCAGTGTTTCCTGAACCACTCGATGGCATGTGCGTCGCGTTCGTGGCGCCATTGCGTCAGCACGTGATTGTCGCCCGCACGGATGATCAGCTCGTACGTCTTCCCGAGCTCCTGCAGTTTCGCCGCGAGCGCGAGCGGATGGGACGGTGAGACGTCGTCGTCCGCGCCTCCGTGCATGATCAGCAGCGGTACGGCGATGCGATCCGCCCAATCGAGCGCGGAGCGGCGGCGATCGATCTCCGCCTTCTTTTCCGCGTAGTCGGGCCAGATCATGGCCGCGGCTTTCTCGAACTTGCCGCCCGGCTTCGTCAGCTCCGCAACGTTCGTGAAGCCGCCGTACACCGCGGCCGCGCGCGCCGGATAGCGGTCGCGCAACGCCTGATAGGTCATCATCGCGCCGCGTGACTCGCCGTACAGGAACACCCTTGCCGGCTCGGCGTACGGCAGCCCGCGGATGAGCGTTGCGGTAGACATCAGATCGTCGACGTCCGCGCCGCCGAGTTCGTCGCGGCCTTTCGCGCCGCCGCTGCCGCGATACATCGGCGCGACCACCACGAACCCGGCGCGCGCCAATCGATGGAACGTGGTCAGGTATTCGCCCGCGAACTCCTTCCACGTCCAGCTGCCGCGATTGAGCACGATCACCGGGAGCGGCGCGTCCGGCTTTTTCGCGGGAGCATAGAGGTACGCGAAGACCGTCAGCCCGCCGCTCGGATAGCTGACGCGCGTCAGCGTGAAGTTCGCGTCGCCGCGCGCCGCCTCGTACTCCTCGCGCGACGCGTAACGCTCGATCTTCGGAACGTCCGCGTATTCGGGAATGGTGACCGGCGCGCCGAACGCGTACGGAGCAATGCTGAAGAGGAACCAGACCACGACCACGATGCGCATGCCGCACATTACGCACGGCAATCGCGTGCGCATGTGGCGTTCACCGAAACGTTGCGGCCGTCACGCCTCTGCGACCGCGTTCTCCGTCTCCGGTTTCTTCCTCATGTCCAGAAACAGCAATGCGATGCCGACGCAAATCGCGGAGTCGGCGACGTTGAATGCCGGCCAGTGCTTGTTGCCGACGTACACGTCGAGAAAGTCCACCACGTAGCCGAAGCGGAAGCGGTCCAGGAGGTTGCCGATCGCGCCGCCGAGGATCAGGTGCAGGCCGGTCTGGAGCAGGCGGTCGGTGACGGCGGAGCGCAGCGCGTACACCACCACCACGCAGAACACCGCGATCGCGCCGGCGTTGAGCAGCAGCGGCACGATCTTCGACGACGCGTTCGCGCCGATCCCGAACGCCGCGCCGGTGTTGCGCACGTGCACGAGCTGGAAGAAGTTCGGGATCACGGGAATGGTCTCGTGCAGGTCGATGCGCGCCAGAACGAGTGCCTTGGTCCAGATGTCGAGGATGATGATCGCGGCCGCGAGGCCGATGTAGTAGATGCGCTGGCTCATGAAGCTTTCTTTTCTTCGATCAGGCGGTCGAGCTCGGTGCGGACGCGGCCGAGGATCTCATCGTATGTGTAATGGCCGAGCGATTCCGTCCCGCGCTTGAGATTCACGTAGCTGGGGGCACACCACATGCCCAGATCGGCGTCATCGGTCTCGCCGGGGCCATTCACGCGGCAACCCATCACCGCGATGGTGATGTCGTGCTCCTTCGCATACTGCGCCATCTCTTTCACGTTGTGTGCGAGGTCGATGAAGGCCTCGTTCTCCACGCGCGAGCACGACGGGCAGCTGATGATGTTCAGCCCCTTGTGCTCGAAGCGCGGCACGGAGCGGAAACGCCCCGTGGCGATGTCGTCGAGGATCTGCCGGCCGACGGTGATCTCCTCGCCCTTGCGTTCGAACGGCAGCGTGAGCGAAACGCGGATGGTGTCGCCGATGCCGCGGGTGATGAGCTGCTCGAAGGCGATGCGCGTCTTGATGATGCCGTCCGGCGGCATGCCCGCTTCCGTCACGCCGAGGTGCAGCGGGACGTCGGGGCGTGCGGCGGCGAAGCGGATGTTCGCGTCGATGACCTTGTTCGGATCGGAGTCCTTGATCGACACGCAGTAGCGGTCGAAGCCGAGCTCGTCGAGCATCGTGCAATGCTCGATCGCGGACTCGAGCATCGGCGTGATGTTGTCGTCGCGATCGTATTTGGCGAGCTTGTCCGGATCGACCGAGCCCGCGTTGACGCCGATGCGCATCGCGCAGTCGTGCTCGCGCGCCACGCCCACCAGCCAGGCCACTTTCTCCTGCACCGACTTGTCGCGCTCGATGTGGTAGAGGTGCCCTGGGTTGTAGCGCAGCTTCTGGACGTACGGCGCGACCTTCTCCGCCAGGCGATAGTTCTCCTGCAGATCGATGGAGAGGTTTGCGTTCGGACGCGCGGCGCGGATCTCGGCCAGCGCGGTCACGTCTTTCGGGTTGTCGACGGCGATGCGGATCACGTCGGCGCCGGCCGCTTCGAGCAGCTCGACCTGCCGGATCGTCGCGGCGACGTCCTGCGTCCGCGTGGCGGTCATCGACTGCACGGCGATGGGCTGATTGCCGCCGATCCGCACATTGCCGATGCGGATCTCGCGGGTCTGTCGTTTCGTCACGCGCGGTCGTAACGCGCCGCGTCTGCAAAGATTTCCGGGCGGGGGGAGTCGCAAAGTCTCAAAGTCGCAAAGTCTCAAAGGAAGGCCGCGCGACGTCGTCCCGACCCTCTTTGCGACCTTGAGACTTTGCGACTTTGCGACTCCCCCCCGGTCCCCTACCGGACACCCGGACGGCGTTCCACCCTTGCGCAACGCGACAACGATCGGGTACTGTCACAGAAACGTTGCAGGGCGTGTTGTGGCGGGGTGGCATCGCCATTCGCTTCAGATCCGCATTCCTCCAGGTCCCCGGAAAAAATACGTCGCTCAGGGAGAGTCTCATGTCCCCTCGGATCGCCGCGCTCGCGCGGATCGTGATCTTTGCCTTCGTGGTCATCCTCATTCCGGCCGCCGCGTCCGCGCAGACGTGCCGGCAGCCGGTCATCGTCGCGGATCCGGACGTCTGTCCCGGCTCGTTCGGCACGGCAACGGCGGAAGCGCCGCCTCCCGGCGCGGAATACACCGCCTTCGAATGGTCGATCATCAACGGCACGCTGCCCAGCGGCAACACGTCGTCGAGCATCCCGTTCTTCGCAACGGGCGCAGGCGACGTCGAGCTGACCCTCACCGTCACCGATGCCAACGCCTGCCAGTCGTCGAGCAGCGTCACCATTCCGCTGGCGAGCATTCCGCCGCCGCAGATCGACCTGTATACGCCGTCGGTCTGTCCGGGCTCTTCGGCGATGGCTGGCTATGCGACCGTGGCCCCGCCGCCGCAGGGGATCACGTACCAGTCGTTCCAGTGGTCGATCGTCAACGGCACCATCACGTACGGTGAGACGAGCTCCGGTGCGTCGTTCAATTCCACGGGCACCGATCCGGTCGAGCTCTCGGTCACCGTCACCGATTCCCGAGGTTGCCAGGCCACGTCGTCGGTGACGGTGCCGATTCGCACGCTTCCGCCGCCGCAGATCGACCTGTACACGCCATCGATCTGTCCGGGTTCTTCCGCGATGGCCGGCTATGCCGTCGTGGCCCCGCCGGCGCAGGGGATCACGTATCAGTCGTTCCAGTGGTCGATCGTGAACGGCACGATCACGTACGGCCAGACCAGTTCCGGCGCGTCGTTCACGTCGACGGGCAACGATCCGGTCGAGCTCACCGTCACCGTGACCGACAGCTATGGATGCGTATCGTCGAACAGCGTCACCGTTCCGATCCGCACGCTTCCGCCGCCGCAGATCGACCTCTACACGCCGTCGATCTGCCCCGGGTCGTCAGCGATGGGCGGCTATGCGGTCGTGGCCCCGCCGCCTGCGGGCACCAACTATCAGTCGTTCCAATGGTCGATCGTGAACGGCACGATCACGTACGGCCAGACCAGTTCCGGCGTGTCGTTCACGTCGACGGGCAACGATCCGGTGCAGCTCACCGTCACCGTGACCGACAGCTATGGATGCATATCGTCGAACAGCGTCACCGTTCCGATCCGCACCCTTCCGCCGCCGCAGATCGACCTCTACACGCCAACCATCTGCCCCGGCGGTGCCGGCGGTTATGCGGTCGTTGCCCCGCCGCCGGCGGGCATCAACTATCAGTCGTTCGAATGGTCGATCGTGAACGGCACGATCACGTACGGCGAGACGAGCTCCGGCGTGTCGTTCACCGCGGACGGCAACGGGCCGGTCGAGCTCACCGTCACGGTGCACGACAGCTACGGTTGCGTGGCCTCGAACGACGTCAGCGTGCCGCTCGGCGGAACGCCGCCGCCGATCTCGCTCCTGAATCCCGGTGTCTGTTCGACGGAGACCAATCGCGCATCCATCGATCCGTCGTACAGCGGGATCACTTGGAGCCTCGCGAACGCGAACATCCTCTCGGGTCAGGGCACGCCGGAGATCGAGTTCGCGGGGACCGGCACGGGCCAGATCACGGTCTCGGTTTCCGCGACGAACGGTGAAAGCTGCGTTTCAACGAACACGATCGTGGTGCCGTTCAGCGCGCTGCCGATCGAGATCTTTGCGCCGGAGAGCGTCTGCCCCCGCGCGCTGATGAAAGTGACCGCGTCGCCGTTCTATGGTCCGTCGAGCTTCGACTGGACCATCACCAACGCGACCGTCGAAGGTCCGGCGGATCAGTACGAGCTCTTCTTCCGCGCGGACGGCAGCGGGCCGGTGACGGTCACGCTCAGCGGCACCGATTACTGGGGCTGCAGCACTCCTCCCAGCACGGTCACCATTCCCCTCGGCGCGACGCCGGTGCCCGACTTCCAGTTCAACGTATCCGACATCTGCCCGATCGGCTACGCCACCGCGTATCTCTACGCATCGGATGATGTTTACGGCAGCTACGACTGGACGCTGACCAATGCGCGCAACGTGGTCATCGACGGCGGCTACGTCGCGTTCGAGCACGAGCCGGGCACGGGCGACGTCGTGGTCTCGCTGACCGTCGGCGAAGGCTCCTGCACCGCGCAGACCGTCACGCACACGCTGCCGGTCCGCCCGGCCGCGGAACCGATCATCGAACTGGCCACTCCGACCGTGTGCCAGGACGGCACCGGCACGATCTACTTCGAGAACTACAACAGCTTCAGCCACGTGTCGGTGTACGCGACCAATGGCACCATCCTCTCGACCGGCTCCACCATCACCTTCCGTTCCGATGGCACCGGCGACGTCGGCATCACCATCTTCCCCGATTCGAACGCCTGCAATCAGGCGCGCTACTTCACGGTGCCGATGATCCCGGCGCCGACGAGCATCACGCCGGTCGATCCGGCGTTCATCTGCCAGGGCGGCAGCATCACGCTCACCGCATCGGAAGGCGTCAGCTATCTCTGGTCCAACGGCGCGACGACACGCTCGATCGACGTCACCCAGGCCGGAAACTACACGGTCACCGTGACGCACGCGAACGGCTGCGTGGTCACGAGCCCGGGCACGCGCGTGTTCGTGAACGCGCTGCCGGATGCCACCGTCACGCCGTCGGGTCCGACCACGTTCTGCCAGGGCGGCAACGTGACGCTCACCGCGCCGCAGAGCGGGAACTTCCTCTGGTCGACCGGCGAGACCACGCGCTCGATCACCGTCAGCACGCCGGGCACGTACAGCGTGACCGTCACCTCCGGCTCCGGTTGCGTGAAGACGTCGGATCCGGTGGCCGTGACCGTGAATCCGAATCCGGCCGCGGGCATCCAGTCGACCTCGATCTACGACGATCCGGGCAGCGGCACGTTCACGCGCAACGGCGACGACATCCAGGCGTGCGGCAATCCGACGGTGCGTCTGATCCCGCAGGCGCTCGATCCGTCGTACGGCTACAACTGGTCGACCGGCGCGACGACCGCGCTGCTCGATGTCACCACGTCCGGCACGTACAGCGTCACCGTGACGACGCCGGGCGGTTGCTCGACGACGTCGTCGGTCGACGTGACCTACAGCGCGATTCCGCCGCAACCGGCCATCGCCGCAACGGATACCGAGCTCTGTCCGGCAGGCGGCAGCGTGACGCTGACGGCTCCGGCCGCGGATGCATGGACCTGGTCGAACGGCGCGACCACGCAGTCGATCGTCGTGACCGAGCCCGGCTCGTACACGGTGCGCGTGCGCAACGGCGCATGCGACTCCGATCTCTCCGAGCCGGTGGTCATCACCACCGGCGTCTCGAGCATCACCACCAGTGACCCGCTCGCGCTCTGCGGTCCCGGGAGCAGCGTCACGTTGACCGCGAACGCCGGCACGGCGTGGCTCTGGTCGGATGGCGCGACCACGCAGTCGATCGTCGTGACGGAGCCGGGCACGTTCACCGTGACCACCACGAACCTAGGCTGCACGATGCCGGAGTCGGATCCCGTGGTCGTGACCGCGCGTTCCGTCACCATCGACGCCGGCGGACCGCTGGCGTTCTGCGCCGGCGATTCCGTGACGCTCACCGCGAGCGACGGCACGGCGTGGCTCTGGTCGAATGGCGCGACGACGCAGTCGATCACCGTCTCCGAGTCCGGCAGCTACGGCGTCACCGCGACCTATGCGGATGGTTGCTCGCTCGCCGCAACGCCGGTGACCGTCGAGGCGCGCCAGATCTCCGCGACCGTGGTCGCCGATCGCACCACGGTCTGCACGAACGGCGCGATCCAGCTCACCGCATCCGCCGGCGGCGGCGCGGGCTATACGTACCAGTGGTACGACAACACCTATGCGCCGATCGCGGGCGCGACCTCCTCGACGCTGACCATCAATCCAGGCACGTCGGGCTTCGTCTACGTGAAGGTGCGCGACGAGCTCGGATGCGAGGCCACCAGCAACAGCTCGATCTACACCGTCGTCCCGACGCCGGACGCCACCATCACCACCGCGCCTGCGTTGTGCCAGGGACAGCCGGGCTCCGCGAGCGTTGCCGATGCCGGTCCGGGCGCGACGTACGCATGGACGATCACCAACGGCGCGATGAACTTCCCGAACGCTCCGTCGGTGACGTTCACGCCGAACGGTCTCGACGCCGTGACGCTGAGCGTGACCGTCACCAACGCCGGTTGCCCGGTGAGCAGCTCGCAGACGGTGACCATCAATCCGCTGCCCGCGATCAGCAGCAACAGCGGCTTCGGCTCCGTATGCTGGACCGAAACCTCCGCGTGGCATCAGGTCAACAATCCGCCCGCCGGCGCGACGTTCGTCTGGACGGTCACGGACGGCACGCTGCTCTCCGGCGCGAATGACGCCCGCGTTTACTACCGCCCCGCGGCCGGCGCGAGCAGCGTCGGTCTCGACGTGACGATGACGAACGCGTCGGGCTGCTCGACCAGCGCGCATTACGACATCCCGGTCGATCGTGCGACGCCGGAGAGCATCAGCGCATCCGGTCCGACCACGTTCTGCGCCGGCGACTCGGTGACGCTGACCATGCCGGAGGCGCCGGCCGGATGGGTGTACCTCTGGTCCACCAACGCCACCACGCAGTCGATCACCGTTTCGTCGAGCGGCACGTTCACCGCCCGCTACTACAAGCTGGCTGGCGGCTGCGCCGGTCCGCCGTCCGAACCGGTGACCGTCACCGTCAACCCGCTCCCCACCGCGACCATCACCGCTTCGGGCTCGACGACCTTCTGCGCCGGCAACGCGGTGACGCTCACCGCAAGCGCGGGCGATGCGTACCTCTGGTCCAACGGCGCAACGACGCAGTCGATCGATGTCATCGCGAGCGGCAGCTACAGCGTGACGGTCACCAACGCGAACGGTTGCAGCGCCACGTCGTCGCCGCAGACGGTGACGGTGCATGACCTTCCCGCCGCCTCCATCACCGGGTCGGGAGACACGACGTTCTGCGCAGGCGAGTCGGTGACGCTCACCGCAAACGACGGCGCGTCGTGGCTCTGGTCCAACGGCGCGACCACGCAATCGATCGACGTGATCGAGAGCG
>CAMPKJ010000062.1 GCA_946887105.1 uncultured Acidobacteriota bacterium | reverse complement strand
GGCCGGCCGGCTGAGCGAAGCGGTCGACGCCTTGAGTGCGTGCACCAAGGTGCGGCCCTCGGATGCGCGGTGCTGGAGCGATCTCGCGGCGGCGGAGATGGATCTCGCCGCGGTACGCGAAGAACCGCGCCGCCTCGCCCTTGCGTTCGGCGCCGCAGACCGCGCCACGCAGCTTGCCCCTACGTTGCCGGAGGCGCTTTTCAATCGCGCCGCAGTCCTCGAGATGATGCACCTTGAAAAGGCGGCCATCGTTGCGTGGAAACGCTATCTTGCCGTCGAAACCGAATCGCAATGGGCGCAGGAAGCGCGGCAGCGTCTGGCGAAACTGCGCCGTCGGACGCAGACCGATCTGTGGTTGACGGCGAAGGAGCACCTGGCCACAGCCGCCGCCCGCAACGATCTCGCTCACGTCCGGCGCATCGTAGCCGAGTACCCGCAGGACACGCGCACGTCGGCTGAGCTGTATGTCCTCACGGACTGGGCAGAGGCCGAGTTGCGAGGCGATGCCGCCGCCGCGGCCAAGCATCTCGACCTTGCTCGCGACGTTGGGCAGGCGCTGATCGCCGTCAATGGGGAACGCCTTCTCGCGGATGCCATTGCCGCGATCGATGCCGCGACCGGCGAACGTCTCGATCATCTCGCGTCTGCGCAGGTCAATTATCGAAAGGCCCGCGCGGCATACACGGACCGGAACGTCTCCGGCGCTTTGGCGCCATTTCGCGACAGTGTGCACGAGTTCCGTCTGGCAGGAAGCCCGATGTACCGCGTTGCCGATTACTACGTCGCGAACTGTGAAATCGATCGCGGCAACGTCAGCGGTGGAATTGCATCGATTGAGGCTCAGCTCGCAGACACGCCACCGGCGTATAAAGCGCTGCGCGGTCAGCTCCTGTGGCAGCGGGCGACGGCGTGGTCGAGGAGCGGTCTCATTTACGAGGCACTCGACTCCTACCGCCAGGCCCAAGCCGTCTTCGAGCAGATTGGCGAAGAGATCAACGCCAACTACATGCGCACGGGGGTCATCGCCCTCAGCGCCGCGCTTGGACGCGATGCCGAGGCATGGCGCCAGCGCATGGAGGCATTCGTGGCCGTCAACCGCATCGGCCATCCGCGTCTTCTGCAGACCATTCTCGAAACGACGGCACGCGCCGAGGCTACGGAGGGCCGATGGCTGGTCGCGAGCGCGTTCTATGGTTTGTCGCTCGATCCGGAACTGGAGCCGCCGAATCGCGCTCTCCGCGCGGATGCGTCGATCTGGCGAGCGCTCATGACCCAGGGTCTCGGCTGGGTGAGTGTGGCCCGAGCGGACATCACGCGAGCTCGCGCAATGCTCGACGCGCTGAAAGACCCGGCCATGCAGGTCACGTCGCGCAACCGTCTTCGCATCGTGGAGGCGTTGATCGCGAAAGACAGCGATCCTCGGACGGCGGCGGCAATGCTCACCGAAGCCATCGGCGAGGCCCATCGTCACCACCAGAGGTTCGCCATTCCGGAAGTTCTCCTCGAACGGGGCCGCATCTGGCGCACGCTCGGCGAGAACGAAAAAGCCATCGCCGATTTCAGGGAGGCGCTGGAGATTCGCCGCTCGTCGAAGGAACGCGGCTCCGACGTCGAGGTACGGAACACCTACTTCGCCGTGGATCGGTCCGCCGCAGAGGAGCTGATCGATCTCGTGGATCGCGGCGGCGATCGTGATGCGCTCGTATTGGCCGCCGATCAGAACCGAGCAACGTCCTTTCGCCTGCCTTCGGCAACGAATGTGGAAGCGATTGCGCGCTCGGTGCCGCAGGGGACTGTGATTGCGCATTTCACCTCTCTGAGGGACCGCTTACTCGTCGTCAGCATCGCGGATGGCAAGCGGGACGTGCAACGAGTGACGATCGGTCGCGACGAGCTGAGAAGGCGAATCACCGAGCTCACCAAGGCGATCATGGCGCGTAACGACGAGGCGGCTCGGGTGTTGGCGCGCGCGCTCTACGACGTTCTCTTCGGCGTACTCGGGGAACTTCTCGCGGAAGCGACAACGGTGGTCGTCGTTCCGGACGAAGTCACTGCAGACCTTCCGTTCGCGGCGCTCATCCGCCCCGACGGACGCTTCCTCATCGAGATGACCGCGCTCGTGCATGCGCCAAGCGCGGAGTTCTTCACCGAACTGATGGGCCGGCCGAAACGGCTGCCGCGGTCGATCGACGTGGTGACGGTCGGCGATCCCGAGTTCGATCGCCAGCTCTGGCCGGATCTCCCTCCGCTCGAGGCGAGCGAGAAGCAGGCGCGCGACGTCGCGAAGGTCTACGGACAGGCGCTCCCTCTCATCGGGGCCGACGCCACGCGCCAGCGCGTGCTCGAGGCATTGGCGCAGCATCCCGTGGCGGACATCGCCTGCCACGCGATCGTCGATCCGCGCGATCCGTCGCGGTCGATGCTGCTTCTGGCGCCGGAGGGGAACGATCGGGGATCGCTGTATCTCAATGACGTTGCGAAGATGTCGCTGCCGCTGCACACGGTCGTGCTCGGGGCCTGTCAAACTTCCGCTCCTGCGGAACGCGCGCCTGCCGCGATGCGCAGCTTCGCGCTGGCATTCCTCGCTGCTGGTACGCGCAACGCGGTGGGGACGCTGTGGGACGTCGAAGACGAGCCGGCGAGGCGCCTATCCACTGCCCTGCACAAGCATCTCCGCGACGGAGAATCGTCTGCGGAGGCGCTGCGCCTCGCGCAGATCGCCATGATCCGATCCAACGAGCCGGACAGCACGGCGATGCGTTCCTGGAGCGGATTCCAACTTTCCGGCGTCGGCGACTGACGTCGCGCCGTGAATTCCGCCGCTTGCGTCCCTCTCCCATCAGGTGCGGCAGAGAACCGCGCTTCAGAGAAAGGAAGGGGTCTATGCCATTCAACATCCAGTTCCGCGGCCTGGTTTGCCATCTCACCGAGGAGAAGATGGCTGTGTTCGTGAAGGTGCCGAAGCACGAGCTCCGCTTGGTGGTCCGCAAGCGGGACATCGTGGGCACACCGACCTTCGAGAGCGACGGCGTACATGCGAAGCCCGATCCGGACGATCCGGACCAGCAGCCGAGAACCAGCTTCAAGGTGGAAGGGGGGACGCTGAAAGTCGAACACGTGACGGACCGGAAGGTCATCCAGGGCGCCGACTTTGTCCACAACGTACCCTCGCTTCGCCAAGGGTCATCATTCACCACGATCCGGCCGGAAGTGAGGCGGCGGAAGACCTGCCACCACATCGCCGGCTATCTGCGCTACCCGGGTGGAGTCTTCTCCGTCACCAAATACTTTCCCAACCAAGCCATCTTCGCCGGCGACACGCCGCAATGCATCGGTCACACGGTCCAACTCTCGATGACGCCGAATGGTGGCAATGTGATCATTCGCAACGGATCGAAAAGGATCACACTGAAACGCGACGCGGTGGTCATGTTCGTAAACGTAGACGACACCGCGATGAATCTGGCAAACACGCACTTCCATCACTACTACCACGCGATCTACGAAGGAGACGGATCGGGCAAGGTGCCTCATCTTCCGAGCGACGCACAGCCCCAGGACTGCGAGCTCGCAAAGCCGAGTCAGCTCTTTCCTGACACGGACTGCTCCAACAGCCATGAACCGTAGTGCGCACCGCGGCGCCAGTGACTGCCGGACGCTGCTGCGTCCGGCAGATCACCGGAAACAGGACGACGAGAGCAGATTCGTAATGCGCGAGATCACGGCATCGTCCTCGTCCTGATCGAAGAAAGAGACGAGCTTCTCGTCGCGCGACGTGAATCCGATCGGTCCGCGGCTGACGATCCCGACGACGTCGTGCCGCCGCCCGCTGAAGATCGGCGAGCCGGAGTTGCAGAGCATGACGTCGAGATTGGCGCTGAAGAACCGGCCGCCCGGCGGATTCTCGGTGACCCGGGCATGGTCGGCGAACTTGGCGGGCAGGCCGGCGGGAAACCCGATCACATAGACGTCCTCCTCGTCCTGGATACGCGACCGCAGGCGAAGTGGGACGGTGGGGCGGTCCTTCGCCTGGCGATCGAGACGCACCAGGGCGATGTCCGCGCCGCGATGGCCCCACAGAATCTCGGCCCCGAGATAGACGTCGCCTGGGTCGAACACCGTTCGCGTGTGGCCATTGCGAACTTCGTAGCCGAAGACGAAGCAGAGCTCCTGTGCGCTGGTGACCCGCGTCGCTACATGCAGAGCCGTGGCGACGACATCGCGTTTGACGAGAAATGCCGTCCCCACTGCCGCCACAGGCTGGTGGCGGAACGGCTCCGACGAGTCGACATCGTAAAAGTCGGCCATCGTCGGTGCGCTCAGGACCCACTTCGCGTCCCGCCGTTCCTCGACCCGTGAGAAGGGGATCACCGCGCATACGGACCCGGCGCGTTCCCGCGCCTTCGGATGCAGGCTCTCGTCCGTGACCTCCTTGCGATCGTCTTCGAACCGCCGATCGCCAGAGTCGCGTTCTCGACCAGGAAAGAGCTCGGCGCGTGCAGGCCGCCGCGATCGGCGTCTCGCAATCTTCAGAGCATGCGATGGAATGCCGAGCATGGCTGACTCTCCTTTCTCGCGTCGCCGCTGCGTCAGAAACGAATGGCGGCGACGACGGTGCGCAGAGCGTCCCGGTCCAGTGCGCCCGCGAGTGTGAGCAACAGATCGATCTGCCCACGCGTCTTCAGCAGGCGCGCGGTCACACCGAGCAGCGCGCACGTCGAGAGACCCGATACCGAAAGTGGCAGAGGATTCGAGCCGGCTCGATTGAGCGCGAGCATGATCCCGCCGGCCATGGCGATGATCGCCACGCCGATACAGATCGTGAACCAGATCATGTAGCTCGTACGAACGCGCTCGAGATCGGTCCGAAGGCGCGCGGCATCGAACGGCACGCGCTGTGGCGGTTTGTCTCGGCGGCGTCCGTTCTCGTCCGAGCCGAGTGACGATTGAACGGCGGGCGCATAGGTGCGGATCACGTCTCGAAAGGTCATCATGACAATCTCCTTCGCTTCTGGATGTACAGTGCGTGCTCGACGAGCACGTCGAGAAAGGGACGACGTCGTTCAGCGAGATCGCGGACGGCGAGCTCGTACAACGCGAGGCGGATGCGGAGTTGGGCGGGGCGGCGGTTCGCGACGACCAGACACGCCTCCCGCTGCTCGCGGATCGCGGCGGCGAGAATCACGGAATGGCAGATCGTGAGATCGATCAAGCCGTCGAAGTCCGGCGGAATCGCTGCGATGAGCTCTTCCACCGAATGCATTCCGTCGAAGAGCTCGATCGCCCCTCGTCGCCGGATCGCGCCGGCGAACGCGCGTTCGAACGTGATGCGATGCAGCACCGGAATGGCGGGCAGCGGCACCGCGAAAACGTCGTTCTCACCAGCCCTGGCGGTCGCGTCGATGTACGCGGAGTGCGCGTCCTCGACGATCGATCCGATCACCCGTGCCAGCGACACGCGCAGCTCCCCGTCCGCCATCGTGTCCGCTTCGGCGAGCAGCTGCGGCGCGCGCGCGCTGACTTCGTCACGAACGAGCTCGTGGAAGCGCCGCGTTGGCTGCCGGAGCATGTCCATGAACCGTCGCGGGTCCACGACGTCGTCTGCTGTAACGGCGGCGAAACGCCAGTGCGTCACAATCGTGACTACCTTATGGTCGGCAAAGAGGGTGGGAACGTCGCCGTAGGTAAGCCGGCGCCACACCGAGACTCCGGCTTCTTCAGCTCCGCGGCACGCACTCTCGAAGCCTCGCGCCATCCGTGAATAAAGGTCGACGTAGTACTGCTGGGCCATGCCCAGCTCGCGGTTCTCGTCGCAGAAATGGCTGGCGAAGTCTTTCCCGCTCGACGGGTCGAGATCGTTCAAGAACTCGCCCGCGTCGAGCGGGACGGCGACACCGAGCGCGCAATCACGCGGCGCGACGAGACTCAGTGCCGACGATCTCATCTACGACTCCGTCGAGGCTCACGAAGTGAATGTCGATCGAGCTGTCGCCGAACTGATGGTCGATGACCTCGAAATCGACTCCAGTCTCGATCTGGATGCGCTTCACGGCGTGACTGAGACGGCGATTGAATACGAACGAGTCATACGCTCCCTTCATATCGCTGAGGATTGACGTGATTGCCTTTCCGATCATGCTCATGATCCGGCTGATGACGCTCTGCGAGGCCGTCTTCCTGAAGCCCACCCGGATTTCTCCCGTTGCGCGCGATCCGTTGGTCATCGAAGGAATCTCGACGGAGATTCGTCCTTCGAAGCCTTCTGTCGTCTGCCGCACCGCCGTCGTGACGGTGGCTCGCGAGAAATCGAAACGCTCCGCGCGGAACTGGTCGATCTTCGCGTCGGTCACACCTTTGCTTCGAACCACACCCGACACGGCGCGCGGGTTGCCGCTGTCGCGGAAGTGGAGCTGGCACTCCCGCACGAGACCTGCCGCCTCCTGTTCCCGGAAATTCTGCAGATCGATCAGCAACGGCTCACTGCCGTTGCGGTTGCGCATGTACGTGACCACTGCATCGGTGACGTCGGATTTCGTGTACGCCTCGATCGGCGGAGTTCCCTCCGCCATGACGAGGTACGTGTCGCCGCGCCGCTCGACAGTGAGCTGTGCACCCGTGGTCTCGTCCACTTTCCTCGCGACCGGCATCTCGCCTGACGCGTTCCAGCCCACGCGGCGTGGAGAGCCGAGCGCTGGCGGATCCGGCATCAGGACGCCCTTGCGGGAGCCGCTGCGAGTTTCAGCGATCCGCAACGCTGCTGGAATGGTCCGAGGCGGCGTGTCGGGAATCTCTCTGAGCATTCGCGCGAGCTCGATCTGACGCGCGGCTGGAGACTTGTCCTTCAGGCGCGAGGCGGGTCGAATCAGACCACGCACGCGCGCCGCGTCAGCGGAGTGCACGAGGATGCGCCCTTCGGCATCCACGATGGGCAGACCGCGCGTCGCACGATCCGAGACCAGCACTTCTGTCGGCTTCGACCCGAGGTTGTGGCCGCCCACGACGATTGTCTCCGGATCGTCATTCCAGGAGACCACCACGCTGGGAGTGTGAATCCAGCCCGTTGCGTGCTTTGCGACGTCGTCCGCGTAGCGCTTCGGCAAGTCCGTGGTTCCAGCGATGATACTCAGGATGATCCGCACCGCAGGATGGCTGGGATTGCCTGGCCGCTCGCTGTACTTGTTCAGGAGGAGCAGCGTGACCTCCTGCGCGTCCTCGATCTCCAACCGCAAGACCTTGGCGAGAATAGGCGCCGCTCGTTTCGTCAACTCCTGACGCTTCTCGTCGTCTGCGTTGGCAAGCGCGTCGGACAGTTCTTCAGTGAGCTCATCGAGGCGTCTCGACGCATAGCCTCCTGCCGTGGCGTCGACGGGTGCATTGCGCACGTTGGTGGCTGTGAAGATCTGGTAAAGCGCCGCGTATTGAACGACCCGGACCAGATTCGCGTCGCTGAGCTTGGAGAAATAACCATAGGCCGTCTCTTCCGCATCGACAGTGGCTGGAGGCGCCTCTTCGTCATCCGATTCGGGGATATAGCTGACTGGCAACGCTCCCGATCGATTCAGCGCGACGAGTTTCGTGTCGCCCGCTTCGACGGCATACGCCGCGCCGCGCGTATTCCAGTTGTAGGTCAACTTACTGACCGCCAGTTGTCTCGGCAGCGGCCGGGCGAACGGATAGCTCGGCGGCTTCGGATAATTGAAGTTGGCGTATTGGGTCATCCCCTTGTTCGTCCAACTCTTCAGCAGCTGATCCGTGATGTTCAGGAGGCTGCCATACTCGGTATCCCGCAACTCAGGACTCAAAAGGATCGGCGCCCAATCCCGCTCCGTGTCGAAGCGTCCGGCGAAATGAGCATTCCGTTCGTAACTTTGTTGCAGCTCGTAATTCCCGGCGCTCTGTACGGATGCGAGTAGCGCGATCGTTTCGAAGCGCAGCGGCGGAAGGACATCGATCGGGACAACGCGCTCGCGAGCGAGGATCAACGTCCCGGCAGGCTTTGCGATTGCTCCAATCACCAGGTCGGAGTCGATCGCAAACTGCCGCGACTGGATCCGGCAATTGGCGAGGGTCGCGCTCGACGGGATCCACCAGGCGATCAATCCTCGCCTGATGCTGCGGTAAACGGCCGGCGTCGCGAGCTTGAACAGTTCAGAGGCCGCAACAGATGGTCCGCCTTCGACCGGAGAAAAAAGCTCACCATCCTGAGTGAGCCATTTGCGAATTTCCGTCGCTGTCACGTCGAGATCGAGATCGAACCGCGTGGTCGTGGGGCGAACCGGAAGGCGCAATACATACGCCTTGTACGACGTGGAGAACAGCTTGCGATAAAGAACGCTGATGGCCGCGGCAATCTCCTTCTCGCTGCCGGAGACCGCGGCGACCAGATCTGTCACGCTGCCATCGAATCCGAGGATCTGCTTCTCGAGCCGATGCCTGCGCAGGACCGGAGCCAGCGACACGAGTACGTCCGACGCGGTCACGTGCGGCGGTGGCTCGGAGACGATCAATGTGCGGGTCCCGTCCGCGGCGGGATCGGAGAGCGCGATGACTTGAGTGTGGTAGGGGAACGTCCGCCGGAACTGTTGCCAGTCTCCGCGCATCGGCGTGGCCGCCGGTTGTTGTCGCTGCAGGACCTCGCTGGCCAGCGCGGCGGCTCTCTCGGCCGCTTCGTCCGGCAGCGTCTCGTTCGGTAACGCAACCGGCGTGATCTCGGTGTCGGTCTGCTCCAGTGGATCGGATACCGTCGTCTCTGTATAGACAATATCAGGCTGCTCACTCTTGCAGCCGGCAACGAGGAAAAGCGTGAAACCCAGGGCGCAGGTAATCCACCGCATGGTGAGCCTCCTTGTTTTGCTGATTCGGAGGGTGAGAGTGCCGCGGCGGATTTTTTCTCTGCCCTTTTCGCGAATGGAGAAAAAGCGCGTTCGCGTCCCTCAAACAGCAAAAGGCCGAGACCATCCCGAACTTGCAGCTCGAGGAGGAGCGATGTCCGCTGTCCCGATCACCGGCGAAGAAGACCACCGTCCTTTCGATCTCTCAGCGACGCTTCCGAGCATCGAAACGATGCGCGATGCTGTCGCCACGATGGCGCTCTGCGGTGAGGAGTTCGAGCAGGTCCGCGCCATGATCGAAGCGACCCGGACCTCGTGCGAGAAGTCCATCGCCGAGGAGTTCCATCACCGGACGTTTTCCCTCCGGCGCGACGTCGCTCGCGCCGAGGAGGAATTGCGTGCCGTCGAACAATCGATCGAGGAAGCGCGAAACAACCGCGTGCGATTGGCGGAACTGCAGCAGAAGAAGAGCAGTCTCGAGCGGCTGGTCGCTGGCATCCTGCAGGAGATCCGCAAGAAGAAGACCTCGGCCGAACGCGAGGAGTTCAAGCGCCTGCTCGACCAGTCGAACAACCGCGTCCGCTCAGCCGAGGATCGTCTGACCGAAGAGGCGAAGGCTGCGAAGCTGGAGCAGCACGACGTCTGGAAGAAACAATCGGAGGAGATCGACCGGCGCGTTCAGATCCTCGGGGAGAGGCTCAGGGAGCTGGACGAACGGCTGAAGGAGGCCCGCGACCGTGCAGCGCCACTCATTCGGCGCAACATCACGCGAACCGTTGCGGGTTTTCTCCTGTGGGTGGGATACGGCTCGTTCGCCGCGATCGGATCGACGATTGCGCTGCTGCTCCCGACGCTGAGCAACGACAAGGCACCACTGGCTCATATCCTCGGTGCCGTTCGCTCCACGGTGGCTGGGTTTCCAAGCGATTGGAGCATCGGCGTCGTTTTCGTGGTCAGCCTGATCGTCTTCTTCATCGGTGCCGTGTTGTTTGGTGCCTTCGTCGTCGGTGTCGATTGGCTCTTGCAGCGGTTCGATCCCGAATGGCGACGCGAAGCGCGTAGAAAGCCGCGCAAGACCAAGGGCAGGCCGCCCGGCAATCAAGCCCTCGACGCGCAACTCTCGGCCACCATTCCCGAGGTCCGTCGCGGCGCGTACGTGCAACTGATCGCGTCATTACCCTACGTGATGATCACGGGTGCGATCATGTGCCTTCTCGCGGCTTCTGCGCACCACGTGCCGGCGGGTGGGGGCCAGACGAATCCGAATACCGTTCCTGCGTCGATCGTAGCCACCTACATCGGAACCGTGCTCGCACTGCTCATGACATCGAGCTTTGTCATGTACGTCATCAAGATCATCGACCGGCGGTCCGAGGAAGTGGCGGATCAAGCTGTGCGGCGCGCCTCCTGGAAGGTCGGTTGGGAGTTTCTTCTGATCCCGGTTGTGCTGGTGGGAGCGCTCGTCTACGCCATGGTTCATATCGACGCGGTGCAGGGCGTATGGGCACCGATTGCGATCTTCATGCTCCTGAGCTGTCTCGCCGTTGCGCATGGCGTGGTCTATCGCGGAATCTTCTACGACATCGACCGGCTCGAGCGCGATCGCGACAAATGCCTCAGGACCATCGCGGAGGCAAGGTCGATCACTGAGCCGGACCTGGAGGATACATACGCGATCTCCGAAGCCCGCGAAGCGCTGAAGAAAGCGAAAGAGGATCGCGATCGAATCGATTCTCTGCAGTTCCCCGGGCTCTACGTCGACAACGGCAACTCCGACGCGTGGTATCGACGCTTCCTCGGCGGCCAGCGATCGGCGCCGCCGTCCGTGCCATTCGACATCAGTCTGGCCATTCTCACCGACGCCGAGGCCGCGCCGGACGAGCACCGCCAGTCGCTCGACCTCGCGGCAGAGATCAACGAGACGGAGCGCGAGATGGTCCGCACGAGCTCGAGTCTCGAAGTGGCCGACCTGCCGCGGCTCGCCAATCAACGGGCGGAGATCGAGAACCGTCTGACGCAGCTCGTCGCCCGGCGTGAGGCGCTGGAGTTCCAGCACCACCGCGCGAGCTGGGAGCTCAACAGCCGCATCGAGACTTTGATGATCGACCTGCGCGCAGCCTTCGATGTCGCGAAGACCGTCGAGCCGGCCGTAACCCGAATCGCCGCTGAGGCGAGAAACGGATGAGGAGCACGTGATGGATTCGAAGGCATTCGAGAAGATCCTCCAGGACTCGGAGCCGATGTGGGACGGCAAGTTCCCGTCAATCGCGAAGAGTGCTGGCTCTGGTGAATTGGGAGGGCCGCGGCCGACGGCGACCTACGATGAGAAGCTCTGGTATGTCGGATGGACGGACGGCGCCACCGGCCAACAACCGGACGAGGGCGTAAAGCTGATTCAGGCGCACGACGCCGATCGCAATCATCGACTCGCCTTCGAGCTGAATCGTCGGAAGACACGCGCGGAGTCTCGGGCCACGGCTTGTCAGCAGAGGATCGAGCGGACGTCGTTGGATCTCGAACAGACCCGCGGCGAGTTGGCCGATCTCGAGACGCGGCGGAGGAGGGACCCGCAGGAGTTCTCGATCGTTACGGGCGCGCTTTACGTGCTGATCGCGTTGATCCTCATCCTCTCAGACATGCCGCTGTCGCTATCGCTGGTCGCGGAAGGGTTCGACATGCCGGTGTCTTACCAGATGGAAGACAGCGACGAAACGATCCTGCTCGGCGACATCTTCTCCGAGCATTGGGCCGGTGTCATTCAACATCTGTGGCAACCGATCATCCTCGCCATCGGCATCGCCTGTCTCGGCATCTTCTTCAAGATCGTCACGGACTACTTCCTCAGCTCGATCGAGGCCGCACCGGAAGATCCGCGGTTCGCGTTGCTCTTCAAATGGCTTCGCCGTACGTTCTTTGTCCTCGCGTTTGCGCTGATGCTGGGCGGTTTGTGGAGCGTCGGCAGACTGCGCGCGAGTCAGCAATCGCTCCTCGCCACGCAGGACGAGAGCCTTCGAGCAACGCCGACGGATGCCGAGGTTGCGAAGGAACGTGAACAGCGCCGCGTCGTTGACCTCTGGACGAACCGCTCTTTCATCGCGCTCGCAATCACGCTGCCGCTCATTGGCGGGATTTGTTTCTCCGTCGGCTGGAAGCGGATCCAACGTTTCGGACAGCTCTGGATGGCTCGTGTTCTTTCGATCTGGCGAGGCTGGAGGATCGATCGTCTGAGAGAGAAACACGGCATCTCCGCATCCGAGGCGACATTCCTCGGTCAGCAGATCGAGCGCGCGACCACGCGCGAGGCAAGTGTTGACCCCACTGCGCTCAGCATCTACATGCACGGTTACTGGCGGGGCTTCACGATGCCACAGAAGCTGGAGCCGCACCGCAGCCTGTACGTCCACTGCAAGGACGTCCTGCAGCAGTGGATCGCCGCCGGCGTCCAGGAGACCACAATGGGCCGCAGCCTCAAATTCGGGAGAGGACGGAAATGATCGGGCGAACGATTGCTTTTACGTTGATCTCTATCGCCATTGCGATGAATTGCGACGGTGCGCAGTCGCCGGCAAAATCGACGCAGCCTTGGCGGCCTCGGACGACGTTGCTGTTCGTCGACGTCACCAGCAGTCTCACACAGTTGCAGATTGACCGCGTGATCGAGACCTCCAATGCGATCATTCAGGGAATGCGTGACGGCAGCACGTTGTACGTCTACGCGATCCAGTCCGATCCGCACGCGGTGCCATTTCGCGAACACCAGTTCGTGCGCGCAGCGAATCGCAGTCAGAGAAATCGGGCGCAGGCGGACCTGATCCGATTGAAGGCAGAGGTCAGCAAGGAGATCTTCGATCTCTATTGCTCGATCAACTGGAACGACGAGCGTACGAAGAAAGCCTGCCGCGAGCGCCATGTTCTCCCGCGGCCGCAAAACGACTTGCGCAGTTGCATCCTCGGTACCCTCACCCACATCTCGCGCAAGATCGAGGATCTGGAGGATGCGAAGAAGGGGCCGGTGCATGTCATTTACGTCAGCGACATGATCGAGGAATGCGAGCGCAACCCCCTAGGGGAGATGATCAAGCTGACGCACCGCGATCTGACGTCTGACGTCGGGAATGTGGCGAAGTTTCGAAGCCTGCCGGATTTCGGCGGCGCGCGCATCACGGTGATCGTTCCTCGGGCGCTCGACGAACAGCGGGATTCGCGTCTACCGTCGTTCGACGACCTTCGCTCTTACTGGGGTGCGGTGTTCTCCAAGTGCAACGCCGACTGGCGTTTCGAAAGCGAGATCCCGGAATCGCTGAAGCCGAAGAAGCGCGGTTGACGCTGAGTCCTTCCTGAAATCTCCGTGTTTAGCACCAGCCGCCAAATGGCGGCTGGTGTCGTAGGGGCGTGCGGCCAACGTCACAGGCAGCACCATACGGGATCGGAGTTCGTCCAACCGGGCTGATTGGCCATTCCTTTCAGGGCACCGGGCTGATGGTGGTTTGGAATGTTCGGCTGCGGGTGGTTGGCGATCCGGTTGGCGGTGAATTTCTGCGGGTCCACGTTGCGGCCGCGTGCAATCTTCGAATACAGCTTCGCGCCCTTGTAGTCGTAGGGCGGCGTGGGCTTTGAATCGGATGTCGGAGGATCGCCCCAGACCCTGTGCCATGTATCACTCTGCGGCATCTCTTCCAACGGCGGCCGGGCTTCGGCATAGAGACCCGCCGAGTGCACGAACACGACCGTGGCCTCGCCCCTGACCGTGAGCGTGTGCACCTCGCCGGTGGGCTTCCGGCCGTCGAGGACGGTGGCGGTGATCGTCACCTCGGCTCGTTTGTCGCGATCGTCAATGGCCCATTCCACGATCGGCACGTCGCCAAGCGAGCGCGCCGTCAACGTTCCCGCCTCGATCTCGATCTCCGCGATCGTGTCGGGGGCTTCGAGGTCCGGTTCGAAGTCCGCGTTCTGGGCTCGCGGCAAACCAGTGTCGAGTTTGAAGCATTGCGCGCCGCCCGAATAGGGCAGACTGATGCGCGAGCGCTTCTTCAGGACGAACTCGAAGAAGTCCTTCGGCTGCCCGTCCACCATGAGCGTGCGGGGGCGCCACGCGGTGCTGAATGTGTCCGCCCTCCAGTCGTCCTTTGCAACGAGCAGAGTGGCGTCCAGCGGCGGCTGGATCTCCGGATCTTTGCTGCCGTCCGGGATCAGCACGCGCCGGTCATCCCCGCGGCACCCGTTGATGTACATGAGACCTGCGAGATAGTAAGTGGGCATCCTCTCTCCTTTCGCTCAGCTTCCGATGTCCTGAATGGCCGCCCATAGGGAGGGCGGCACGTCTCCTCGGCGGATGGATTCGAGTTGCGCTTGGCGCAGAGCCTCGGCCGGCGGCAGGCCCTGGGCGAGCGCGCGGTGAAGACGCGGGAAGAACCTCGCCGCGTCGGCATCTTCGATCGGCCACTGCGTCGCGATGACTGAGGCCGCGCCCGCAGCGAGGAACCCGTGCGCGACGCTGATCACGCCTTCGGCCGCGCGACGTTCGCCGCGCGCCGTGCCGCAGCCCGCAAGCACGACGGTCGTTCCAGGCCGGAGGCGCAGCTTGGCAATCTCGGGAACAGTGAGGCGGTACTCTCGGCCGTCCTTCCGGACGATCAGCGAGGCCGGCTCCAGGCCGCGCTCATCGCCGAGGCCGTGGCCGCCGAAGTGGATGACGTCCGCCGCCGCGGCGTGCGCGGCAAGCTCGCGGACGTCAGCGATCGGAATTGGTTCGGCGTACTCGCTTGCGATCCACTTCGCCTCGCTCTCCACGAACGCCAGCGCCGCGGAGTCACCGTTCGCTTCGGCAGCCGTGACGAGTAAGGCGGTGCGCGGCCGCATCGCTTCGCCGCGTTGGTCGGCGATCGCCGCGAATGCCGCGGCGCTCGGCGTGCTCACCACCGCGAACCGCTCGAGCAGGTACGCGCCGGCGCCGTTACGGATCGCGCAGAACGGAACGTTGGTGGTCGTTGCGTCGGCGACGAAAGCGATCCTGGCGGCGCCGCGAAGCCGCGGCTCGATCGGCTCGATGAGGCGCCGGTACAGCGGCGGTTCGGGCGAGCCGTCCCGCACGGCCCGCGCGAACTCCTCGATCTCCCGCGCCAGCGTTGCCCGTGAAATATCGATCGCCACCGCATGCAGACCCGCGGCGCCGGCCGTGAAGATGATCAGGCGCTCCGGCAATGCGACGTACTCGATGACGACCGTCCGCGCCGGCAGCTTGCGGACGTCGAGGGCCGGCGAGCGGCCATACGAATCGAGCAGCGCGCGCGCTCGTGCTCGCTCGGCGAACGCGAATGCCGCCTCCGCGTCATCCCGGTCCATCGCAAGCCCGACACCGACTTCGAACAGCTCTTCAGCGCTGTGGAACGCGCCCCATCTCGCCTCGCCGCTCGGCAGCGACTCGCGTTGCCGCTCGAGGTCCGTGATCCCGCGCTCGACGTCCGCCATTGCTCCCGCCGCGTTTCCGGCCGCACGGCGCAGGCGTGCCCGCTGCAACAACAGCCCGGGCACCGCATGCGGATCGCCGCGGGTCGTCTGGAACTCGATCGCTTCGGAGAGCAGCGCATCCGCCTGCTGTGGCGACGTCGAAGCGAACATGGCCTCGGCGCGCCGCTCCGCGGCGCGGAGACGGACGCGATACGCCGGGTCGTTCACGGCGCGCGCGAGCTTCCGCGCCGCGGCGAAATCGGCCCGGCTGCCCGCGAGATCTTGCATGCGATCGCGGACGACCGATCGGAGAAAGAGCGTATCGGCGAGTGAGGTGTCGTAGTTCATCCGCTCCAGCATTGCTGCACGGAGCGACAGGAAGGAAAGCGCCGTGTGCCAGTCGTTGCGCAGAATCGCGGCCCCGGCGATCGACGCGACGCCCTCCGAGTGTGCCTCATCGGCACGGACGCCCAGATCATCGTGAAAGCTCACGCGCTGCTCCCAGGCCCGAGCCGGGTCTCCGATGCGGTCGTAGACGTTTGCGAGCAGGCCGCGCATCATCGCGGCGTTGCCGTTTTCCCGCACCTTCTCGAACAGCGTCCGCGACTCCTCGAAGAGCTCGATCGCCTTGCCCCACTCGCCTTTCGATTCGCGGTTCAACCCGCGCGACCAGAGGAGCAGCCCGCGGTAGGCCGGATATTCGGAGGCCGTGGCGATTCGCAGGAGGCTTTCATATTGCGCAGACGCTTCGTCGGGGCGGCCCTGCACATGCACGCTGGAGGCTGCGAAGAGCAGGGCGGCAAGCTGCATCGGACTGTTGTGCCGCGCGAAGAGTGCGGCGGAGTGGCGCAACGGTGATTCAGCCGTACCGGGATCGCCAGAGAGACTGTCGAAGTACGTCGCGTGTGCGGTCGCGAGGTCGAGTCGCGCGTCCCCATCCGTGGCATCGATCGCGGCGATCGCACGCTCGACGAGGTGATCGCCATTGCGCGTGACCGGCACCGCGAGACGCCGTGCGACCTGCAGGTGCCGTTCGGCTTCGCGCTCGTCACCGCGAAGCAAAGCATGACCCCAACGGCCGAGGACGACCTTCACGCAAGCGCCGCGGGCGCCGAACGGATCGCGCGCGGTGAGCGCCTCCGCGACGGCCGGGTCGCGGAACACCGCGTCGTACTGCCGGTCGAGCTGAGCCTGAAACGGCTCTTGTGGGGCCAACGCGGCGATGTGCGACCGCGCCTCGACAGCCCAGCCGCTCGCAGCGTCCACCTCCACGTAGCGTTGCCATGCGATGAGCGCGTCGTCCCGGAAGCCGAGGCGCTGAAGCATGAGCGCCCGGTTGAACAGCGCCTCCGCGTAGTTGGGATTGATCACGAGCGCGCGGTCTGCAGCGGCGAGCGCTTGCGCGATCTGCTCCGGTGCGCCATAACGCAACGCCGCCTCGTGCAACCCAACGGCGAGATCGTTCCACGCTGCTGGATCGTTCGACGAAGCAGCCGATTCGAGCTTCGACAGTGCTTGTGCCGTTTTGCCCGTCAGGAGCAGCGCGACGCCGTTCACGTGCGACGAGTCGTCGTCAGGGCCGCGATGATTCGCGGGAGCGATTGATGCGCTTTCGAGGTGGGGCGGATGGAACGGCGCCCATTCCATTCCGCCGCTCAAACGCGGCTCGATCGGCCGCCCATTCTTCGTGGAGAAAATCGATGCGAGTTTTCCGACCGGCGACTGCGACCAGGGCTCGAAGTGCCGCGCCGTCAGAAGCGCAATCGTCGCAGCGGCGACGATGAACGCGCCCGTCAACGGTTCGAAGAACCCTCGCAGCCTCGCGATTGCGCAACTCCTCATCGCAGACGTTAGAGGGACACAACCGCGCCGTTCCCTGAAACGCCTGCCGCACAAGTTTTACTAATGGAGAGACGTAAGGTTACACGAATACCAAGAGGTGGACGCCAACGTCGTGGCCATGCGCGCCCTTCGAGCCGTGCCAGAGAGAAAGTTCCGTTGGCGGCCCTCCCATGGACGAGGGGGTCTGGATGGCACATGAGAAGACCGAGGACGCAAACGGCAAACCGGCCGCGAAGGCTCCGCAGCCGGCGCCGGGAATCAGCTTTCACGCATGGGGCATGCGGAACGAGGAACGGAACCTCCCGCCGCACGTGCTCTGCCCGTCGGTCGCGCATGCGGGGGGCGGCGGTCACCACGGATCGCAGTATCTGTACACGCGCAACGAGGACAAGCAGCCGCCGGGCAAGTTCGCGCCGACGGGAAAATTCGGACGGCTCTTCGGCGAACTGACGCCGCTCAACGCCTCGGACGACGCGCTCGTCGCGTTGGGCAACGCGATGGTCGACCCGAAGCCGAGCGATCCCGCGGGCGACAATCCCGACATCCCCGCGGGCTTCACCTACTTCGGTCAGTTCGTCGATCACGACGTCACGTTCGATACGACGTCCCTGCAGGAGAAGATCGTCGATCCGTTGTCCACCCGCAATTTCCGGACGCCGGCGCTCGATCTCGACTGCCTCTACGGCTCCGGCCGCGTGTCGCAGCCGTACCTGTACGAACGGCAGGGCGACCACTTTCTCATCGGCTCGACCCGGCAGGGCGGCGACCCAAACGTTCCCGCCGGATTGCCGAACGATCTGCCGCGCGGCCCAAACAAGTTCGCGCTCATCGGCGACCCGCGCAACGACGAGAACCTCGTCGTGCAGCAGTTGCATCTCGCGTTTCTCAAGTTTCATAACAAGATCGTCGACGAGATCACCGCCGGACGAATCGTGCAGGAGTCGCCGATCCGTAAGAGCGTGTTCGACGAGGCGCGCGATCTGGTGATCTGGCACTACCAGTGGATCGTGCTCCACGACTTCGTGGGGCGGCTGTGTGACGGAAAGGTGCTGCAGGAGATTCTCGATCAGGGCCGCGAGTTCTATCTCTGGGAGCAGCAGGCACCGGAGCCATACATGCCGGTGGAGTTCTCCGTCGCCGCGTATCGACTCGGCCACAGCATGGTTCGTGAGGTGTACGACTACAACCGCGTGTTCACGCCCGAAGATGGTGGCGTCGCTCCGGCCTTCCTTTCGTTGCTGTTCCAATTCACCGGGCTGTCGGGCAACGGGAACGACGTCCCGACGCCAAGCGATTGGATCATCGACTGGCGGCGCTTCTTCGACGTCGGCGGTGGTAGAAAACCCGGCCTGAGCCGCCGCTTGGATCCGCTGCTCGCGCCCACGCTCGGCAATCTGCCGAACGTCCCGCCGCCGAGCTCACTCGCGGTGCGCAATCTCCTCCGCGGTAAGCGCGTCGGGCTACCGCCGGGACAGAGCGTGGCGCGATTCATGGGCTTTACGCCGCTCGATCCCAAGGACATCGCCAAGGGTCCCGACGGCGCGGTCGCCGCGCAGCACAACCTGCACGTCGAGTCACCGCTCTGGTATTACATCCTCAAGGAGGCGGAGATCCGCGGCGGCGGCCGCCGCCTCGGCCCGGTCGGCAGCCGGATCGTTGGAGAGGTCTTCATCGGTCTGCTCGCCGCCGACGCGAGCTCCTGGATGGCGCGGAAGCCAGGCTGGACGCCGACGCTGCCGTCACAAAAGGTCGGCGATTTCACGATGGCCGACCTGCTGATCTTCGTCGACGACATCAATCCCGTCGGATGACAGGGTTTCAGGGTGGCCGTCAGGCGACTGCCACCCGGGCGAAAGCACGTTGCTGAAGCGGACGCGATTCAACCCCCGGTCTCCACGTCCACCACGTTGTCGTCCCGCTCGCGTTCGATCAGCTTGCGATACGGGTCGAGGCCGGCACGTGATGGCTGCTGCGGCACGATGATACGAACGGTCTGCCTGCCGCTGCGAATGCGATGTCGCGTGACGAACAGCGGCTCGTTGTTTTCGGGCGCGAAGACGCCGACCTCGATCAGGTCGTTCATCGGGGTCACAGTTTCGGCGCCGATGCCGTCGGCCCGTACCTTCTGCGCGATGACCTCGAGTGTGACCTCGTACCTTCCGTCAGGCAGCCGGCGGGCAGCGGCGCTCTGCGTCTTCACGTCCCACAGCGTGATCGTTTCGAACAGGTCAGTGAGCAGAGGGTGCAGGGCGGGAGGCGTGGCCGCGCGCAATTCCGCATAAAGATCGAGTGACGTCGGATACGGCGGTCCCGATCCACGGTACTTCTCGAGAAAGCGGCGCAGCGCGCCATGGAGCGCCTCCTCGCCGATGTGCTCGCGCAACGTGTACAGCGCCACGGCGCCTTTGCCGTACGACACGTGTGGATGGCCGTCGACCACGAGCAGCGGAACGTCACGGCCGGTTTCGCCACGCTGCACGAGGTAGCGGTTCATCTGGTAGTCGTAGACGCGCCGCACTTCGGCCGGGCCGAGGACCTTCTCCGTCACCAGCATGGCGCTGTAGTTCGCAAGCGACTCGGACACGAACGAGCGTCCCTTCGCGTATGCCGGCCGGACCTGTCCACCCCACCACTGATGCGCAGTCTCGTGCGCCGTCCCGAAAAACGTCAGGTCGACGAGACCCGGCCCGGTGCGGGTGATGAAGTTCGCTTCCGCGAGCCCGATCGCGGAAGGGAACGCGCGGCCGTTGAAGCTGTACGGCGGGACCTCGATGACGCGCAGCTCGCGGTACGGATACGGCCCGAATGCGGACGTGTAGTAGTCGAGCGCCGCCTTCATCGCCGCCATCATCCGATCGAGGTTGGCGCGATGCGGCGGGTGGTGGAAGATCTGCAGCGCAACATCGTTCCACCGTCCCTCGTGCACCGCGTACTTTGCCGAGAACACGGACGCGGCGAATGTCTCCGGGACGCGCGAGGTGTAGTGAACATAGCGGCGGCCCCCTGAGCCTGCCGAAGGGTCCGTCCAGCTCCGGCGCAGCATTCCCGGGACAATCGCGATCTGATCGGCAGCCGTGCCGACGATCGTCTCGACGTGCAGTCGTTCGCCGTCGCGAAACGCGCTCTGATACCGCCTTGCCGCGGCGTCGCCGGGTCCCGGCATGGCCGGCTTCGGCGGCAGGCCGTAGCGCTTCCGCTCGTCCTCGCCGGAAACCTCGAACCCCGGTTGATAGCCGATGAACGGAAGCAGACGCCTGTCGAAGTAGGAGCCATTGCGGACGACCATCGTCTGCCCGCCGCCGTGACGGAAACCGCGCGGGCGGAACGCCACGTCGAACGTGAACCGCATCGACGCGCCCGGCGCCAGCGCACGCTCGAGCGCAAAGATCCGGTACCCATGTTCCAGATCGACCACCTCGGCCTTCGAGCCGCGGTCGAACGTCATCGATCGCACTTCGTAATCACGGCCGCTCGGCGTCTGGACGTGCACGGTGCGGATCGGCACGCCGCTCTGGTTCACGAGCCGGTACGAGCCGCGCGTATCGACGGCTGGCGCTTCGGGATCGATCTCGAAATGCAGCTCCGCGCCGGCGATCACAGGCTGCGGCAGATCCGCGTACCGCGCGTAACGGCGCTCGTATTCGGCCTGCGGCGTTTCCGCCTTCTGCGGCGGGAGGTACGTGTTCAATACGTTCGTGTTGTAGAAGATGAATGCGCCGATGCCGAGGATGAGCACGACTGCCAGTCCGGCGAAACGCGCGGTTCGCGCGCTGAAGCGTGCACGCGCGGTCGCGAGCCGCTGACGGATCCCGAGCTCGGGCCCGCGAACCCAGAAGAGCATCGCCACGACGCCGAGCAGCATCGCCCACGCCGCCCAATAGAGCTTGAACCAGACGAATGGCTCCACGAACGGTCCAAAGCCATTCATCTGCGAGTACATGAATCTCGGGCCGCTGTTGTAGATGAGCAGATGGTGGGTTCCGGACGCCGCTGCGTAATTGATGAAGGTGGCGAGCAGCACGACCACGTGTCCGACGTATTTGTGGTTCACGAGCACGTGCACCGTCATCGCGAATGCCGCGAGCAGGACGTGCTCGGCGAGGTTCCATCCGAAGAGGATGCGCAGGTACAGACCGGGCTCGAAGTCGTAGTAGCCATGCAGCACCTGCAGCAGGAGGCCGCCGATCAGGAACGCGAGCAGGACGAGCGCGATGAGCGCGACGAGCGCCAGGAAACGCCCGAGCAGGACCACGATCGTGCGCACGGGCGCGGCATCCGCCGTGGCGCTTGCTACCGCCGCTCTCCGGAGATTCGAACCG
>CAMPKJ010000061.1 GCA_946887105.1 uncultured Acidobacteriota bacterium | reverse complement strand
TCGAATCGCGCCGTGAAGTGCCGCAGATACTGCGGCTGATACGTCATCCGATAGCCGCCCAGTTCTTCCGCGCGGGCGGCCACTCCGATCACCGACTCGGCGGCGTACCGAAGTTGCGCATCTGAATACAGCCGCCGCGGAATGGCCAGACGCACCAGTTCCAGCGGTGCGGGGTGATCGCCTTTGCCGAACATCACGCTGCCGATCTCGCACGAGCGCACGCCGGACTCGACGTACAGCGCATTCACGAACGCCACGCCCGGATAGTCGAGCGGCGCGACGTGCGGCAGCAGTGCGCGCGCATCGACGAACACGCCGTGCCCTCCCGCCGGCTGCACGATCGGCACTCCGGCAGCGAGCAAGCGCGCCGCGAACGATTCGACGGACGCGATGCGATGGGCGAGGTACGTCTCTTCCACCACTTCCTCGAGGCCGGTGGCGATCGCCTCCATGTCGTATCCGGCCAATCCGCCGTAGGTCGGGAATCCTTCCGTGAGGATGAGCAGGTTGCGGCAACGCTCCGCGAGCGCGGTGTCGTTCAGCGCCAGGAAGCCGCCGATGTTCGCCAGCCCGTCTTTCTTCGCGGAAACGATGCAGCCATCCGCGAGCGCGAACATCTCCTGCGCGATCGATTTCGGCGAGCGATTGGCGAAGCGGGGCTCGCGCTGGCGGATGAACCAGGCGTTCTCCGCAAAGCGGCACGCGTCGAGGATGAACGGCTTGCCGTAATACGTGCAGACCTCGCGCACCGCGCGCAGGTTCGCCATCGACACCGGCTGACCGCCGCCGGAGTTGTTGGTGATCGTGACCATCACCAGCCGCACGCGATCGCCTTCCTCCGCAAGCACGCGATCGAGCTCGTTGACGTCCATGTTCCCTTTGAACGGATGCAGCAGCGACGGCACCCGCGCGGCGTCGACCACCAGATCGCGAGCCTCGGCGCCGACGAACTCCACGTTCGCGCGCGTGGTATCGAAGTGAATGTTGTTCAGCGTCACGTCGCCCGGCTGCAGCAGCGCCTGAAAGAGGATCCGCTCCGCCGCGCGACCCTGATGCGTCGGCAGGACGTGCTGATATCCGGTCAGGTCGCGCACCACCCGCTCGAAGCGGTAGAACGACTCGCTGCCCGCATACGACTCGTCGCCGCGCATCATCGCCGACCACTGCGCCGACGACATCGCGCCGGTGCCGGAGTCGGTGAGCAGATCGATGACCACATCGCGCGCGGCGAGCTGGAAGACGTTGTATCCGGCGCGCTCGAGCGCGATGGCACGCTCCTGCGGCGTAGTCATGCGGATCGGCTCGATCGCTTTGAAACGAAATGGCTCGAACGGCGTCATGCCAGGACCTCCAGAGAGTGGCGCAGCGTGACCACGTCGCCGACCACGATCACGGCCGGAGCCTCGAGCGCGGCCTCTTCGACGCGCCGCACGATGGTGGCGAGCGTGCCATGCACGGTGCGCTGCCGCGGTGTGGTGGCCTTGGAGATCACGGCGATCGGCTTGTCGGGATCGACGCCGTGGCCGCGCAGTTGGCTCACGATCAGCGGCAGATTGCCGAGGCCCATCATGAACACGATCGTGCCATTGCGCTCGGAGAGCGAGTCCCACGCGATGCCGGTCGATTCCTCCGACTCGTGCGCGGTGACGATCGTGAGCGAAGTGGCGAAGCGGCGATGCGTGACCGGAATGCCCGCGTACGCAGGTCCCGCGATCGCGGACGAGATGCCGGGAACGATCTCCACCGGAATGCCGGCCGCGGTGAGCTCTTCCGCTTCTTCCGCGCCGCGGCCGAACACGAACGGATCGCCGCCTTTCAGGCGGACCACGCGTTTTCCTTTCCGCGCCTGCTCGATGAGCAGCTCGTTGATCTCATCCTGCGGCATGGCGTGCTTGCCGGCGCGCTTGCCGACGAACACCACATCCGTTTCGCGCGGCACGAGCGCGGCGATCTCAGGGGAGACCAGCGCGTCGATGGCGATCAGGTCCGCCGCGGCGATCAGCTCGGCCGCGCGCATGGTGAGCAGCGCGGGATCGCCTGGTCCGGCGCCGACGAGAAACACTTTGCCTGTCATGAAGCTCTCCTCTCGAGCAGCGGAAGCGCGCCGCGATCGCGCAGCTCGTCCGCCACGGACTGCACCAGCGCATCGGCATCCGTGCCGTGTTGCGTCACGCGCACGGACGAAGTGCCATCGAGATCGGCCACGAACGCGCGGATGGTGATCTCGCGATCGAAGGTCGCGTGCACGGCGATGCACGACGTGCAATCGAGCTGCGTCCCGAACTGCTGCAGCACGCCGCGTTCGCACGTCGCGGCGGTCGCGCTGCGTGTTTCGTTGATTGCCGCCGCCGCGTCGCGCCCCAGCGTGCTGTCGCGCAGAGCCTCCATCGCGACGATGGCCTGGCCAGCGGCAGGAATCATCGCCTCGACGTCGAACGTGCTGACGATCCTGTCCTCGAGCCGGAGGCGGATCAGTCCGGCGTTGGCGAGCACCAGGCCGTCGTACGCGCGCGATTGCACTTTCGCGATGCGCGTTTCCACGTTGCCGCGGATGGCCTCGACGCGGAGATGCGGATACTGCTCGAGCAGTTGCGCGCGGCGGCGCGGCGCGCTCGTGGCGATCACGGAGCCCGCCGGCAGTGCGTCGATCGCCAAGCCGTCCGGTTGCAGCCAGGCATCGCGGGGATCGCCGCGCTCGAGAAATCCGAACAGCTCGAAGCGGCCGGGGAGGATCGACGGGACGTCTTTGAGGCTGTGCACCGCGACGTCGATCTCGTGGCGGTCGAGCGCCTCTTCGAGTTCTTTGACGAAGAGACCCTTGCCGCCGATGGTGGCCAGCGAAACGTCGCGGCGGAGATCGCCGGTGGTGCGGATGGTCACGATCTGCGGTTCGAAGCCGGCATTGCGCAGCAGGCGTGCCGTCTCGTTGGCCTGCCAGAGCGCCAGAGGTGAGCCGCGCGTACCGATGCGGACCGTGCTCATCGTTCCAGTCCAAAGATCATGCGGATGGTGCGGCGCATGCTCTCGTTCTTTTTCAGCTCGACGATCGGCTGGTGCAGGATCTTGTTGGTCAGCTGCGTGGCGAAGCGTTCGACCGACTGCCGCTGCTCGATGCTGATCGGGCCGAGCTTGCGGAGGCATTTCTCGAGCTCCACCGCGCGGATCCCGTCGACGCGTGCGCGCAGCTCGACGATGGTCGGGGTGGCGTCCTCGCTGTCGATGCGGCGGTGGAACGAGCGCACCTCGCCCGCCACGATCTCCTCGGCGCGCGCGGCCTCGCAGCGGCGGCGCTCGCGATTCGCGTCCGCGACCTGCTGCAGGTCGTCGATGTCGTACAGATACGCGCCGTCGATGCGTTCGATGGCCGGATCGATGTTGCGCGGCACGGCCAGGTCGATGAGGAACAGGCCGCGCTGGCTGCGCGCCTCGAGCGCGCGCTGGACCTGCGCCGCCTCGATCACGTAGTGCGGTGCGGCCGTGGAGGCGATGACGATGTCGCACTCCGCGAGTTGGTCTTCGAAGGCGTTGAACTGCACCGCCGATCCGCCGAAGCGCGCCGAAAGCTCCACCGCGCGCTCGTAGGTCTTGTTGGCGACGAAGATCTGCTCGACGCTCTGCTTCGCGAAGTGCTCGGCGGTCAGCTCGCCGATCTCGCCGGCGCCGAGGAGGAGTACGCGCACGCCATCGAGCTCGCCGAAGATCTTTTTGGCCAGTTCCACGGCGGCGTACGGGATCGAGACCGCGTGCTCGCCGATGCCGGTCTGCGAGCGCACTTTCTTGACCACGTGCATGGTCTGCTCGAAGAGCTGCTGCAGCATCGGGTCGAGCGCGCCGGCGCCGAAGGCCTTCTTCACCTGGCCGGCGATCTGCGGCTCGCCGACCACCATCGAGTCGAGGCCGGAAGCGACGCGGAAGAGGTGCGTGACCGCCTCGCCGCCGCGGCGGATGTAGAGATGCGGCTCCAGCCTTTCGCGCGGCGTGCAGCCATGCCGCGAGAGCCAGTCGATGATGCTGTCGACCACGTCATCGGCCGAGGAGACCACCACTTCGACGCGGTTGCAGGTCGAGATCACGCAGGCGCCGTCCACGCCCGGCAGGCGCGTCAACGCGTGCGTGATCTCGGCCAGTTTTGCTTCCGGGACGGCCAGACGCTCCCGTATGTCGAGCGGCGCGGTGCGGTGGTTCAGTCCGATCAGGAAAGGCAACGCCGTGCGGCGTTCGGCTGTGCCCGCGACTGCTGCATATTCGAATACGAGAGCGTCCGTCGTCACGCTGAGAGACTACCCGCGGCACGCGGGCGAAAAGGTGGATGGAGTCACGGCTCGATGTGCGCGCGATCACATGCGCATGCGGCCGCTAACCGGCCATGCGGCGGGCTACCACTTTCAGGTCGTCGACTTTGTCGAACACCTTTTCCGCGACATCGCCCACTTTGCGCTGCATCTTTTTGCCGGTCATCGGCGCGACCATCAGCGCGACGCCGGCTCCGACCGTGAAGCCCACCAGGAACGACGAGACGTATTTCGGCACGGCGTATTTCGGCACCTTCTTGAACATGGGTCACTCCTTTCGAAACAAAAATACCGCGGCGCGCCGAGCTTGCTCGTGCGCGCCGCGGCCGTTGGAGAGTGACCGCTGTCACCCGTACCGGTGCTACGAGGTTTTCTTCACGTCGCAGCCGTGGTCCTTGCAGCAGGTCGCCGACGCGCAGGCAGTTCCGTCGGCGTGTTTCATCGAGCACTGGTGGGTGCCATCAGCGGCGGTTTTGCAGCACGCGCTGTCGTCGCAGCAGGCCTTTGCTTCTTTGCAGCAGGCGGCAGCGGCGTCCTTGCAGCACTCCGCGTCCTTCTTGCAGCAGCTCTTCTCGGCTTTGGCGCACGAATGCGCTTCCTCGGCGAGCAGCGGAGTGGCGACGAACGACAGGGCGAACAGAACGACGATCAGAATCGAGAGACGGCGCATGAATCCTCCAGATGACCTCTTCTTCACGGCTCCCAACGTAAATTCGCGCGCGACCGCGGCCGTGTGACGTCTGCTACCCAGCCACGTGATGCATTCACGCACGAGCAGCCGCACAATCCCTCCGATCCTGAAGTTGCGCAGAAACGCGCCCGCGGGGAAAAGCGCCGTCTTGTCGATGGCGCGGCCATGTCGCGCTTTGACCGCATCCAGCCGTGACATCGCCGAGGACGTGGCCTCGACGATTTCCGCGCGGGACATCCAGCGCGTCTCGTAGTTGAGCATCGACTGCCAGTCGTTCTGCTCGAGCAGCGCGCGGTGTTCGGCGAGCGTGCGCGCGAAAAGCGTGTAGCCGTGGGTCTCCGGATGCTCGAAGCCTTCGCTGCCGGGATCGAGAAACGGCGCCATCGGGGTGATGAACGCCGACAGGCGGCGATCGAAGCGCTCGAACAGTCGCTCGATGGCGTCGACCGTCGCGAGCACGTTCGCGCGGGTCTGTCCAGGCAGCCCGGTCATGTAGAAGAGATCGAGCTGTTCGCAGCGCGAGCCGAGGATCGCCGCGATGGCTGTTTCCAGCTGCGCGTTCGTGTAGTGCGCCTTGCCCAGCCGTGCGCGAACCGATTCATCGTGGCTTTCGGGAGACAGCTCGGCTCCCCAATGCCGGACCGACTCGTCGAGGTCCGCGACGAGCTCCGCGTCCGGCGGATGGAAGAACTCGAAGACGATGCGATTGGACACGGGCGTCCGGCGCAGCGCGGCGAGCACCTCGCGTACGTAGCGATGGCCGCCGTCGCGGAGATCGCCGACGAAGAAGATCGGTGCGCGGGTGATCCCGGCCAGCTGCCGGACCTGCTCCGCGATTTTTTCCGGACTGCGCAACATCGGGAACTGTCCGGGCATGAAGGACCCGAATGCCGGTCGTGACGCGCCGCACGTCACGCAATGGCGCGCGCAGCCGCGCACGGTGAACACCGCCGTGATCGGATGACGCCACCACGTTGCGAACGGAACGCTGGTCCGGAAGTCGAGACCGCGGACCACCGCCGAGACCATCATGCCGAGGTCGAAGCCGTAGTCGTCGAGCGAAGCGGGCGATGGGGGATCGTCGTTCACGCATATCCGGCCGTCATGCTTCCACGTCAATCCGGGAACTGTCTCGAATCGCCGCGCGCCGTCGAGCTCCCGCACCAACGCCAGCAGCGACGGCTCGGTGACGGCGCCGCGCAGGACGAAGTCGGCCGCGGGATCGGCGATGAGCTCGCGATGAAAATACGTCGCCGAGATTCCGCCGAACACGATCGGCGTCTCGGGATGGAGACGTTTCAGCAGCGCGGCCAGCGCGGCGCCGCCGTGCGCGTGCGGGAGCCAGTGCAGATCGATTCCGAACAGCTTCGGATGCAGGCGGCGCAGGAATCGCTCCGGATCGAAGCGGCGGCTGCGCATCATCAGCAGCGCGAGGTTCACGATCCGCACGCGGTAGCCATGGCGCCGCAGATATGCCGCGAGCGTCAGGAAGCCGACCGGGTACATCTCGAACACGGACGAGGACGGGATGACGTCGCTGATCGGCCCGTACGCGATGGCGCGCTCGCGGAAATCGAACACGCTCGGGGGATGGATCAGGACCACATCCGCTTGCCGCATCGCACTGCCGAGAGTGATCCCGGAGCGCGGCCGGAGATGAGACAGCCGTCACATGCTCCGATGACGACGGTCATACGTACCCGGTCGTAGCGCGCCTACCTTGTGCGCAGCGGGCTTCGAGGTCCGCTTCACGAACGAGGAGGTGGACATGGAACCGCTCACGCCGAAACTGATCCTCGTGCCGACGGACTTCAGTGCTCCCGCCGCGCACGCGCTGCGTTATGCCGCAGCCCTCGGCGAGCGCTTTCGCGCCCACCTCCTCGTCATTTACGTCGATGCGTTCGTGCCGCCCGGCGACCTCGAGCGCGAGCAGTTGCAGACCTTCGCCGAAACGCACATCCCTGCCACCGTGCCGTTCGACATTCGCGTGCTCACCGGCGACCCGGCCACGACGATCGTGTCGCAGGTGGGCGAAACGGGTGCGGACCTGATCGTCATGGGCACGCACGGGCGGACCGGCTTGCAACGGCTGCTGTTCGGATCGGTGACCGAGGCGGTCATCCGCCAGGCGCCGGTGCCGGTGATCGCGGTTCATCAGTCGACGCGGGTCGACGCGCCGATGCAGGTGATCGCCGGCGAGCGGCTGACGCCCGCCGGACGCGCCGCGGTCGCCTACGCCGGCGTGCTGGCGGACGCCGACGATGCGCGTTACGTCGAGATCCTCAATCGCGACGAGATGGTGCAGACCGCGCGCAAGGAGCGCGTCGACCTGATCGCGCTCGGCATCGGCGACGAACACGACCAACAGGTCGTGCAACACAGCAACTGCGCCGTACTGACGGTGAATCGTTTCGCGTCATGAGGCACGGCCATGAGCACACTGCGCCAGTCCATCCTCGAGGAACTGCAACACCACCCTGACGTGGATGTGCGCCGCGTGCGGATCTCCGCGGCCGCTAATGGGGTGGTGACGCTCGAGGGTGCGGTGCCGACGTACGCCGACAAGTGCTGCATCGAAGAAATCGTGCGCATGGTCGCCGGCGTGACCGGAATCCAGAATCAGATCGAAGTGCGCCTGACCATCGGCGACTACCGCACCGACGCGACGCTCGAGCGCGTGCTGCGCGAAATGTTCGAATGCCTGTCGCGCATGCCGCCCGAGCGGCCGGGCGTGAGTGTCGCCGGTGGATGGGTGACGCTCGAAGGCAACGTGGCTACCGCGTTTCAGAGGCAGCTCGTGGAGAACGCCGTGCGCGGCGTGGCCGGTGTACGCGGGATCACCAACCTGTTGACGGTGATGATCGAGCGGCGGGCGGAGCGCCCGCCGCTCGCGTCGTCTACTTCTTGATGCTGCGGATGAAACCCACCAGCGCGTCGATCTCGGCCGCGCTGAGCTTGGCCTTGTAGGCGGGCATCTTTCCCTTGCCGTCAGCGATCCATTTCATCAGCTCGGCATCGGTCTGCTTCTGCACGTCCGCGGCGCGCAGATCGCGCAACTTCATGTTCTTGCCCATGGTGGTCTGGCCCGCGCCGTCCGGACCATGACACATCGCGCATTTGGATTTGTAGATCGCCGCGCCGTCGGGGCCGCCGCCGGCGAATGCCGCGGGTGCGGCGATCAGACAACACAGTGCCATCACTACAAGACGCTTCATCGTGATCTCCTACTTTTTGAAGGACCGCATGTGCGCGACCAGGGCGTTGATCTCTTCGACCGACAGCTTGTCTTTGTAGGCCGGCATCTTGCCTTTCCCGACAGCCGTCCAGTCATAGAGCTCCTTGTCGGTCTGTTTCTGCACTTCCGGCGAGCCGAGGTCGCGCAGGTTCATCTTCTTGCCCATGGGGCTCTGGCCTTTGCCGTCGGCGCCGTGGCAGGTCGCGCATTTCGCCTTGTAGACCGCGGCGCCGTCGGCCGCGAACGACATCGGAGCAAGTGCAACCACAAGAACCAGCAACGTCACTTTGAGTTTCATTTCTCTCCTTCCTTTCTTTTACATGCCGCCGCCGGTGTGGCAGTCGGAACAATTGACAGCTCTCATGTCACCGAGATCGACCGGGTGTTCGAACGCCGCCTGGGCGCCGCCCTCGGACAGCACGGTGTGGCAGACGTCGCACTCCTTGCTGATCCGCTTGCCGTCGCTGCTGACGTGTTGATCGTCATGGCAGCGGAAGCAGCCCTGGGTGCGCATGTGGCCCACGTTGTCGGCGTGCGTGCGCCAGTCCACCTTCATTTCCGGGAAGCGCGTGGTCTTGAAGATCTGCTGCAGCTCGGCCGCCGCGCGCAGGATCTGCGGCCGCTTCGCGGCATAGACCTCGGCGTGATTGTCGCGGTAATAGGTTTCCAGATCGGCGCGGATCGAGCTCACCGCCTCAGGCGTCGAGGTGTAATCCTTCGCCAGCACGGCCACGGCCTGCTGTTTGATGAACGGCAGCGATCTGTCGATGCGTCCCGCGTGCAGTGACGTGTCGACCGATGCGTCCGGCGACCGGTAGATGTGCGTGGGGCGATTGTGACAATCGACGCAATCCATGCTCCGCTTCGGCGCGGCGGCGATCTGCGCGCCGGTCAGTTTCGCGTCCTCAGCGCGGTATTCCGTGACCTGGCCGGTCTTGCGATTGCGCACGCGCACCCACGGAATCACCTGGCGCTGCGGGTCCGCCGCCACGTACGTCACCTCGTTCGCGATGTTCATGTGCCAGTGGATGCCGGTGGTCTGGCCGGCCGCCGGGCTGCCGCCGCCGGTCTTGATGATCAGGCGCACGTTCTTCGGCGTGCTCTGTTCGTCGTACGCGTAATGGTTGAATTCCTTCAGCTGCGCGCCGAAGAACTTCTCCGGCCAATGGCATTGCTCGCAGGTCTGCTGCGCCGGCCGGAGGTTTTCGACCGGCGACGGAATGGGCCGCGGGAACTTTTCGGCGAGCACCGAGTACACCTGATACGCGCCGGACAGTTTCGACTTCACGAACCATCCGGCGCCGGGACCGACATGGCATCCCGCGCAGCCGACGCGCGCGTGCGGCGACTGCTGATAGGCCGTGTACTCCGGGTGCATGACCTCGTGGCACATCGTTCCGCAGAACGCATCCGACTCGGTGTAGTGATAGACCTGATAGCTGCCCACCACGGACATCGTCACGAAGACGATCAGTCCCAGCGCCGTCCAGATCAGGGCCAGGCGCGTGCGCCTCTGATTGAGATCGACGCGCGGATATTCAGGAACCTGGTCCGGCGCCATCGTCCGCCGGCGCCGGCGCTCCCTCCACATGCCCAGAAAGAACACCGCCACGCCGAAGATGAGAATCGCCGGTGCAACGATCCAGGTCAGGATCCCGAGATACGGATTCGAGTGCGTCCCGGTCGTGTCGAAATAGATCAGGAAGGCGAGATTCGCCAGTCCGATCGCGGCAATGCCGATGCCGATCTCACTGATCAGATTTCTCGATAGCGGTGTTGACTTCATCGTGTTTCCCTTCGGCTGCAGAGCCGTGTTCCTCCGGCACTCTTCCGTCGAACCATGCCCAGTTCATCGGATAGACGTCAGGGTCGAAGATCACGTGATAGAGGTGCCAGACGATGATGGCCAGGGTGGCCAGGATGGCTTCGTAGTAGTGGACGGTGGTGGCGATGTCGATCCACCAGCGCGGAATCCAGGTGGCCACGTCGACCGAATACCAGATCATCAGACCCGTAATGGCCATGACGATCGTGCCCCACAGTCCGGCCCAGTATTCGGCCTTCTCGGCGTAATCGAAGCGTCCGCGGTGCGGCTTGCGATTGCGGAGCACGTCCATCAGGTCCTTGGCGTCGGAGAAGCGGAACCAGAAGTCGCGCAGGCCCTGCCGCCCCTCGCGCGTGAGGGTCATGTATCCGAGGTGATAAATGCCGAGGAGGATCATCGCCACGGCGGCGACGCGATGGATCATGCGGCGGATGTTCTCGGGGCCGCAGATGCGCGCCAGGATCGAATCGGGCCACGCCAATGCGAACCCGCTGATCACCAGCACTACGAAACTGATCACCAGGATGAAGTGCTGGATGCGCTGATTGAAATTCATGCGCACCACGTCCCGGCCGGCGGCGCGCCGTTTTGCCTGCGCCTTGCGCCACCAGATCAGGAGGTTGTGGAAGGCCATGAAGCCGATCGTCAGGACGATCAGCACGATGTAGATGCGGCGGATCCAGGTGTTGATCAGCGAGCCGGTGTCGTCGGTCTCGCCCGCCGACAGGTGCACCTTGCCGCGCGTGAAGTTTTCCTTCGCCCCCGGATGGCACTTGCCGCACGTCTTCGTGAGATTCGCGGGATGGATGGCCGAGCGCGGATCGGAGGAGGGGAGGACGTTATGCGCACCGTGGCAGCTCGCACAATCGGCAGCCGTCGCCGATCCCAGGCGGCGCGCCAGGCCGTGATAGCTCGACTCGTAAGAGGAGACACGCGTTGCCGCGACGCCGAATTCCTGCGACAGGCGGACGCCTTCATGACATCCGCTGCAGCTCGCGCGAGGCCCGCGGGACGGATCCGCCGCCGCGGAGATCGTGTGAATGCCGTGACAGTCGGTGCAGACCGGCGTGGAGCCGTTCCCGCGTGCCAGCGCCTGGCCGTGCACGCTGTCGTGATACTCGCCGGCGATGGCGGCATGGCATTGACCGCACGTGCGTCCGACGTTGAACTTGAAAATGCCCGACAGCGGGTCGTTTGCCGGCCGCACATTGTGCGAGTCGTGGCAGTCGGTGCAGACCGCGGCGCGCGTGGAGCCTTTTGCGACCGCCAGCCCGTGCACGCTCTCCTGATACGAGATCGCCGGCTGTGCGCTCAGCCCGGCCTTCTGCATGACGAACTTCTGCCCGTGGCAATTCGAGCAGGTCTTCGGGATCTGCGCGCGCTGCATCGGGGTGATCTCGTGAGGCGAGCCGTGGCAGTCCTTGCACTGTGCCCCGGGTCCTTTGCCCGACGCCGCTGCTTTGGCGTGCAGGCTGTGATTCCACGCCTCGACGGCGTCGGGATGGCACGAGGCACAATCGACTTTCGCCGGCGCGGGCTCGTGCGGGACTTGCGTGATGTCGGCATGGCAGCCGGTGCAGTCGACCGGCGCATGCACGGACGCGCCGAATTTCGTCGCGTCCACGGTGTCGTGGCAGGCGACGCATTCGTCATTCGACAGTTGTGCGGCCGCGGGAATCGCGGCCAGGGTGAGGATGGTGAAAATCAGCAGCGTGCGCATAAAAGGCCTCGCGGCCACAGTAGGGTGGTGATGCACATCGCACGAGGAGGGCAATCACTTCTGCCCTGTGATGCTCCTCACTGCTGCGCGTAACGTGGCCGCGCCATAGCCGCCGAGGAGCAGAGCTGTGACGATGTATGCAGCCCAGACGAAGGGCCAGCCGCCCTGCACGATTCCGTTCATGACCTCACCTCGGCCGGGATTGCGTCCCAGTCCGGAATGGGCGGCAGCTCCTCCGCGGCGCGCGCCGACGCGACGCGCGTGCGCAGGATCAACACGCCCGCGACGAATAGCAGGAGTGCGGTGAAATTGAGCAGCAGCGGAATCCGGAACTCACGCGAGACGCCGGACACCGTCGACTGCTGCTGGTGCAGCGAGTTCCACCATTTCACCGAGTAATAGACGATCGGCACGTCGATGAATCCGACCACTGTGGCGACCGCGGACCAGGTGGCGCGGCGCGCGGGATCGTCCACGAAGCGCCGCAATGCAGCGATCCCCAGGAAGGCCATCAGCAGGATGGCCACGGTGGTCAGGCGCGGATCCCAATCCCACCACACCCCCCAGGTCGGCTTCGCCCAGATCGCGCCCTGCACCGACAATAGAAAACAGAGCACCACCGACATTTCGATGGCCGCCTCGAGGCGGTGATCCCAATGCCAGCGTTCGGACAGCAGCCAGCCGATCGCGCAGCAGAATGCCCAGATCAGCACCAGCATGGCGCCCCACGCGGTGGGAACGTGGACGTACATGATCCGCTGCACCTCGCCCATGTACTGTTCGGGCGGTGCGACCACCAGGCCGTAATACGAGCCGGCGGCGAAGAGCGCGATGGCGATGACGATGAGCGCGATGGGAGTTCTCATGCATCGCGACGATAGGGGTCACCGGCGCGCCGCGAAGCGCGACCCCTCACGCGCGTATGTGACGATCGTCACCCGTCACCCGTAGCAGTGCGCATGGTTGTCCCTGCCACATGGGCCCTACCGTGGGCCCGTCAGATTGGAAAAGGACGCATCCATGAAAAACCATGCACGCCTGTTACGCCTCCTGCTGGTGCTCGCGATCACCGGTGCGCTCACAGTGTCGACCACGGCTTCGGGCCGCCGCAGGGCGGTCGGGCCGCCGTCGACGCCGTCGAAGCCTTCCGCGCCTGTCTTCAAGACGGATCAGGTCGAGGCCTATCTCACCGAGGACGTGATCGCGTACATCCGTCCCGGCCTCAAGATCAAAGTGAACTCGATCACCATCGGCGCGGATCGAAAACCGGTCGTGGACGTCTCGTTCACCGACGACTTCGACCAGCCGATCGACCGCCTCGGCAAGACCACGCCCGGCCCGGTCAATGCCAGCTTCATCCTGGCCTGGTGGGATCCGGTGGCGCGGCACTACACCTCGTACAACGTCCGCAATGTGAAAACGCCGCAGAACAGTCCGCGTCCGGGCGTCGAGGCCGTGCAGGCCACGACCGACGCCGGCGGCACATGGACGGACCTCGAGACCGGCCACTCCAAGTACAAATTCGGTACGACGCTGCCCGAGAACTTCAGTCAGACCAGGACGCACACGCTCGGCTTCCAGGCGTTCCGCAATCTGACGAACATTCCCGCCATCGGTTTCGGCAAGAACTATTACGCGAATCTCGAATACGACTTCCGACCCGACGGCGAGAAGGTCACGGAGACGTGGGCGAAGATCAACGACCAGACCAGCTGCCTGGCCTGTCACGACAAGAAATCATTCGGCTTCCACGGCAGCAGCGCGCGCCGCGACGTGAAGCTGTGCGTGATGTGTCACCAGCCCCAGACCGTCGATCCCGACACCGGACACACCATGGACCTGAAGGTGATGGTGCACAAGATTCACGCGCCGCACGAGCTCTCGTCGCCGTACATCATTTATGGCAACGGACAGTCGGTGCACAACTACTCGCACGTGACCTATCCGCAGGACGTGCGCAATTGCGACAACTGCCACGAAGGCACCGACCCGTCCAAGAAGCCGGCCCAGGCCGATGCGTGGTACACGAAGCCGGGCCGTGACGCCTGCGGCTCGTGCCACGACGACATCAACTGGGTCACCGGCGCGAATCACGTGGCCGGTGCGCAGCTCAACGACGATCAGTGCGCGTCGTGCCACCAGCCGTCGAGCGATCACGAATTCGACGCCTCCATCAAGGGCGCGCACACCATTCCGCTGAAATCGAAACAGCTCAAAGGGCTGACCGCCACTGTGGTCAGCGTCACGAACATGGCGCCGGGCAAGAAGCCGACCGCCGTCTTTGCGCTGAAGAACGGCGACGGCACGTTCGTCGACGGCACGAAGATCGGCACCTTCTCGCCGATCCTCGCCGGCGCCACCAGCGATTACACCTGGTACAAACGCGAAGACGGACGCACGACGGGCACGTTCGATGCGACCGCCGGCACGACCACCTACACGTTCACGAACGCCATTCCCGAGAATGCCACCGGCACCTGGACCATCAGCGCCGACCTGCGCCGCAATGCCACGCTCAAACGCGGCGACGGCGGCGCCGACATCGCCGTACAGGAATCGACGGTCAATCCGATCAAGTACGTTTCCCTGACCGGCGGCACGGCCACGCCGCGCCGCACGGTGGTCACGATGGCGCAGTGCAATCAGTGCCATGACAGCCTCTCGCTGCACGGCGGCCAGCGCAATGCCATCGAGGAATGCGTGATCTGCCACAACCCGAAAGAGAGCGACGTGTCGCGCCGTCCGGCCAATGCCGGCCAGCCGGAGTCGATCTCCATGCAGCGGATGGTGCACCGCATCCACAGCGGCCACAATCTGACGCAGGACTACACCGTGTACGGGTACGGCAGCGCCGCGATCGGCTTCAATGAAATCCTGTACCCGGGCGACCGCACCACCTGCACCGCGTGCCACACCGCGAATTCGTACAAGCTGCCGCTTCCCACAGGCCTCGAGTCCGTGACCACGCTGCGCGATTTCTTCACGCCGCAGGGTCCCGGCACCGCCGCCTGCCTCGGCTGCCACGACAGTAAAGATGCGGCCGCGCACGCCTATCTCAATACCGTGCTGTTCCCCGGAGCCGCCAATCCCGCCGAGGCGTGTGCGACGTGCCACGGCACCGGCAAGGACTGGTCGGTGGAAAAGGTCCACGCCAAGTAACGCGGGCGCGCGAGGGAGGCCGATGGTCTCCCTCGCCGTCCACTGGCGCATAGCCGAAAGGATGGCTTGGCGATGAAACGGTTTGCATTCGGAGCCCTGGTCCTGCTGCTCCTGCTCGGCCCGTCTTCGGCGACAGTGGCTCAGGAAACTCCGGCTCAGGAAACACCCGCTCAGGAAACAGCATCAGTACCGTCGTGCGGCGACTGTCACGATCAGGGCAAGGCCTTCGTCGCCAATCCCCACGCACGCGGCGCGGTCACGAACGGTGTGGTCTCGAACGATGCCTGCGCGACCTGCCATGGCGACGGCACCGAGCACATGGAAGCCGGCGGTGACAAGACCAAGATCACCGTCCCGCGCGGCCGCACGGGATCGGATGAGACCTGCCTGTTGTGCCACGAGACCACGCGCGGCGGCATGCACGCGAACACGGCGCAGGTGAATTGCCTGACCTGTCACTCCATTCACGCGTCCGATCCGCGATCGGCGCATCTGGTCGCGAAACCACAGCTCGCACTCTGCTCGTCGTGCCACACACAGACGGCCTCAATGGGCAATAAACCGTACTCGCACCGTCTCGATCGCGGCGGCATGACCTGTTCGTCGTGCCACGATCCGCACGGACGCCGCGGGAAAGGTGAGCGTTCGCTGGCGCTGTCCGGTCATCTGCGCACCACGCGTGCCGGTGAAGCGCCGTGTGTTTCCTGCCATACCGAGAAGAAGGGGCCGTTCGTCTTCTCGCACGGCGGAGTCGAAACCGCGGAATGCACGACCTGTCACGAAGCGCACGGCTCCTCCAATCCGATGATGCTGCGGCGCGCCACCATCCGCCAGGTGTGCATCGAGTGTCATTCGCCGATCGCCACGGCCACGCTCGGATCGCAGCCGCCGTCATTCCACAACCTCTCTTCGCCGCGCTATCAGAACTGCACCACCTGTCATACGGCGGTGCACGGCTCGAACCGCGACCCGCAATTGCTGAAGTGACATTGGAGACACCATGAGGCCGAATCGATGGCTCCCGCTCGTTCTCTGTCTGTCGGCGCTGACGCTTTCCGCGCAGACTCTGCCGATCGACGTCGAGATCGGATACCGCTTCACGGACGTGAGCGGCAACGAGAACACGTACCGTACGCAGATCAATGAGGACGAAGGGCTGCTCATCCGTGCGTTGACCATCGCCGCGCCCGACTTCCGTCTCGACGTCGACGATCTCGGGATCGGGCCGGCCAGCGCGCTGCGCCTCGAGGCGCGCCGCGACAATGTCTATCGATTGAACGTCCGCTACCGCCGCACCGATGCGTTCAATGCGCTGGAGAATTTCGCGCTGGGGCAGCACACCTTCGAGCGCGTGCGCGACGTCGTCGATGCCGATCTGGAGCTCCTCCGCTGGAGCGCGGTCAAGCCGTTCATCGGATACTCGTGGAACCGCTTCGAAGGTCCGGGCACGACCACGTGGCACATCGGCCAGGACGAATTTCTGCTCTCGCAGGATCTGAACGACACGGAGCGGGAATTGCGCGTCGGCGCCGGCTTCGCATTCGGTCCGGTGCAGGGCTCCATTACGCAGGGCTGGCGCAATTTCCGCGGCCGCGAGTCGCTCACGCTCGCGCCGGGCGCAAACAACGGCAACAATCCCAATCCCGTTCTCGGCCGTCCGGTCAACGTGAGCGAATTGACGCGCGACGAGCAGACCGACGTCGACACGCCCTTTACGACGCTGTATGTCGCGGGCCAGGCCACCTCGCGCATCCGGCTGGTTGGCAATTTCTCGCGATTCGCCGCAGAAACGGAATCCGAAAGCGTCGATGACGCGACCGGCTCTCTGGCCTCCTTCGCATTGGGGCGTTTCTTCAATGGACTCGCGGAAACGAGCACGTCGCGCGCCGAGAACACCACCTGGCGCGGCGGCGCACGCGGGGAAATCGCGTTTACGGACAAAGCGGAGCTGGTGGCCGGATATCGCCGCGAGCACCGCGAGCTCGACGGCAGCGCGCTGATCCGCACGCTCTATCAGCAGAGCATCACGTTCGGCGGCGCCGATCCGCGCGATATCGAGGTGATCCTGAATGCGACCAACGCGTTCGAGCGCGATGAAGAGGTCATCGACGCGTCCGTGTCCGTCCGCCCGCTCGCTCCGCTCGCCCTCCGCGTCGGCCTGAGTCAGTCGAACACGGACGTGACGGTGGCGCCGGACCTTTCGGAAATCGTGATCGGCGGCGGCCAGGGCGGCACGTTCGACCGCCGCGTGCGCACCATCCTTCTCGACGGCAGCTACACCATCTCCGCGTTCACCCTCGGCGCATCGCTGCAGCGCGACAGCGCCGACGACGCGATCCTCCGCACCGACTTCGTCGACCGCGACCGCTACCGCATCCGCGCCGCCTACAAGGCGCCGCGCTGGGTCCGCGCCGGCATCACCGCCGACGAAACGCGGCAATCGAACGACCATCCGCAGATCGATTACGACGCCACCATCCGTCAATACACCGCCGACGTCGTCGTGACTCCGGTCGAGGCCATTGCGTTCCGCGCCTCCGCGTCCCGCTTCCGCTCCGACAGCAACATCCTCTTCCGCCGCCCCGAGAACTTCAGCACTGAAGAATCGATCCATGTCGAAAAAGGCGAATCGATCGAAGGCGGCCTGACCCTCTCCTGGTCCCGCTTCTCCTTCGACGCCGACCTCTCGCGCTTCGAAAACGAAGGCGCGTTACCGTTCGAGCTCGACCGCTCCCGCGCCCGCCTCACCGTACAACTGCGCGAACTGATCGGAATCGGCGTCGAATGGGCCGCAGACGAATACCGCGAAGCGGCATTCGCCGTGGCCGACTACGAGGCCAGCCGGTACGGAGTGTTTCTGCGGTTGCGGAGGTAGGTGGGGGCCGCGACGCCGCTCGCGTATGGTACGTCCCGGCCGTCGGGCTACGTACGCGAGCTCGACGCAGAGCACAGAGCTTCGTCGTCTCATTTCCGCTATGCGGACGCGCCTGTGGCCCGGTTGGCTACGCGGACTAGCGGATATAGAAGGTTCGGCGCACCGGATCACGCTCATCGTGCGCGCACCGGCGTTGGGACGGCTCCGCTAACTCACGTGATGCTTCCGACGGCGCCACGCGGAATCGACATCGCTCCGAGCGAACTCGGCGGCGGCCAGCGGCAGCGGCCAGTAGATGACCCTCACGAGTCAGAATTCGATTCGTAACGCACGCGTCGGCATCCTGCTGGAGTTAGAATCGCCATCATGAGCCGAAACTTGGAGGAGATCGCGTCGGAGGCCTTGGAGATGAGCGTTGAGTCTCGCGCGGCCTTGGCGAAGCGTTTGCTCGAGAGCCTCGACGACTTGGCGCCGCAGGAATATGAGCGCATGTGGGTTGAGGAAGCTGCTCGGCGTTACCAACAACTAAAAGATGGAACGGCCAGGTCTTTCCCGTCCGAAGAGGTGTTTGCCAGATTGGACGCGCGGCCACGTAGATGAAGTCACGCTTTCACGAGGCAGCGGACACCGAACTCACAGAAGCAATTCTGTACTACGACGCGAAGGCGCTTGGCTTGGGCGATCGGTTTCTCGCTGAGGTCAAGGCCGCAACTTTACGAATCGAGCAGTACCCGAAGATCGCACAAGTCATCGATCTCGGCGTCAGAGCCAAGGTCCTGCCGAGTTTCCGTACAGCCTCATGTATGTTGTAGATCCGAGGGGAATATGCATCGTCGCAGTGGCGCATCATAGTAGGCGACCCGCATATTGGGCCGACCGATTGCCTATTCAGCCGGGCGGCTGACTTCGGTGCGAAGCTGTCGCGGCCCGGAGCTGGCTCGGCAGCCGAGCCGCCTACCTCAACGCCAGCGTCACGGCGTCACGCCAGCCGCACTTCGGCAGTCGTTGCTTGCAACTCCTTGCCGGCGGCCGGCGCGCCGCTCGGGCTTCGGCACGCGGAACCGGCCGCGCAGCTTACACCGTGATCCGTTAAGCGGATGAAATGACGCTGTCATTCTCTTCGCCAGCAACAATCGCCCGCGTTCATGGGCGGGCGGACAGGTCATTCTGCGCCAGGTGCGCGAGCGGTGCGTGCACCGTCCCTGAGAATGTGCAGAATGCGTTCAGCATGCGCGAACGTCATCCCATTTTTGACTGTGCCTTGGACCCGGGGGCTACTCTCTGGCGATATTTTGATCTTCCCAAATTTCTGGCTACTCTTCAACAACGCGCGTTGTACTTCTCCCGAGCTGACCTCTTGGGCGATCCTATGGAGGGGTCGTTCACGCGTGCCCGCGCGGCCGAACGCGAAGCGCTCCTAGCGAACCCACCAAAAGGTAGGACGCGCGAGGGCCTTGAGGCCGTCTTTAATCACAACTCGCGATTCGACGCTCGAACGCGACTCGCGGTTTACGTGAACTGTTGGCATCTCGGCGATCACGAGTCGATGGCGATGTGGCAGGGGTACGGTGGTGGCGCCTATGGCGTAGCCATTCGCTCCACGTTCGGGCGCCTTGACGCGGCGTTGGCGGAGAGATTCGGTGGCTCACATGGCAAGGACATCTTCTTGGGCCGGGTACGCTACCTCGACTATTTATCCATCACTGAGAGAGTCCCGAACGAACACAACGCCTATGCCCCCTTTCCCGGCTTCGGCCCGGCGGCCGAGCCGCCTTCGCCGAACAGTACCTGCGCGGCGTCACGCCGGGTGCAGATCGGTACGTACAAATGCGGCATCCGGCGTGCCGCTATTCGCGCAGCCGCGGGGGCCTCGGCCGCGCAGCTTAGCGCCAAAGCCGTTGGGCAGATAGAGGTATCATCCATCGATGCTTCAGGACCAAAAGATTATGCTCGCTGTGTCAAAGATCCTCCAAAGATCTGAGCGGCAGGTGGACGACGAGAAAATCGTCGAGACTTTTGTTGACCTCGGCGTCGTCGCGCAGCTCGCTAATCGGAACAACCAGGTGATCTACGGACGCCGTGGCACCGGCAAGACTCATGTGTTTCGTGTCCTTCGATCGCAGCTGGAAGACGAGAGCGCAGCGAATGTCGTTGTGTACATTGATGCGCGGACCCTTGGTAGCTCCGCCCAATTTAGCGATGAGTCGGTCGAACTGCAGCGTCGCGTTGTTGCACTTCTTCGTGACATTTTCGGCCCGATCTACAACTCGATGTTAGAGCACATCGTCGAGCGAGTCAGCGAGGATGCGAACCGCGCGTTGGCCGTCCTCGACCAGCTCATTCCCGCGATTACGGAAACCGACAAGACCCTGCAGGAGGAGAAGCGTACTACGGCGGAAAGCACGTCGATGTCCAGCGATTTGAAAGCGTCCGCTACGGTCGGTGATGCGACCAAGATCGGCCTCGCGATCGGCGGCGCGCGCGGGGAGAGCAGAGCCGAGACGGTCGAACAGCGTTTCGCGAAGGCCGGTGACGACAAGATAGTTTTCCCTGCATTGTCGGATACGCTCGCAGAGGTGCTGAAGCGCTCGGGCGCGCAGTTGTACTTGTTGATCGACGAGTGGTCGTCTTTGCCGGCGGATCTTCAGCCGTATCTGTCGGAATTCATCAAGCGAACGCTCCTCCCGCTCGAGGACGTAACCATCAAGATCGCTGCGCTGGAGTACCGCAGCCACTTTTCTGCGAAGAACTCGGTTGGTGTTTTCGGATTTGAGTTAGGCGCCGATGTAGCAACAGCGCCTGATCTTGACGACTACTACGTGTTCAACCGGAATCCAGATCGGATCACGGACGCATACGGGGAGATCCTTCTTCGGCACATGAACGTCGAGTTGCCGCCTAACTATCTCGCCGACAGATACGGTGTGCGCGCCGGTGCTGACCTCGGATCTAAGCTGTTCACGCAACGTCCGACGCTTCAGGAGCTGGCTCGCGCATGCGAGGGTGTGATTCGCGATCTGATCAACATCTTCACGAAAGCGTTCTTTCACGCCCAGCGCCGCGGCCGGGACACAATCGACCAGAAGGCGGTACTTGAAGGCGCTCGTGAGTGGTTCGAGCAGGACAAAGCGCGAAGCCTAGACGAGGACATGAATCACGCGCTGCGCCGGATCGTTGACGTCGTTATTGGCGGACGAAGGGCGCGTTCTTTCCTCATGCAGCGCGAATTCGAACGACACGGTCTCGTTCAGCGCCTTATCGACGCACGAGTCCTGCATCTGATGCAGCGAGGCTACGCAGACAAAGACAATCCTGGTGTTCGATACAATATCTACAGTCTCGATTATGGGACGTACGTTGACCTGATTGGTACATCAAAGCAGCCGCAGATAGATATGAGCGAGAGCGCGGCGGAGGCGGACGTCGTCGTTCCATTCGATGACAAGCGCAGTATTCGGCGCATTGTTCTCGACCCGGCGGTGCTGGAGACGCAGAAGGCACGAACCGCCTAGCTTTAGGCTGAAGCTGGTGCGGCCCGGCTTCGGTCCGGCGGCCGAGCCGCCTGGGCGAACAGTACCTGCGCGGCGTCACGCCGGCTGCAGATCGGTACGTACAAATGCGGCAGCCGGCGTGACGCTGTTCGCGCAGCCACGTGGGCCTCGGCCGCGCAGCTTAGCGCCATGGCCGTT
>CAMPKJ010000060.1 GCA_946887105.1 uncultured Acidobacteriota bacterium | reverse complement strand
GCGGCACGATCACCGGTACGTCCGGTCAGGGTGTGCTGGCCACGAATGCGGCCGGCCTGTCGCTCAACTGGATGAGCATCGACAACTCCGGCCTGCAGGGCGTGCTGGTCAACAACTCACTGGCCACGCCGTCGAGCGTCACGGTCGCGAACTCGTCGTTCACCGGCAACTTCTCGAACGCGGTCCAGACGCTGAGCAACGGCGCGGGCCTGCTCACCGTCACCATCGACGCGAACACGTTCACCACCAACAACGCGGCCGTGGTCGTGCAGACCACCAACGGCGGGATGGCCGTGAAAGTGACCAACAACGTCACCAACTTCAACACCAGCAATGCCATCAACGTGGTCCGCAGCAGCGGCGCAACCGGAGTGGTCGAGGCGACCATCACCGGCAACACCATCGGCACGAGCGGCGTCCCGGGATCGGGCGCATCGTGCGGCGGCGGATGCAGCGGCATTCAGGTCACCAGCGCTGGCACGAACGCGTTCCGTCTCCTGGTGTCGAACAACGACATTCGCGAGGTGGAGGCGAACGGCATCCGCGTGTTCGCCAACAGCGGCAGCTCTTCGCTGGCCGCGACCATCACCAACAACATCCTTGCCGAGCCGGTTCCGTTTGCGCTCGCCGGAATCCATGTCCAGTCGGGCTCGACCTCGACGGACACCACATCGGTCTGCGCACACATCGCCGGCAACACGATCAGCGGCGGATGGGATCCGGACATCTTCGTCCGCAACTTCGCGGGTGGCTCGACGTTCTCGCTGCCGGGCTACGCCGGTCTCGGAACCGACACCACCGCCGTTGCGAACTTCCTGCTCGCGCAGAACACCGCCACCACGGCCATCGCGCAGCGCCGCACCACGGCGCCGACGAACGTGTTCACCGGCGGCGCTCCGTGCCCGACCCCCGCTCCGTAATCACTCATTTCACGCAGTTCTCGAAAGGGCGCTCTTCGGAGCGCCCTTTTTTGCTGTAAACGCCCGGACGGCGAGCCCCGTCCATCCGTCATGAAACGCATCGTTGCTCTGGTGCTCCTGCTGATGGGAGTGGCGCACGCTGATGGTGAATCGCGGCGGCGCGCCGTCGGAAAGCCGGCATCCGGCGGGACGCTCGCCGTCGCGAACTACATCGACACGCACATCGGCGCGAAGCTGACGGCCGCCGGGATCGTGCCCGCCGCAATCGCGAAAGACGAGGAGTTCCTCCGCCGCGTCACGGTCGACCTGACCGGCACGATTCCCTCCGCGCCAGACGCGGAGGCGTTCTTCGCCGACACGCGCACCGACAAGCGCGCGCGCAAGATCGACGAGCTCCTGCAATCGAGTGCGTTCGTCGATCGCTGGACGATGTGGTACGGCGATCTCGTGCAGAACGTGCAGGCATCGGACGCCGTGCGCCAGTACTACCTCGGCCGCAACGCGCACTATCTCTGGATCAAGGAGTCGATCCGCACCGGCAAGCCGTACGACGCGATGGTGCGCGAAGACCTGGCAGGGGAGGGCGACCACTTCACGTCCGGCGTGGCGAACTACATCGTCCGCCAGATCCAGCGCAATGGTCCGCAGCAGGACAGCTACGACAATCTCGCCGCGCATTCCGCGGAAAAGTTCCTCGGCATCCCGATGCTCTGCATCTCCTGCCACAGTGGTCCCGGGCATCTCGAGCTGGTGAACATCTACCTGCGCGGCAAGACCCGCGAGGATTTCTGGAAGATGGCCGCGTTCTTCTCGCGCACCGGCTTCCGCGGCTCGCGCTACACCGATCCCGCCAATCCGAACGCGAACGTCATCCGCTACACCATCGACACCATTGCGAACGGCACGTACCGGCTGAACACGACCGACGGCAACAAGTCGCCGCGCGTGCCGGCCGAGGGGCAGCCGAACACGGTCACGCCGGCGTTCCTCACCACCGGCGAGCAGCCGAAGCCGGGCGAACCGTACCGCGTCGCGTACGGCCGCATGCTCACCGCGGATCGGCAGTTCGCGCGTGCGACGGTGAACTATCTCTGGAAGGAGATGTTCGGTATCGGGCTCGTCGAGCCGGTGAACGCGTTCGACCTCGCACGTCTCAGCGTGCAACCATCACATCCGGCGTTGCTCGAGGCACTGACGGACGACTTCATCGCGAACGGCTACGACCTGCGTGCGTTGCTCCGCACCATCGCCACATCGAATACCTATCAACTCTCCGCCGCGTATGGCGGACCGCACCCCGATCCGACATACTTCGCGCGACGCGCGCCGCGAAGGCTTTCCGCGGAGGCGCTGCTCGACGCGATCATTGCTGCGACCGCCGTTCCTGCACAGTTTCCGGTGCAGGGCTTGAGCGCGGTCACGAAGGCCATGCAGCTTCCCGATCCGCTCGAAGCGCGCCGCACTCCTGCCAGCCGGTTCCTCGATTCGTTCGGCCGCGGCAATCGCGATGACGTCGCGCGCACGAACGACAGCGCGATCTCGCAGGCGCTGGCGATGCTGAATGATCCGATCGTGACCATGCGCGTGCGCCGCGCGAACAACTCCACCGTCTCGAAGGTGCTCGCCGCGACATCCGATCCGGGAGCGATCGCCGATCAGCTCTATCTCCACACGCTCTCGCGGCGACCGACCGCCGCGGAGCGGCAGATCGCCGTCGATTACCTCAGCGCCGGCTTCCTTGCCGAGCGTGCCGAGGACTTGCAGTTCGTGTTGATCAACAGTCTGGAGTTCCTGTTCGTATGAGCTTCTCCCGCCGCCATTTCTTTCGCATCGCCGGCACCGGCCTGATCGCGTCGTATTTCGCCGACGTCTTCGAGCCGCGCCTGCTCCTCGGCGCGACGACGAACGCCGCGCCCACGCTGCGCAATTCGGCGAAGAGCTGCATCTTCATCTTCCTCTCCGGCGCGCCGAGCCAGACCGACATGTGGGATTTGAAGGAAGGCGCGTGGACGCCGCTCGATCTCGCGCCGACGTCGTACGGCGACCTGCGCTGGCCGCAGGGACTGCTGCCGAAGACGGCCGAGCATCTCGGCAAGTTGAGCATCGTACGCAGCGGACTGTCGTGGGCGGCCGTGCATCAGCTCGGACAGACCTGGGCGCAGATCGCGCGGAATCCCGGCGGTGCCACGGGCGCCATCGCGCCGCACATCGGCGCCGTGGTCGCGCTCGAGTCGCAGGCCACGCGCACGGCCGCGGACGTGCTGCCGGGATTCATCGCGCTCAACTCCGGCAGCATTCCCACGTGCGGCTATCTCCCTGCGAAGTACGCGCCGTTCGGCGTGCAGACCGATGCGAACGGTCTCTCCACGCTTTCCCATCCCGACGGCTCGGCGCGATTCGCGCGCCGCTGGGACCTCCTGCATCAGCTCGATGCAGCGCGCGCGAGCGGCTTGCTCGGCAAGGCATCGACGGACATGAACGACTTTTACGATCAGTCGAAGATCCTCATGGATGCGCCGGGAATCAACGAAGTGTTCTCGTTCGCGGATGAGGAGCACGCGCGTTACGGCTCCACGACGTTCGGCGACTCGCTGATCGTCGCGCGCAATCTGGTCGCGTCGGGGAAGGGAACGCGCTTCGTGCAGACCACGATGGGCGGATGGGATCATCACTCCGACATCTACGATCACGACGCGGCGCAGTCCCTCTACGTGCAGTGCGCGGAGCTCGATGCCGCGCTCGGAGCTCTGCTCGGCGATCTCACGTCCATGAACCTTCTCGATGACACGCTGGTCGTGATCGTGAGCGAGTTCGGCCGCACGGTCGGTCCGCTCAGCAATCAGGGCGGCCGCGATCACTACCTGCGCAACTCGATCGTCTTCGCCGGCGGAGGCACGAAAGGCGCACGCATCATCGGCAAGACCGACGCGCAGGGAAGCGGCATCCTCGAATACGGCTGGAGCGCCGCCCGCGACGTCCGCACCGAAGACGTTGCCTGCACCATCTACTCCGCCCTCGGCATCGACTACACGACCGTGCGCACCGACGATCCCCTCGGCCGCGGCTTCGAGTACGTGCCGGAGGCGAAGGACGGCCACTACCAGCCGATCGAGGAGTTGTGGTGAACGAGTAACGTTCGCGCCCTGAGCTACACTACCCATCAACCATGCAGGTGGTGCTCCAGGGCTCACTCCGGCACTTCGGTGCGGCGGAACTGCTGTCATTTCTCTGCGCGCGCGGCGAGAGTGGGACGCTCGATCTCGAAGCTTCCGCGGACCGCAAAGCACGCGTTCTCTTCGTCAACGACCTGATCGTCTGGGCAGAGTCGAGCCGCGCCGGGGATGCGAAGGAAGCGGTGCTCGATCTGCTCGACTGGCATGCCGGCACGTTCACGCTCGTCGACGCCGTGGTCGTGCCGGATCACGTCACGCCGCTCGCGCTGGAGCTGCCGGCGTTGCTCGAGGAAGCGAAGCAGCGCGCCGAGTCGGCCGGCGTGTATCCCGACTCCACGATCTTCCGCGTCGTCGACGATCCCGCATTGCAGCAGCAGGTCAGTCTCACCGGCGATCAGTTCCGTCTTCTCTTCCGTCTCTCTTCCGGACGTGCGTTCAAGGACATCGTCGGCGATCTCGGCGCGTCGAAGCAGGAAGTGGCCGATCGTCTGCGGCAGCTCGTGCAGATCGGCCTGGCCACGATCGTAGGACCGGAACCGCCGCCGCCGGCCGTGCAGGAGAAAACGGCTCCCGGGCTGAAGAGGAAGACCACCGCCGGATCGCGGCGGACACTGGTCGGATCGCTCACTCCGGACGGCGCGCCGGACAACGTCTATCCGTTGCTCGACAGCGCGTACACGCTCGGCCGTTCGCCCGAGAACACCATCGCCATCTCGGACGGCAGCGTCTCCTCGCGGCACGCGCGCATCCTGCGCACCGCGGAAGGCTTCGTCATCGAAGACCTGCAGAGCCGCAACGGCACGTACGTCAACGGCGAACAGGTCACCGCCCAACGCGTGCTCGCCGACGGAGATCTCATCCGCCTCGGCAAGATCATCATGACCTTCAACGTGGCGAAGGAAGTGAAGACCGGCGACAAGACGCAGCCGGAGGTGAGGCTTGCGTAGGGGCCGGAGTCGCAAAGTCGCAAAGTCTGAAAGTCTCAAAGGAGAGCCGTGCTCGCGAAGCCTCCCTTTGCGACTTTGCGACCTTGAGACTTTGCGACTCCTCGGGGGGCGGCTATGAAATACGACCTCGCGATCGTTGGCTCCGGCCCCGCCGGACTCGCCACCGCGTCCCACGCGCAGGCGAACGGGCTCTCCTACGTTCTGCTCGAGCGCACCGATCATCTCTCCGACACGATCTACAGCTATCAGGCGCGCAAGTTCGTCATGGCGGAGCCGGTGATGATTCCGTCGCGCGGCGAGCTGCCGTTCGAGGCGGGATCGCGCGAGTCGATCCTCGCGGCGTGGCAGAGCTTCGTCGACGACAAGAGCCTGAACGTCGTCCTCAATGCCGAGGTGAAGTCGATGCAGCGCGACGGCGACCGCTTCGTGCTCAAGACCGCGGCGGGCGCCGAATACGACGCCGGCAAAGTCGTGCTGGCGATGGGCACGCAGGGCAATCCGCGCAAGCTCGGATGCCCGGGCGAGAACCTTTCACACGTGCGCTATCGCCTCGTCGATCCGGCGGAGCACGTCGAGCAGGACATCCTCGTCGTTGGCGCCGGCGACTCCGCGCTGGAGATCGCCATCGCGCTCTCGGACGAAAACCGCGTCGGACTGATCGTGCGTGGTCCGGAGATCACGCGCGCGAACGAGATCCTCACGCGCGAAGTGCTCTCGCGGCAGGCCGCCGGACGCATGACCATCTACTTCAACACCAGCGTGCGCGAAGTGTTCGATGGCTACGCCGATCTCACTGTGCGCGGCGACGTCACGCGCGTTCCCGCCGAGTTGCTCTTCCTGAAGCTCGGCGCCGATCCGCCGCGCAAGTTTTTCGAAAGCGCCGGCATCCGCTACACGGGCGACGGCCAGGACGCGCGCCCGATCCTCAGCCCCGTGCATCAGTCGAGCGTGCCGGGTCTCTTCCTGATCGGCGCCGCGAGCGGCCGCGATCTCATCAAGCTGGGCATGAACCAGGGCTGGGAAGTGGTCGAGCATCTGATGGGCCGCGAGGTCGAGCCGGCGGACGAGGCGGTGCTGAAAGAGCGTCTGCCGTTCTGGGAAGGCTCGGTGCGCGAGCGCATCGCCGCGATCCGCAGCCGCGTGCCGCTGCTCGCCGCCGCGGACGAGCAACAGCTCCGCGAGACGTTCCTGGCCACCCGCGTGCGCGAATACGCGAACGGCCAGCCGATCATCCGCCAGAACGATTACACGAACGACTTCCTCGTGATCGCCACCGGCCGCGTCGCACTGACGCGCCGCGCGGAGCAGTCGAATGCCGAGACGAAGATTGCCGAGCTCACCGCCGGCAATTTCTTCGGCGAGATGAGCCTGATCTCCGGACGCCGCCGCACCGCGTCCGCAACGGCCGCCGGTCCGACGCGCATGATCGAGATCCCGCGCAAGGCCATCCTGAAACTGCTGGCGAACGCGCCGGCGGCGAAGGCGCTGGTCGACCAGGCGTTCCTGCTGCGCGCGTTCGGCGGGTATCTGTTTCCCGACGTGCCCGAGGCGCTCCTCGGCGAGCTCGTCGACCGCGCGGTGGTGACGTCGCTCGGCAAAGACGCGGTGGTCTTCAAGCAGGGCGACAAAGCCGAGGCGTTTTATCTGATCCGCAATGGCATGGTGAAGATCTCCAAGAAGTCGGGCGACAAGGAGGTCGTGCTCTCGTACCTCGTGGCCGGAAACTTCTTCGGGGAAGCGGCGCTGTTCTCCGACGCCGCGCGCACGGCCACCGTCACCACTATTTTCCCGTCCGACCTGATCAAGCTCTCCAAGCGCGACTTCGACAATTTCCTCGGCGCGCATCCCGATCTGCGCGAGGCGCCGCTGCGCAAGCTCGAAGAGCGCCGCATCGCCGGCCTGATCGCCGAAGCCACTCCGGGCTCCGGCAACATTCTCGGCGATCTCATTCGTGAGGAAGTGGTGATGGGCACGCAGACGCTGCTCATCGACGAGCACAAATGCATCCGCTGCGGCAACTGCGTATCGGCGTGTTCGGGCGTGCACGACGACGGACAGGCGCGCATCTCGCTGACCGGCATCAAGCTCTACAACCTCCTCGCGCCGAACTCCTGCTGGCAGTGCGAGAACCCGCTGTGCATGCTCGACTGCCCGCCCGACGCCATCGCGCGCGATCCGCGCGGCGAGGTGTACATCAAGAGCAACTGCATCGGCTGCGGCAACTGCGAGCGCAACTGCCCCTACGACAACATCTTCATGGTGCACAAAGCGCCGAAGAAGACGCTCATTTCCTGGGTAGCGTCGCTGTTCGGCAAATCGCACCAACCCGAGGTCGAGCAGACCGTGGCCGTGAAGTGCGATCTCTGCCGCGACATCCGCGGCGGCCCGGCGTGCGTGCGCGGCTGTCCGACCGGCGCGGCCATCCGACTGACGCCGGAACAGTATCGGGAAACGTTGGAAGAGTTGGTGATCTCGCGCGGCGAAAGATAGCGCGCGTACCTCATGTCCGTACCGAACAGCGGTCCGCTCTGGCGCCGGGTTTTCTTCGTGCTGCTCCTCGGCGCGGGCGCCAGCTATTGGTATTACGCACGGAACGAGTTCACGCACGGCGGCTCGACGTTCGGACTCGCGTACGGCATCGCCGGCACGGCGCTGATTCTGCTGCTGGCGTTCTTCGGCATCCGCAAGCGCTGGTACCGGTCGACGTTCGGCACGCTCGAGCAATGGATGCAGTCGCACATTTATCTCGGCCTCCTGGTGCTGGTGATCCTGCTCTTCCACACGGGCGGCCGGTTCAACGACAAAGTGGCCGTGACCACGCTCGTGCTGGTGACCATCGTCGTTGCCAGCGGGATCGCCGGCGCGATTCTGTACGCGACGGTGCCGCGCATGCTCACCGAGGTGGAAAGCGAGCTCACCGTCGAAGAGCTCGGCGACCAGCTCAATCAGATGGCGCGCTCGATGGCCCGTATCGCATCGGGACGCAGTGCGCCGTTTCAGCGCATCTACGATGAGCTGATGCGGCAGACCGCGCCGGGACCGCTCGCGGGATGGCGCCTGATCGTGTCGCGCCTGAAACGCAAATCGCAGCAGGACGCCGACTGGGCGCGCCTGATCGGACTGGTGCCGCGCGAAGAGCAGGAAGAGCTGCGGCAGATGCTGGTGGTGTCGCGCCAGCGCCGCGAGCTGCTGCTGCGGCTGATCTATCAGCAGCGCTACAAGAACATCCTCGAGTCCTGGCTGTACATCCACGTGCCGTTCACGATCGCGCTGCTCGCGTTTGCGGCGCTGCACATCGCCGCGGTGTTCTATTACGGTCGGATTCCGGGACGATGAGCTTCCTGATCCAGCGCACGTCCGGCAGCAATCTGACGCTGACGCAGATTCACGGCGAAATCCTGCGCATCGGCCGCGGCACGAATCAGGAGCTGCGCTCCGAGAATCCGGCCGTCGCGCTCGAGCACGCACTCATCGAGAGCGACGTCTCCGGCTACCTGATCACCGACAAAGGCTCGATCACCGGTACCTACGTCAACAAGAAGCCGGTCGAGACGTCGCGCCTCGGCAAGGGCGACGTGATCGAGATCGGCGATCTGCGCATCGAAGTGCAACTCGCGGATCCCGCCAAGCCGCTCTTCCTGCGCGTCGTCTCCGAGCGGCCGGCGACCACGTTCCTCGAAGAAGAGGAAGAAGAACGAGCGGCGGCGATTCCCGCGGCGACGCCCGGCGCGCGCGTGGTGCGGGCCAGAAAGATCGACTACGCCGGCGCGTATCGGCTGGCGCGTCCATGGATGACGAAGCTCAGCGCGACGGCGCTCGTGCTCATCGTAGCGCTGACGATGATCGGCATGGTCATCGAGCCACAACGCCAGGCCGCGTTCATGCCCGGCGGGCTGTCGTCCGCACATGCGACGGCACAGCTGGGCGGACGCGCTGTGGCCGACGACTGCGCGGCCTGTCACTCGCCGTGGCAGGGCGTGTCGGGCGCGAAGTGCCTCGATTGCCATCCGCACGAGCCGCACGCGGTCAACGATAAAGATCCGCCGCAGTGCTTCAGTTGCCATGCCGAACATCGCGGCGCCACGAAGCTCGCGGAGATCCCCGACACGACCTGCCGTTCGTGCCACGCCAGTCTCGAACGGCCCATCCGCGATTTCGGCGAATCGCATCCGGAGCTCGTCTATGCGCAGGACGGCAACACGCTGCGCTTCAATCACAGGCTCCACCTGCAGCCGCGCGGCATCTTCGACGCGCGAGGGAAGAGGGAAGTGCTGCAGTGCGCGAGCTGCCATGCGCTCGTCACCGTGCGCGACAAACTCGACCCCGTGGCGGTGGATTTCGAACAGCACTGCCAGCGCTGCCATCGGCTGACGTTCGACGATCGCTTTCCGAACGAACAGGTCCCGCACGGCGGCGACAACATGAAGGTGTACGGAGCCGTTTTCGCCGCATCGTCCGGAGCGGCGGCCATCGTCGGCAAGCCGGCCGCCGAGGTGCGGCGGATTCTCACGGCGCGCGGAGCGAGTGCGCCGGAGCAGCAGGCGTATCTCCGCAAAGCGAACTTCGTCTTCCGCGATAAATGCGCGGTGTGTCACGCGATCCGGCCGAGCGGACAGCAGCTCGCCGCCACGCCGCCGGTCATTCCGCCGACGTGGCTGGCCGGCGCGAAGTTCACGCACGGCAGCCATCGCGCCGTCGATTGCGAGACCTGCCACAGAGGCGTGCGCGAGAGCGTGAACACGAGCGATGTGCTGATGCCGCGACGCGCGGATTGCACCGCGTGCCATTCGCCCCGAGCGGAGACGGCGCAAGCCGGCAGCTCGTGCCGGACCTGTCACGAGTATCATCTTCGTCCAAAGAGATCTGTCGTGTCGGCATCGCTCGCCCCGCGGATGGGCGGGCTGGGAGGCGGAGGGCGAATGCTTCAGGGGATCCTGCTCGCGCTGATCGTGATTTTGCTGCTGGTGGTGCTGCTGCCGGTCGGCATCGCACTCTTCCAGCGTTTGCGGCCCGAGCGCGCGACCGCCCCTCCGCCGTCACCGAAGCCCGCACCCCCTCCGCGCACGCCGACTCCGGAAGTCTCGACGGATCGCGTGCCGCGGCAAGCCAACGCACGGCCGCCCGACATCGTCCTCGGCGGCGCGACCGCGCGCGTCGAGCCGGTCAAAGTCGATGCGCCGCGCACCGTCGAGCCGGAGCCGAACATCCCCGGCGTCGGTCCGACGCGCGTCACCGCTCCGGAGAATCCGTCCGCCGGCGCAGGGACGGAGATGGTGCAATGGAACGGCCTCCTGCATTGCACGAGCGGCGCGCTGGAAGGGCAGCGATTCATCATCGAGGACGACGGCTTCTACATCGGCCGCGATCCGGCGCTCGCGAAAGTGGTGATCCCCGACAGCCGCATCTCGAAGCGTCACGTGCGCATCGTGCCGCGCGACGGGCGTGTGTGGGCCATCGACCAGGGCTCGACGAACGGCACGTTCCTGAAGGACCAGCGCATCACCGAGGTGCAGCTCAAGCGGGGAGATACCCTCGTGCTCGGGGATAACGCGGCCACGTTCGTGTATCAGATATGAGAAACGCGGCCTTGGTCGCGACGCTCGTCCTCGCATTGGCGGCTGACGCGCAGCGCGTGCGCGCCGTGCGCAAGAGCACCCCCGTCCAACCCGCGCCGATTCAGATCAACGCAGAACCGCCCGGCTGTGCGGATCCGCCACCGGCGCCGATCCAATGTGCCGACGGCGGGACGGCCGCGACGTCACTCTCTGCGACCGAAGTCGAGACCATCGTGCGCGGCGCATCGGGTGCAATCGATGGGCAACTGACCATCGCCGTCGTCGATCGTGCCGGACGTCCGCTCGCGGTCTTCCGCCGCGCCGGCGTTTCGAACGCCAACGACGAGCTTGCAGTCGGCGTCGCGCGCACGGCGGCGTTCTTCAGCCACAACCAGGCGCCGCTCTCCTCGCGCACCGTGCGCTTCATCAGCGACATCCACTTCCCGCCCGGCATCACGAACACACCCAGCGGCGCGCTGTACGGCATCGGCAACACGAATCGCGGCTGCGATTTCAACGTTCCGTTCGACGCCGGGAAGTGCATCCCTCGCGCGCGCTCGATCCAGCCCGGCGCGGTCTGCGCGGCGGGCATCGACACCTCCGGCTGCGGCACCGGCATCGTCACCAATGCCGGCGGCGTGCCGCTGTATCGCGTGCAGGTGAGCGGCAACGTCGTGTCGAACGGCCAACTGCTCGGCGCGATCGGTGTCGCCGGCGCGGCGGATCCGCAACGCGCGGAGTACGCGGCCGCGTCGGGCGCATTCGCATCGATCGCCACCGGCATCGTGCCGGTGCCGTTCTATCCGCTGCCCGCGCCCGGCAACGTGTTCATCGACGGGATCCGCCTGCCGTTCCTCGGGCCCGACATCCGCCTGCGTTTCAACGACGGCGGCGTGCCGAACGGCGTGACGCTGAACGGCATCACGTCCGCCATTCCGCCGTTCGACAACACGGCCGTCTTCGCGCTCGGCCCGTTCCACGGCGGCTGCGCCGCGAACGAAGACCTCGTCGCGGCGCGCGCGGGCAGCGGCGGGCTGTCGCAGGCGGACGTGCAGGGGATCGTGCAGCGCGGACTCGACACGGCGCGCAAGACCCGCGCAGCCATCCGTCTGCCGCTCGATCGCTACGCACGCATGGTCATCGCCGTCGCCGATACGAACGGCGACATCATCGCGTTGCACCGCATGCCCGATGCGACGGTCTTCTCCGTCGACGTGGCTGTTGCCAAAGCGCGGAACGTCATCTACTTCAGCAAGCACGGCATCGGCGGCTTCGTGCCCGCGGGCACGGCGGTGAGCAATCGCACCATCGGCTTCGGCGCGCAGCCGTTCTATCCGCCCGGCATCGACTCGAGCGTCCTCGGCGCGGAGGAAGGGCCGTGGTACCGCTCGCTCTTCATCAATGACCTGATGAGCGTCTGCTCGCAGGGCGACGAAGCGGCGACCGCGAATCAGAACGGAGTGGTCTTCTTCGCCGGCTCCACGCCCCTCTTCCGAAACGGCACGCTCATCGGCGGCCTCGGCGTGAGCGGCGACGGCATCGAGCAGGACGACTACGTCACGTACTTTGCCGCCGGCCCGTTGCTTCCGCCGCAGAACATCTGGGCCGATCAGCTGATCGTCGACGGCGCACGCCTGCCGATGTTCAAGTTCCCGCGGCAGCCGCAGGGAGTGCGGGAGTGAGACGGGGAAGTCGCAAAGTCGCCAAGTCTCTAAGTCGCAAAGGAGCGCGGCACCGACGCTCTTTGAGACTTTGCGACTTTGCGACTTTGCGACTGCTCCTCGGCCTGTTCGCCGCAGCAAGCGCAACCGCGCAACCCGTGATCTTCACCGACACGATCCCGTTCACCATCAGCGGCGAAACGCAGGCCGCGCCCGGCACGCCCGTGCGCGTGTTCATCGAGAACGCCAAGGCGGAGACGCAGGTCAAGGCCGATCGCACGTGGTCCGTCTTCTGGACCGCGCCGATGAAGAACGGCGCGTATGACGTGCGCATCGAGGTCGGTGACGCGAGCGAAACGCAGCTCCTGCGCGTGCAGCTTCGCGGCGATCTTCCTCGGCAGAGCGGCATCGAAACAGTCCCGCGTTATCCGGATCCGCTGCCGCCCGAGCCCGCGCTGCAGGAGATCACCGACCGCTGGCGCATCGTGCCGCCGCCGTACGAGCTCGACGAACGCTCGCGCGGGCGCTTCGATCCGTACAACCAGAACATCCTCAAAGGCGATCGCCCGATCAAGCTGCCCTTCGCCGGCGACGACGCGTTCCTCGTGCTCACCGGCATCAGCGACTCGCTCGTCGAATCGCGCACGCTGCCGGCGCCCTCTGGCGTCAGCGCCGCGAATCCGGGCAGCTTCCGCTTCTTCGGCGACGACGCGCAGGGCGCATTCGTGCAGAACGTGATCGTCAGCGCGGATGTGTTCCAGGGCGACACCACGTTCCAGCCCGTCCGGCAGCGCGTGAAGATCACGCTGGTCGCGAACCTGAATCACGTGCGCGTGGAAGAGAACGCGATCCTCAAGCCCAGTCCTCGCCGAGGAACCGAGCGGACGGATGGACGGGTCTCGCTGCAGGAACTGTTCTACGAGCGGAAGCTGCGCGACCTCGGTCCGAATTACGACTTCGTGTCGTTCCGTGCCGGCATCCAGCCGTTCGCGAGCGACTTCCGCGGCTTCGTCTTCTCCGACACGAACCTCGGATTTCGCCTGTTCGGCAACTGGGCGTCGAATCGCTATCAGTACAACCTGGCCATCTTCGACCGGCTGGAGAAGGACACGAACAGCGGTCTGAACATCTTCCACGAACTGCGCGAGCAACGCGTGGCGCTGGCGAACTTCTATTGGCAGGACTTCTTCCGCCCCGGCTATACGCAGCAGTTCTCGCTGCACCACGTGCGCGACGAGCCATCGCTGAAGTACGACCGCAACGGCGTGCTCGTGCGGCCTGCGCCGGTCGGCGAGGCGAAGCCGCATTCCGTGCAGGCTACGTACATCGGCATGGCCGGACTCGGACACTTCGGCCGCATCAACGTCGATCACGCGATCTACTACGTCTTCGGGCGCGACTCACTCAATCCGATCGCAGGCGCCGACCCTGAACTGCGCCGCGGCGATGCCGTGAACATCGGCGCCGGCATGGTTGCGCTCGAGCTGTCGTACGACAAAGACTGGCTGCGCCCGCGCATCGGATTCTTCTACGCCACCGGCGACCGCAATCCGCGCGATCGCACCGCGCGCGGCTTCGACGCCATCTTCGATGCGCCCGCATTCGCCGGAGGCGGCTTCTCGTTCTTCAACCGCCTCGGCATCCGGCTGGCGGGAAGCGGCGTCGCGCTGGTCGAGCGCGGAAGCCTCCTGCCGTCGCTGCGCAGCAGTAAGGACGAAGGCCAGCCGAACTTCGTGAACCCCGGAATCCAGCTCGCCACGATCGGACTCGATGCCGAGCTGACGCCGCGATTGAAGGCCGTGCTCACGGGCAACTACATCCGCCTCGACGCAGTCGAGCCGATCGAGGAAGTGCTGTTCCATGGAGACATCCATCACGACATCGGCACGGACCTCAGCGCCGGACTGCGCTACCGCCCCTTTCTCAGCAACAACGTGGTCGTCGTCGGCGGCGCGGCGGTGCTGATTCCCGGCAAAGGGTTCGAGGACATCTACGCGACGAAAGACCCGCTGGTTCATGCGTTCATGAACGTGGTTTTGCAATTCTGATGAGAAGAAACGCGCTCGCAGTTCTCCTCCTGATCGCCACGGCGGCGCATGGAACGCCCGCGCTCCGTCGCCAGACGCAGTCCCAGGCGAATGCCAAATCGGCCGGCTGCCTCTCCTGCCACGCAGGGATCGAGCCGATGCACGCGTCGCCGGCGGTGAAGCTCGCGTGCACCGACTGCCATGGCGGCAACGGAAGCGCGCTCACGAAAGAGCAGGCGCATGTCGCGCCGCGCCAGACGGCGCTCTGGAAAACGTCGGCGAATCCGCCGCGCACGTACACCGCGCTGCTCGAGGAGTCGCCGGAGTTCGTGCGCTTCATCAATCCCGGCGATCTGCGCGTCGCGCGCGAAACGTGCGGCGGCTGCCACATGCAACAGACCGCTGCCGTACCTCGCAGCACGATGACCACCAGCGCGGTGTTCTGGGCCGCCGTCGGCTACGCCAACGGCCTGCTCGGCACGAAGCGCGCGTTTCTGGGCGAGTCGTACAACCGCGACGGCAAGCCGCAGGTGCTGCTCCCCGCATGGCCGCCGACGCAGGAGCAGATCGCGAACGGCGCGCTGCCGCAGCTCGTGCCGCTGCCGCGCTGGGAGCTCTTCCAGCCCGGCGAATACTTCCGCGCCTTCGAGCGCGGCGGGATCTCGAACAGCACCATGCCGCCCGATACCGGCAATCCATTCCAGCTGGAGGACGCCGGCAGGCCAGACATCCGGCTCGGCAATCGCGGACGCGGCACCGGCTCGCGCATCTCGCCCGGCCTGATCAATCTGCACAAGACCCGGCTCAACGATCCGCATCTGTCGTTCCTCGGCACGAACGATCATCCCGGCGACTATCGCTCCAGCGGATGCACGGCCTGTCACGTCGTCTATGCGAACGATCGCGATCCGCTGCACTCCGGACCCTGGTCCGCTGCGGGACACACCGGCCTCTCGCAGACCGGCGACCCGTCGATCCCCAAAAATGAAAAAGGGCATCCGATCAAGCACCAGCTCACGCGCGCCGTGCCGACCAGCCAGTGCATGAGCTGCCACATGCATCAGCCGAATTCGTTCGTGAACACGTACCTCGGCTACACGATGTGGGACTACGAATCGGACGCCGAACTGCTCTGGCCGAAGGAGCAACGCCGCCCCACCGAAGCGCAGAAACGCGAGAGCCTCGCGCACAATCCCGAAGGTGCGGCGCCGCGCGGACTCTGGACCGACATCGACTTCCTCGAGAAGGTCACCAGCCTGAATAAACAGGCGAAGCACACGCAGTTCGCCGACTATCACGGCCACGGCTGGAACTTCATGGCCGTGTTCAAACGCGATCGCAAAGGCAACCTGCTCGACAAGGACGATCGCGTGGTCGCGTTCGACGATCCGCAGAAGTTCGCGAAGAGCGTGCACCTGCGCGATTTCCATCTCGAGCGCGGCATGCACTGCGTCGACTGCCACTTCTCGCAGGACGAGCACGGCAACGGGCAGCTGTACGGCGAGTACGGCAACACCATCGAGATCGAGTGCCAGGACTGCCACGGCAACGCGAGCGCGTACACGAACCTGCGCACCTCGGGGCCGGCGGCGCCTCCCGGCGGGACCGACCTGCGCATGGGAGCCACTCCTTTTGGGCGGCGCCGCTTCCTCTGGTTCGACGGCAAGCTGCTGCAGCGCTCGATGGTCAATCCGAACATGCAGTGGGAAGTCCCGCAGGTGAAGGACAGCATCACGCCGGGACACGCGCGCTACAACCAGCGCGCGTACGACGCGAAGTCGGTGAAGAACGCCGCCGGCGGCATGGCCCACAGCGACTCGACGATGACCTGCTACTCGTGTCACACGTCGTGGATGACATCGTGCTCGGGATGCCATCTGCCGCAGGAGCAGAACGTCGCCAGCCCGATGCAGCACTACGAAGGCACGGTCACGCGCAACTACGCGTCCTACAACCCGCAGGTCATCCGCACCGATGCGTTCATGCTCGGCGTGAACGGGACGACCAAGGGACACAAGATCGCGCCGGTGCGCTCGTCGAGCGCGCTCGTGCTCAGCTCGACCAACGCCCAGCGGCAGCGCATCTACATCCAACAGCCTCCGATCTCCGCGGCGGGCTACAGCAGCCAGGCCTTCAACCCGCACGTGCCGCACACGGTGCGCGGCCGCGAAACGCAATCGTGCGGCAGTTGCCACATCACGAAAGCGAACGACAACAACGCCTGGATGGCGCAGCTCCTCCTGCAGGGCACGAACTTCGTCAACTTCATCGGCCGCTTCGCCTACGTCGCCACCGGACACGATGGATTCGAAGCGGTGGCGGTGACGGAATGGGACGAGCCGCAGACCGTGATCGGATCGTCGCTGCAGAAGATCGTCTATCCCGATCACTACGCGCAGCATCAGAAAGGGGAGAAGGAGCTCGCCGTCGCGCATCACCATCACGCCCACGACGCGCGGAGCATTCAACTGCGCGGCGAGTACGCGTTCGTGGCCAGCGGCGAGGGAGGCCTCGAAGTGTTCGACGTGGCGAACGTCGACAACAAGGACTTCTCCGAGCGTCTGGTCAGTGCGCCGGTGTCGCCGATCGGCCAGCGCACGTTCGTGAAGACGAGCTTCGCCGCGGCGCTCGCGCTGCCGTCGACGATGCCGATGGATCCGGCGCGCAAGACGCAGTTCATCCCGGAGAACGAAGAGCAGCCCATTCATCCGCTCTATCGCTATGCGTACATCGCCGATCGCGACGAGGGGCTGGTGATCGTCGACGTCACCACGCTCACGGACGGCAATCCGAGCAACAACTTCCTCTCGCGCGCGCTGACGTTCAATCCCGACAACATCCTCGACGAAGCGAGCGCCATCACCGTCGCCGGGCGCTGGCTTTTCGTCGGCGCCGCGGAAGGACTCATGGTCATCGACATTGATCGGCCGCTCCAGCCCGGCATCGTGACCACGATCGACGGTTTCGAGAAGATCACCAGCGTGGCCGTGCAGTTCCGCTACGCCTTCGTAACCGATGCGAACGGTCTTCACACCATCGACGTCACCGATCCCGGAAAACCGCGCTTCGCCGCGACCGTGCCGATCGAAGAGGCGCGCAATGTCTACGTCGCGCGTACGTACGCGTACGTCGCCGCCGGCAAGCAGGGCGTGGTCATCGTCGACGTCGAGAAGCCGGAGCAGCCGTTCATCGATCAGGTGTTCCACGACGGCCTGCACGACGTGCACGACGTCAAGGTCGCGGCGACGAACGCCAGCGTCTTCGCCTATGTCGCGGACGGCGAGCATGGTCTGAAGATTCTCCAGCTCACCTCGCCGGAGTGGACACCGGCGTACGCCGGCTTCAGTCCGCGACCATCGCCGCGCCTGATCGCAAAACGCCACACGCACGGACCGGCGCTGGCGATCTCGAAAGGGCTGGACCGCGACCGCGCCGTCGACGAGAGCGGCAACCAGCTCTCGATCTTCAACCGCATCGGCGCGCGCCCGATGACCTTCGCCGAGATGCAGCGCCTCTACATCCGCAACGGCTCGATCTACACCGTCGATGAGGTGAAGAAATGAAACGCCTGTTGGCCATCATCGCCGCGACCCTCACCGTCATCGCCACATCCGCCCAACAACCGAACAGCCCCACCGCCCGACCGCTGACTCCCGACCCGGCGCAGCCGGGGCGCTTCATCGGCGTCGGCTCCTGCGTGAACTCCGGCTGCCACGGCAGCACCGAGCCGCTCGACGCCACCAGCGTCCTGCAGAACGAGTTCTATACCTGGCTCAATCAGGACCGCCATGCCGGCGCGTACAACGTCCTGCTCAATGAACGCTCCGCGCGCATCGCGCGCAACATGCGCCTGAAGAAGAAAGCGTGGGAAGAGAAGGTCTGCCTCGATTGCCACACCACCAACGTGCCGGTCGCGCAGATCGCCGGCGCCGTCGATGTCGAAGACGGCATCCAGTGCGAGGTCTGTCACGGGCCGGCCTCCGGATGGCGTGCCGAGCACACCGAAGAAGGTTGGACGCACGAGCAGAGCGTCGCGCGGGGCATGATCGATCTGCGCGACCTCCGGGTGCGTGCGCACACCTGCCATCGCTGCCATCTCGGCAACGCGGAGAAGGAAGTCGATCACGAACTGATCGCGGCCGGACATCCCGTGCTCGCGTTCGAGCTCGACAACTTCACCGAATCGATGCCGCCGCACTGGACTCCCGGCCGCGACACGCACGGCGTGCGCGCATGGTCGGTCGGCCAGGCGATGAAGTTCCGCGACTCCCTGCGCAACCTCGCCCGTCACGCGCGCGGCGAGGAATGGCCGGAGTTCTCGGAGATGAGCTGCTACAACTGCCATCACGATCTCACAGGCAGCGAGTGGCGCCAGGAGCGCGGCTGGCCCGATCGCGCCGGACTGCCGGCCTGGTCGCCGCAACACTGGGCAATGCTGCGCCTGCTCATCGGGCGCGTGTCCTCCCAGTCACGCGACGAGCTCGATCCGATCGTGCGCCAGATCGCGCGCGGCGTGTCGCGCATGAACGATCCCGCCGGCGTCGCCGCAAACGCCGACCGCGCACGCGCGATCGCCGAGGCGCTCATTCCGAAGATCGACGCGCTGCGCTGGAACGACGCCGACGTGCGCTCGTTCATGAACGCCATCGCCGCGGAAACGCCGCCGGACGTACACACCGCCGAGCAGTCCGCACTGGCGTTGCAGAGCCTGTCCAGCGCCCTCACCCGAAGGGACCCGCGCCTCCTGCGCAGCGCGATGGTGCGCTCGATCGACGCGCTGTTCGACGAGGTGAAGGACCGCGATGCGTACGATCCGGCGCGATTCGCGGAGAAGCTGAGCGCGGTGCGCGCCGCGCTGTGAAGTCGCAAAGTCGCAGAGCCTCAAAGTCGCAAAGAGGAAGCGCGCACGCGCGAGCTCTTCTTTGAGACTTTGCGACTTTGAGACTTTGCGACTTCCCCCCGGTCCGCATATCCTCCGTCCGCCGTGTCCATCGCCGAGCTCCTCCTCGCCCTGATCGCCATCTTCATCGCCGCGAAGCTCTTCGGCGAGCTCGCGGAACGCCTCGGCCAGCCCGCCGTTCTCGGCGAGCTCGTTGGCGGGGTGATCATCGGCGTCTCCGGTCTGCATCTCGTCGATCCGCACAACGTCACCATCCACCTGCTCTCCGAGCTCGGCGTGATCCTGCTGCTGTTCCTGATCGGACTGGAGACGGATCTCCGCAAGCTGATGCGCGTCGGCGGTTCGGCGGCGGCGGTCGCGGTCGTCGGCGTGGCGCTGCCCTTCGCCGGCGGCGCGGCGCTCGGCTATCTCCTCGGATTTCCGGTGATGGTCTCGGTGTTCCTCGGCGCGGCGTTGACCGCGACCTCCGTCGGCATCACCGCGCGCGTGCTCTCCGACCTCGGCCATCTGCAGGATGCCGAATCGCAGGTGATTCTCGGCGCCGCCGTGGTCGACGACATCATCGGCCTGGTGCTGCTCACCGTCGTCGGCACGCTCGCCGGAGGAGGGGAGCTGACGTTCCTCGGCCTCGGCCGGATCGTGCTGGTGGCGTTCGGCTTCGTGATTCTGGCCATCCTGATCGGCTCACAGCTCGCTCCGCTGCTCATCCGCGCCATCGATCGCATCGAGATGAAGCGCGGCCTCTTCTTCGCCTCCGTCGTCTTCGCGTTCCTGCTCGCCTACATCGCGCACCAGGTCGGCTCGGCGATCATCATCGGCTCCTTCGCGGCCGGACTCGTGCTCGCGCGCACGCATCGCGGCAAAGAGATCGAGGACGAAGTCCATGACGTCGCGCAGTTCTTCATCCCCATCTTCTTCGTCGTCGTCGGCGCGGCCGTCGACCTGCGCAGCATCAACCCGTTCGACGCCGGCGCGCGGCGCTTCTTCTGGATCGGACTGGCGCTGACCGCGATCGGCATCATCGGCAAGGTCGCGGCGGGATTCGTGGTGTGGCAGAAGGGACTGAACCGCACCGTGATCGGCGTGGGGATGATTCCGCGCGGCGAAGTGGGCCTGATCTTCGCGCAGATCGGCCTCTCGACGCAGCTGATCAGCGGAGGGATGTACAGCGCGGTGGCGCTGATGGTGATGCTGACCACCTTCGTCGCCCCGCCGCTGCTGCGCCGCCTCCTCGTCCAGAAGACGCCCGGAAAATTCGAAGGCGGCGCCGCGGAGTATGTGGTGGACGCGCCGATGGACCGCGACTAGGCGGTGGGCGTTGGGCGGTAGGCGTTCGGGACTTGTGGCCTGACCGCAATCCGCGCAAGTTGCGTCTCGCGACGACTACCAAACGCCCAACGCCCAACGCCGCGCGCGAAGCGCGCGTTACACCCTTCTCTGGATCTCCTGAAACTGCGGCTCGTCCGTGATTCCGCGATTGCCGATCTGCTGCGCGCGGTTGCGTGCGTCGCGGATGCGGTCTTCGGTCAGCGGATGCGTCGAGAAGAACTGTTCGACGCGGCTCGGCTGGCCTTGCCGGTGCTCGAGCAGCTCCTCGAACATCGACGCCATGCCGTTGGGGTTATAGCCCGCGGCGGCCATGGCCTGGATGCCGATGTTGTCCGCCTCGCGCTCGGCCTCGCGGCTGAACCGCGCCAGCGCGCCACCGGCCACGAGCTGCGCGGCGATCTGCGCGAGCTGTCCCGGATTCTGTCCCAGCACCGCACCGGCGATGATGCTCAGCCCGTACTGCCTGGAGATCATTTCGGTCGAATGACGGGCCAGGACGTGGCTGATCTCGTGGGCCATCACTCCCGCGAGCTCCGAGGCGTTGTCGGCATTCTGGATCAGCCCGGTGTGCACGTAGACGTGGCCTCCGGGGATCGCGAATGCGTTGATCGCATTGTCATCCACGACGTGAAACTGCCACGGCAGCTGATTGAACGGCGGCGCGGCCTGCGCGACGATGCGCTGTCCCATGTTCTGCACGTACGCGTTCACGGCCGGATCGTTGTTGAGCCGGACCTGGCTGGCCACTTCGCGCGACAGTTGCGCGCCGAGCTGCCATTCTTCTTCGAGTGAGATGAGATTGAAATCGCCCGCTCCACCCGACGAACCGCATCCGGCGGCCAGGAGTGAGGCGAGCGCGACGGCGAAAAATACGTTGCGCTTGTACATGCCGCGCGAAAGTGCAAGACGAACGCCCGGCGCGTGACGTGCACCGCCGTCGCGCATGAATGACCATGAAAAACTGATGAATGCGCTGATCCGGAGAGCGGACGACGATGCGCAGA
>CAMPKJ010000059.1 GCA_946887105.1 uncultured Acidobacteriota bacterium | reverse complement strand
TCGAGCTCGAGCTCGCCGGCATCGTCGCGTCGCAGCACGTACGCGACCGATCCGATCGCGAACTTGCGCTCGTTTTCGTGCGCGGCCATCGGGCGCGCGGCCATCCGGCCGTCGATGCGGATCTGCGTGCGCCCGCTCTCCGGATCCGTTTCGGCGACGACGCGGCGCTCGACTCCGTCCACGTCGACGGTCCACGATTTCATGTGTGCGCGCAGGTTAGAATCACCACCTCCCGCGGTCAATCGAAACTGGCGACGCGCTGAGCGCTACGAGCGCACGGGAGCGGCCGTTTTGGTCGTGAATCCACCAAACAGAAAAATTGCACCGAGGACGATGTGGATGACGTGATCCATCGTCCCGAACATCAACTGATCGGGGATGAGCGTCAGCATCCTGTCGTCGCCGGTCCCGAGCAGGAACCCCACGACGCCGAGCAGCAGATACACGATGCCGAAGACGATGCAGAACGTCCTCGCGCCGGCCGGCGTGCCTTTGAGGCCGAGCCAGAGCGCGATCGCGCCGCTGACGAGATGGATGATGTTGTGCGCGAGCGTGAGATGCGCACCGAGCAGGTTCGGCATCACGAAGCCGAGAAGGCCGACGAGGAGAAAAAGCACACCGAGGATGGTCGCAATCCGGTTGGCCATTCATTCCTCCTATTTGGTTGTAGGGGAAGAATGCGCTCGCAAGGAGGCGGCGTCAACAACGGCATTACCCTGTTCCGCGGCGCAAGACGACATGATCACCGCATTTTCTGTCGCAGTTCTTCTCGCTCTCGCCGGCGACCGGGAGATTTCCGGCCGCGTGGTTACGACGGAGGATTCGTGGCCCTTGCCTGGTGTCACGGTCTGCATCGAGGGCCACGGGCGCTGCGTCTTGTCGGATGCCAATGGTGCCTTCTCGTTTTCAACGCTCCTGCGCAGGATCGCGTCACCCTCACCGCGGAGACAATAGCCGCCCGTCGTTCCTGTTATTCGACATGTGTTGCCCGGCGAGGAACGACCGAGGTCGTGATTCCAGTTTCTTTCTACCCGACTCTCAGCGCATGCACGTACATGGGTGATCCCGCGTCGATGCGCTACCGCGTATCCGGGATCGTTCTCGATTCACACGATGCGCCGATGTCCGGCGTCGTTCTCGAGATTCGCGATTCCGAAGGTGTCATGCACTGGAAAGGACGTTCGGCCAGCGATGGCAGTTTTGATTTCGCTGATCTCTCCGATGGAGATTTCACGCTGCACTTGACGAAACGCGATTACCTCGCCCAATCCGTCGATTTCACCGTTGGTTACCGCATTCCGGACGCCTCGCTGCAACCACGCCTCGGCCCCCGCTGCAGTAGCGGATACACGGAACCTACGGAGCCGCCTCGCATTGCACCCCGAAATCACGCGTGGCGACGGCTTTCTGGCCATCGAGATGCCACGTCAGATTGCCGCCGGGACTGCTGGCCGTAAAGACGTTCGATTTCTTGCCCGGCTCGAACTTGCGAGGTTGCCTCTGATCGCGAGGAGCCGGCGTGACCTGATTGAGATTGCCGAGTTGGATCATCTTGTAGCGCTCGTTCGGATTCTCGTAGCCGAAGCGGGCGGTGAAGGTCTTTCCGCTGCCGGGCGTCACACATTCCACTCGCGGAATGACACTCTTCGGCGCCGGTGGATCGTTCTGCTCGTAATACTCGATCATCTCCCGCGCCAAAGCTGGAGTGTAGAGCTCACTCAATCCCTTGGCGGCGGCCTGGCGCATGGGGTCGGAGAACGCGACGCGCTGCAATTCCAGATAGGCGTCACGCGCGCGGTCGGCGAGAGCGAGTGATTGCTCCACATCGCGAAAGGCCGATATCGCATGCTCGCTCTGCCCGGCGAGGTGTCCCGCCTTGTGCAAGAGGAGGTTATCGCGGACTGTAAGGGGAGGATTCATTGCCAGCGCGTGGTCGTACGGGGACACATCATAGTAAGGCAGGCCGAGCGCCCCCAATGAGACTACCGAGGGCACGTATGACGAGGTCGGAAATCTCCTTTGGATCTCCCGTGACAGGAGAGGTCTCGCGGAGGCCCACGACAAGAGTACCCATTCGCCGGGGCTAGCCACTTCGTTCAGAAAGTTCCACACTTCGAGATCGACGCCCGTTGGCTGCCGCACCGTCAGCCTGGCCGAATTCGTACGGATCGCTGCTCCTTCCTCAAACCATCGACCGAGGTCGTAGAGCGACAGTACGAGATCGTAGGTGCCCGGTTTCATGAGCCGGCGGTCGGCAAAGAAGCCGTTGTCCGCGAGCACAGGACCCACGTCGACCAGCAAATCGCGTTGACCGTTCGGTGGAATGTGCAGGCACGGTTGGCCACTGCACTTGTCCACGCCTTCCGTTGGAAGCCCGATCTCCTTCTGGTTGATAAAGTCCAGCACGTCGAATGTGCCGCCGTCCGTGGTGGCTTTGAGGGTCAGGGCATTGCCGAGTGTGAGCACCTGATCGGTGGGATTGGTGACCGTGATCAGAAACGACACAGGAATCCCTGGTAGCGTCGACTCCGGGATCAGACGGAGCGTGGCCGTAGGAGGCGCCTCGGCGACGGCGGTCAGGGCGGAGAGCAGGAGGGCTGGCAACATCATTCTCGTCGGTCGCATGATTCTGTTCTCCATTTTCACTGCTGCGGCACCGGATCGGGATCGCGGCGCACCCACATGTATTCACTGTGCGCTCCGTTCATGTCGTAGTGGAGAAGCACCTGCCCATCGGACGTCTCCGGGCCGTCGTACGGAATATGCATCAGGCAGTTCGTGGCGTCGACGTAGCGAGGCTTGGTGCAGTGGCCCTCGTTATCCAGGTCAGGTTGGCGTTGGGTGCGCACCCAGAAATGCACGGTCTCGTGAGCCGTGGTCTCGCCACTAAGCCTGAAGACGGATGCGTTGAGGTACCCGGCGCCGACTGGTGAACAGCCGGGGATCGGATCGGCGACGACGCCGGCTGCGACGTCCTGAATACGCTTATCGAAGATGTAACTGAAATTCGATTCGCCACCGACACCGGTGACGCCGAGCTGCGCACCAGTACACTTGCCCGGCGCATTGACGAGTGGACCCTGCCTCGCAGCGATCCGATGAAAGACGTTCGGGTCGGCCCGGCTGGTGATTTGGTTGCTGCTCCGTACTCCCTGTTGCAGCCAATGGTTCGCGAAAAAGATACCCCGAGACGACTTCGCCCCCACTTCCGCAAGATACGGCACCTCGGCCACGGCGCTGACGATCGGCTTGAGCTCGACGAACATCGACTCGAAGAGCGGACCTGTGTAACTCGGATTGGTCTTGAACGTGCCCGCGGAGACGACGCCCACGCCGTCGCGGACCACGTCCAGAGCCGGATGGGGTGAGGAGTTGGGCTTCGCACCGTACTTGCGAGGGACAGGAGTACCGGACGCGGTCACGATGACCCATTTACCTTTCGGGTTGAGCCGCAATGAATCGAATGCGACGCGATCCGAATAGAAGCCCTCGCCGAGGCCGGACTCGGCGTGGACGAGTTGCAGCTCCTGTCCGGCGGTCAGTCCCAGGAACGGCACCGGATCTTGGATCGGAATCTCGTTCGTTCCCACTTGCGCCTCGTCGTTCAGGAACGTTCCCCTGCGGAACATCTCCTGTTCCTCGACGTAGATGCGTTTCCAGAGCGTGAAAACAGGCGACCTTGCGCATAGAGTTCCGCAGGCGAACTGGGCGTTCGTCGCGCCGACCACGACGTAGTTGTCGCCCGCGGTCCGGCTGTTCACCAAGAGCTCAGTCTCGAATCGACCCTGGGCGTCAGCCTGCAGAGTGGCCGTCGCTGAGCCATTGAACGAAGCCGCGGTGCCGTCGTTGTCTCCCGAGTGCGAGTCGGTTCCCCGATACGGCGCCGGGTCGGGGGGATCGTCGATTCTCAGGAAGACCGGGCCCGTTTTCGCCTGGCCCGAGAACCGGTCGCGCAACGTTCCCTTGATCCTGATGCGCGGATTGCCGGCGCCGTCCGGCGCGTCCTGGAATCGCGACGGGTAGCCGATGTCCCACACCGCCTTCGAGATCAGGATCTTCGAATCGTCCGGGCCATTGGCAGGGTCGAAAATCACTTCCGAATTGTTGATCGGCCCCTGCGTGATGGAGAGCGAGGCGATGCCGAACCCCCATAGATTCGTCGGGATACCGGTGCGCACGGAGCGGATCGCGACGGATCCAATCTCTCCCTGCGCGTGCAGCACCACGCTTCCCTGTGCCTGCACCGTGAACTGCTGCGATGTCACACCTGACGGTTGCGTAACCGAGAAGCGAATCTCGTCATTGACGGACAAGAGCAGCGTCCTGACCCCGATGGTCACATCGGTCGCCGCGGGCGAGAACGTGATCCCCAGTGTGCTCGAACACGAGTGTCCGATCGTGGTCGTATAGAGCGTGCCCCCTTTGTTGATGTATTGACCGCCTTGAAGTCGAACACTCCCTCCGGCAGGCCCCAGCAGAGGTGGTTCCAAAGGACTGCAATCAGTCACGTTGATGTCGGTGACCGCGGGAAAGACCACCGGTCCGCTCGCACTCTGCGCCACCACGACCGGCGCCGTGAGTACGGCAGCCACCATGAAGATGGCTAACGCCGTGGGTACCGTCGAACGACTCACATTGAACATCCGTTTCTCACGATCCGATCGTCACGTCGCATTGACGGCCTGCACCATTCCTGCGAACAGATCCTTATGGACGGGCAGGACGATAGCTTGCGATCAGCAATGCCGTCAATAAGGATCGGATACGTGTCGGTGGCAAGCGGGTGAATTTACGCGGCGTTCGGTAGATCGGGATGAGCAGACAAGATGCGCGGACGCGTTCCGTCGCCGAACCCGAAACGGGGTGACGCCGGCAAGCTCGAAACGCGGGAGCCGAAGCCGGGCCGCGTCAGCTTCAGCGTCAGCTAAGCTGCGCGGGCGCCGCACGCGCGCCGAAGCGAAATCGGCGCGACGGTTGCCGCCAAGGAGTTGCGCCAGCAACGACTGGGCGAAGTGCAACCGGCGTGACGCCCGCAGGATGGGACGCGGGAGCCGAAGCCGGGCCGCGTCAGCTTCAGCGCAAGCTAAGCTGCGCGGCTACTCCGCACGCGCCGAAGCCGAAACGGCGCGCGCCCCGCACGCTCGCAGGCAAGCGCCGAAGCCGAGCCGCGTCAGCTTCAGCGTCAGCTAAGCTGCGCGGCCGCCCTACCGCTTACCGCGTGATCCACCCACCACCCAGGCAAAGATCGTCCTGGTAGAACACGACCGCCTGTCCCGGCGCCACCGCGCGCAGTTTGTGAGCGAACGTCACCTTTGCGCGATCGCCGTCCAGCGGCGTCACGGTCGCGGCGACGTCGGCCATGCGCGAGCGCACGCGCGCCTGCACTTCGATCGGACCGGGCGGCGGCGCTCCGGCGATCCAATGAACACGCTCGGCGAGCAACTCGTCTTTTTCGAGCAGCGACGCCGGACCGACGGTCACGCGCTTCGTGAACGGGTTCACGTCCACGACATACGTCCGCTCCGCCGAGCCTCCGATGTCGAGTCCGCGGCGCTGGCCGATGGTGAAGTGGTAATAGCCGTCGTGCGCGCCGATGACGTTGCCGTCGCTGTCGACGATCTCGCCAGCGCCTTCGCCCGGCGCGATGCCGGCCTCTTTCTCGACGATCGTTCCGTAGCCGTCTTTCTGCGGTACGAAGCAGATCTCGTACGACTCCTTCTTGCGCGCGACCGACAATCCGGCCTGCTCCGCAATGTCGCGCACCTCGGGCTTGGTCATCTCGCCGAGCGGAAACAGCGCCTCGCCGAGCTGCCCCTGCGACAGCTCGAAGAGAAAGTACGACTGGTCCTTCGCCAGATCGATGGCCTTGCGCAGCTCGAAGCGGCCGTCGTTCTCCGTGATGCGCGCGTAGTGTCCGGTGGCGATCTTCTGCGCGCCGATGGCGATGGCCTTCTGGTGGAAGAGGTCGAACTTCACGTGCGTATTGCAGAGCACGCATGGGCTGGGCGTGGTGCCGGAGAGATAGCCGGACACGAACGGCTTGATGACCTTGTCGTGGAAGTTGCTCTCGAGATTGAGCGTGAAGTGCGGAATCTCGAGGCGCCAGGCCACGCGGCGCGCGTCGGCGAGATCGTCGATCGTGCAGCATCCGCCGTATGGAGAATCCGCGGTGCCGAGGTTGTCGTACATCTGCATCGACAACCCCACCACCTCATGACCCTGGGTCTTGAGCAGGTACGCGGCAGTCGATGAATCGACTCCGCCGGACATGGCCACGGCGATCTTCATTCAGTAAGCGGTTACTCTCTACCCCACGACATCGGGCATAATTCCCCGGCGGTGGACACGGCGCACAACTACTCGGTCCTGGTCGTCGATGACGATCCGAGCATCCGCAAGATGGTCATTGCGGCGCTCAAACGGGATGCGCTCGCCTACACATTTGCCGAGGCCGCCAATGGACGCGATGCGCTGGACGTGATGCGCGATCAGCTTCCGGACGTGGTCGTGCTCGACCTGATGATGCCCATCGTCTCCGGATGGGACGTGCTGCGCGAGCGCGCCGGCGACGAGGACCTGCGGAAGATCCCGGTCATCGTGGTGAGCGCGAACCGCGATCCCGAGCTGGCCACCGCGATGCAGGGCGGCATCTGCGCGTTCCTGCCGAAGCCGTTCGACATCGGCGCATTGCGCGCGCTGGTGCGTTCCTGCGTCAGCCCGGCCGCTTCTCCAGCTGCTGAGCATCCAGAACCGCAATAGCGGTCATGTTGACGATGTCGTTGACGTCGACGCCGCGCTGCAGCACGTGCACCGGTTTGGCGATGCCCTGCAGGATCGGCCCGATCACCTCCGCGCCGCCGAGCCTCCACAGCAGCTTGTAGGCCGCGTTGGCCGCATCGAGATTCGCGAACACCAGCACGTTCGCATCGCCCTGCACGTCGCTCCACGGATAGTCCTGCTGCGCGATGGACGGCTCCACCGCGAGGTCGGCCTGCATCTCGCCTTCCACGATCAGGTCCGGACGCCGTTTCTTCAGGATCTGCACGGCATCGCGCACTTTCGCGGTCACTTCGTGTTGCGTCGAACCGTAATTCGAGAACGAGATCATGGCCACGCGCGGCTCGAGGTTGAACCGGCGCGCGGTTTCCGCGGTCAGCTCCGCGATCTCCGCCAGCGTCTCGCTGTCGGGATCGATGTTCACGGTCGTATCCGCGAGCACCACCATCCGGTTCTTGAACATCAGCAGATACGCGCCGGACACGTGACCGACGCCGGGCCGGGTCTTCACGATCTGCAGCGCCGGCTTGAGCGTGGCCGGGTAGTACGCGCGCAGTCCCGAGATCACTCCGTCGGCATCGCCGGCGTCGAGCATCATCATCGCGTAGTAGTTGCGGCTGCTGAGGATGCGATGGGCGTCGGCCATGGTGATGCCGTGGCGGCGCCGCAGCTCGTGGAAACGCTCGGCGTAGCGGTCGTAGTCGGGCGAGTCGTTGATGTCGATGATGGTGATCTTCGACTCGTCGACGTTGTATTTCTTCAGCAGATCCGCGATCTCTTCGCGATGCACGAGCAGGATCGGATGGGCGAGCTTCTCGTCGATGAGGATCTTCGCCGCGCGGATGATCTTTTCCTGATCTCCCTCGGGGAAGACGATCCGTTTCGGATTCTGCCGCGCGCGCCCGTACAGCTCGTGCATCAGCCCGCGCGAGCGTCCGAGCATCCCTTCCAGCTTGCGGCGATAGGCGTCGTAGTCCTCGATCGGCAATTGCGCGACGCCGGTCTCCGCGGCCGCGCGCGCCACCGCCACCGGCACGTTGAGCAGCACGCGATAGTCGAACGGTTTCGGGATCAGATACTCGCGCCCGAACGACATGCGCTCGTTGCCGTACGCGCGCAGCACGGAGTCCGGAACGTCTTCCTTGGCGAGATTCGCAAGCGCGTGCGACGCGGCCAGCTTCATCTCGTCGTTGATGGTCGTGGCGCGGCAATCGAGCGCGCCGCGGAAGATGAACGGAAATCCGAGGACGTTGTTGACCTGGTTCGGGTAATCGCTGCGGCCGGTGGCCATGATCACGTCCGGACGCGCGCCCACCGCTTCCTCGTAGCCGATCTCCGGCGTCGGATTGGCCATGGCGAAGACGATCGGATTCGGAGCCATGGTCTTGATCATCTCCGGCGACACGATTCCGCCGGCAGAGAGTCCGATGAAGACGTCGGCGTTCACGAACGCGTCGGCCATGGTGCGGCGATCGGTCTCCGCCGCGAACTCCTCTTTGTACGGCGTCATGTCGTCCTTACGGCCTTTGTAGATCACGCCGTGGCGGTCGACCAGGAGCACGTTCTCTTTTTTCAGTCCGAGCTTGATGTAGAGGCGCAGGCAGGCCATCGCCGCGGCGCCGGCGCCCGAGATGACCATCCACACTTCCTCGATTTTCTTGCCGGCCACTTCGAGCGCGTTGACCAGCGCGGCGGCGGAGATGATCGCGGTGCCGTGCTGGTCGTCGTGGAAGACCGGGATGTTCATCGACGCCTTGAGGCGCTCTTCGATCTCGAAGCACTCCGGTGCGGCGATGTCTTCGAGATTGATCCCGCCGAAGGTCGGCTCGAGCAGTTTCACGCAACGGATGAACTCCTCCGTATCGCGCGTATCGATCTCGATGTCGAAGACGTCGATGTCGGCGAATCTCTTGAAGAGAACGCCCTTTCCTTCCATGACCGGCTTGCCCGCGGCGGCGCCGATGTCGCCGAGCCCGAGGACCGCCGTTCCGTTGGTGATGACCGCGACCAGATTCCCTTTCGCGGTGTACTTGTAGACGTCGGCCGGATTGGCGGCGATCTCGAGACAGGGAATGGCAACACCGGGTGTGTAGGCCAGCGAAAGATCGCGCTGCGTGGCAGTCGGCTTGGTCGGAACGACCTCGATCTTCCCCGGCCGGCCGCCGGAGTGATAGTCGAGAGCCTCTTCGCGTATGTTGTCCGGCATCACTTCTCCTCGGCGCCGGAGTCTATCGCACGGAATCGCGAGCGACCCAAAACGAAAAAAGCGGCGCCCCTCTCGGAGCGCCGCTCTTCATGACCAACGATTTTCTTAGCGGCTGTTGCGGCGCGAGGCGGCTGCGGTCTGTGCCGGCGTGGCCGCGTCGATGCGCGCGGACGCGCCGGCAGGACTAGGGCGCCGGCTGGCCTTCCAGTTCTCCCAGCCGACGGCGACCGCCGGCAGGATCCACAACGTGGAGTACGCACCGCTGATGACGCCGATGGTCAGGATCCACGAGAATCCACGGATCACTTCGCCTCCGAAGATCAGCATCGCCAGCAGGACCAGGAACACCGTTCCGCTGGTGAGGATCGTGCGCGAGAGGGTCTGGTTCATGGCCAGGTTGAGGTGCTCGCCGAGACCCATCGGCTTCTTGATCTTCTTCCGGTTCTCGCGCACGCGGTCGTACGTGACCACGGTGTCGTTGATCGAGTAACCGACGATGGTCAGGATCGCAGCCACGACGTTCAGCGAGAACTCGAGGTTCATCAGCAGCAGGAACGTCATCGCGATCAGCACGTCGTGGATGATGCAGATCATGGCCGCGACGCCGAACACGAGGTCGAAGCGCAGCCAGATGTAGAGGCCCATGGCGATCGACGAGGCCACGATGGCCCAGAACGCCTTCATCTGCAGCTGGCGGCCGACCTGCGGTCCGACCGTCTCCTGATTGAGGACGTTGAAGTCGCCCAGGAAGGCGCGCTCGTTCACCACCTTGGCGATGCCGGGCGTGGTGCCCTCGACCGCCTGCGGGATGGACGTGAAGATGCCCAGCTCCGAGCGCCGGTCAATCATCTTCTTTGCGACGTCGGCGTAGTACTGGCCGGCGGCGGGATTGGTGCCGCGCTTCTCGGGATCGGCCTGCATGAGCAGCGACGTCAAACGATCGCTGCCGAGGTAGTTCAGGTCGTGCTTCGAGGCCGCTTCCGGATTGAGATCGGTGTGCAGCTTGGCCACGACCTCGCCCGCGTAGTCACGCTCGGTGGCCTGCTTCGGGAGGCGGATCAGCACCGAGTTTTCCTGCGCGCGGCCGTACTGCTGGATGGTCGCGGCCGGGAGCTGCTTGCGGAGATCCTCGAGCGGCACGGTGCCGGTGAACTTGAGGATGATGTTCGCGCCGCCGGCAAAGTCGACGCCGAGGTTGACGCCGCGCGTCGCGAATGTGGCCACGCCGACCGCGATGATGATCAGCGAGACCACCACCGCGTGCCAGCGGTACTTGATGAAGTTGTAATTCGGGTTGTCGAAAATCTTCATGATGTTGTCCTGATCCGCGTTAGATGCTGATCTCGCGCGGGCGCTCGGCCGGCTTGTAGATGATGTCGAAGATCATGCGCGACACGAAGAACGCCGTGAACACGGACGCTCCGAGACCGATGAGCAGCGTGACGGCGAAGCCCTTGATCGGACCGGTGCCGAACTGGAAGAGGAACAGCGCCGAGATGATGGTGGTCAGGTGCGTGTCGATGATCGTGGCGAATGCGCGGGCGAAGCCCTGATCGATCGACGCCCGCACGGTCTTTCCTTCGCGCAGCTCCTCGCGGATGCGCTCGAAGACCAGCACGTTCGAATCGACGGCCATGCCCAGCGTGAGGATGATGCCGGCGATGCCGGGCAGAGTCAGCGTGGCGTTGAAGTAGGCCATCATCCCCAGGAGGATGACCAGATTGAGCAGCAGCGCCAGCACCGCGTTCACACCCGCGCCCTTGTAGTAGAGGATGATCGCCAGCACCAGCAGGCCGAAGCCGATCGCGGAGGCCATGAAGCCCTGGCGGATCGAGTCGCGGCCGAGGGACGGACCGACGGTGCGCTCTTCCAGCGTGGTCAGCGAGGCAGGCAGCGCACCGCTGCGCAGCACCAGCGCCAGGTCGGCCGCCGACTGCTGCGTGAAGCTGCCCGTGATCTGCCCTTCGCCGACGATCTCTTCGTCGATGTTCGGCGCGGACACGACCTTGTTGTCGAGGACGATCGCCAGCGGACGCTTCACGTTCTCGCGCGTGAGCTGCGCGAACTTCGGCGTTCCTTCCGGCGTGAGCGTGAAGCCGATCACGGCCTGTCCGACCGGACCCTTGGCCACGCGCGCATTCTTCAGATCGCGGCCGCTGACCTGCACGTTCTTGTTGACCGCGTACCAGACCTCGCCGGACTTGCGTCCGAACTCGTCGGTGTCGTTGCCGGGCAGGATGTCCACCTGCGTGCGAAGCTCGGCCGGCAGCGAGTCATACACCGCCTGCTGCGTCGTGTTCGGGCTGCCTTCGACGATGCGGAACTGCAGCTGCGCGGTGGTCTTGATGATGTCCTTCACGCGGGCCGGGTCGTCGACGCCGGGGAGCTGGATGACGATGCGGTCTTCCGCTTCCGGCACGATGATCGGCTCGGTGACGCCGAGAGCGTCGACGCGGCGGCGGATCGCCTCCACGGCCTGATCGACGGTGTCGCGCTGCAGGTCTTTCTGCGCCAGCTGCTTCATCGTGAAGCGCAGCTCGTTGCCGACGCGCGTGACTTCGAATGACGGCAGGTAGTCCTGCGCGATCTTTTCGTAGTCCGCGGTCGACGCGCCCGCGGGCGGAGTGACCATGAACGCGGTGTCGCTCACGCGGCGCGTCGTCGGCGTGGGAACGCCTTGCGTGCCCGCCTGCGTGCGCAGCGTATTCATGGCCTGATCGACTTCCAGGCGAATGGCCTCGGCCACGTTCACCCGCATGACCAGGTGGATGCCACCCTTCAGGTCGAGGCCGCGCTTGATCGGCTCCGGGTTGCTCTTCGTCGGGATGATGGCCACCGTGAACACCACCATCACGGCGACGATCAATGCGATTTTCCAAATGACGTTTCTGTTCAAGGATTCCTCCAGCGGAGCGCTCGTAGCTTAGGTTTCGGACTCTCCGGTCACGACTCCGGAGATCGCGGAGCGCGCTACCTTCACCTTCACGTTTTCGGCGATCTTCAGGTAAAGGGCGTCGGGCTCAACACCCTGAACCGTCCCGTAAATCCCACCTGTCGTAATCACCCGGTCGCCCTTCTTGAGCGAACTGATCATTTCCTGGGTCTTCTTGCGCTGCTTGTTGGCCGGCGCGATGACCAGGAAGTAAAAGACGAGGCCGATGGCCACGATCGGCGCAAACTGGATCAACGCCGCCGCGCCACCGCCCGTACCCGCACTTTGAAGCAGAGCTATCGCATTCATTTTGTTTTCTCTTTTCGGTTCCCGCGAGCTACGGTTCCTTCTCGCCGCTCGCGACCCGTGACAGGAATGCTTCGCGGAAAGACCTGAAAGAATTGGACGCGATAGCCTGCCGGATCGCCCGCATCAAGTCAAGGTAGAACGAGATGTTGTGGATGGTGTTGTAGACCGACGCGGCGATCTCGTCGTTGGTGTAGAGGTGCCGCAGGTAGGCGCGCGACACGGTCGTGCAGGTCGTGCAGCGGCACTCCGGATCGAGCGGCCGCTCGTCCGCCGCGTATTTCGCATTCTTGATGTGAATCTTGCCGAAACTGGTGAAGAGCGAGCCGTTGCGCGCGTTCCGCGTCGGCATCACGCAATCGAACATGTCGATCCCTGCCGCGACGCCGTTCACGAGATCCTCCGGCGTTCCGACGCCCATCAGGTAGCGCGGCTTGTCCGTAGGCAGCAGCGGCGCGGTGAAGTCGACGACCTGAAACATCTCCTCCTTCGGCTCGCCGACCGAGACGCCGCCGATGGCCACGCCGTCGAAGTCCAGCGAGGCAATCTCCTCGACGCTCCGCTTGCGCAGATCGAGATGAATGCCGCCCTGCACGATTCCAAACAGGGCCGAAGCGCCTGTCCGTGCCGATAGTGAACGCTTCGCCCAGCGGTGCGTGAGCAGCATCGACTTCTCGACTTCCGCATGCGAGAGGCCGTACGCCGGACACTCGTCGAAGGCCATGGCGATGTCGACGCCCATGCGCGTCTGGATCTCGACCGCGCCTTCGGGAGTCAGAAAATGCGGCGATCCGTCGATGTGGCTGCGGAACTCCACGCCTTCCTCGCGGATCTTGCGGATCGACGCCAGCGAGAAGAGCTGGAATCCGCCGGAATCGCTGAGCACCGCGCGATCCCAGCCCATGAACTCATGCACGCCGCCGAGCTGCTCGAGCAGGTCGACGCCCGGGCGCAGCATGAGGTGATAGGTGTTGTTGAGGATGATCTTCGGATCGAGCTGCTTGAGCTGATCCGTGGTCAGTCCCTTGACGGACGCGCGCGTGCCGACCGGCATGAATACCGGCGTCTCGATGACGCCGTGCCGCGTATGCACTTCCCCCAGACGCGCCGCGCCGTCGGTGTGCAGCAGCTTGAATGAGATTCGGGACACGCGACTACTGAAGGTTCATCGTCTCGACGCGCACGGTCGACGGCAGCGTCAGCGCGAACTGGCTGGACGGGACGTTCTCGTTGATGCGCACGTTCGTGAACTCGTAGCGGGTGATGTCGCCGTCACCCTCGACGTACTCGATCTTCGAGGTGAGATACGTGCTCTTGTCGATCCAGAGCTTGATGCGCTGCACGCGCTTCGAGACCGCGCGATTCTTCGGCGTGAGGTCGAGCACGAACACCGGTTTCGACTTCGAGTCGGTGAACGTGAAATCGAAGTAGCGCGCCAGCTCGTCGATCGCGCCGGTCGCTCCCATGTACTTGAAGATGCGGTCCTCGAAGCGCTTCACGTCGATGCGCTCCGCCTTGTTCAGCTCCGGGTAGTACGTGGTCAGGAATCCGCCCGCGATCACCATCTGCACGCGCTTCGGCGAGTCGTACGTCCAGCGCACGTTGCTCGGGCGCGAGTAGATGAACGTGCCGGTCGAGACTTCCGGCCTGGCCATCAGCGCCAGCTCTTTCTCCTGGCGGAAGTCCGCCTGCAGCGTGGCGGTCTTCTTCTGCTGCTCCTGCACTTTCTTGATGACCTGCGCGAGCGTCACCGCCGGCGCCGCCTGCACGGCCGCCGTCGTGGCGAGAAGCAATACACTGAGGGCGGCGGAGAACGACACGCGTCGACTGGGCATAGGTAGGCACGCCAACCAGAGTGCGAGCGATGATTATTTCTGGTTTCGCCGCGCAGCCGTGCTATGCGGATACGCCATGAGGACCGCCGTATTCGATGGCGTTACGCCATAGAGCGCCGGATCTGCCGCTTTCGCTCGTATACTGCGCTCACTGCTGAGGTTATTTATGAAAAGACTGCTGGTTACGCTCGCGCTTGCGTCGATCGCTGTTCCCTCCTTTGCAGCCATCCAATACGAGTTCATGCTCAAGAACACCTCCGACGACGCCGCAAAACCGTCCTCGGACATGACCGGACGCGCCACCATCGACGGATTCCGCTCCCGCGTCGAGTTCCTCTCCGGCTCGCTCTATCCCCCAAATACCTACGTGATCACCCCCGACTCGACCGGCCGGCTCTACTTCATCGATCCGGTCAAGGAGTGGTTCACCGAAATCAATACGGCCGGGATCGCGACGGCGCTGGGGGCCTCGGGGATCAAGATCGAGAACGTCAAGTCCAGCACGGAGGCGCTCCCCGACCGCAGCCGCATCGCCGGCATCGACACGGAGCACTACCGCGTCACCATCTCGTACGACATCACCGTCGCGATGAAGAACATCCCGGTCAAGCAGCACGTCGAGACGGAGATCGACACCTGGACCACCACGAAGTTCGGCGACCTTCCGCAGAGCTTCCTCACCCGCGGCAGCCGCACCGGCAATCCCGAACTCGACCGCCTGCTCGATAGCGAGAACGCCAAAGTCGGCGGATTCCCTCTGCGTCAGCTCGTCACCACGCGCACGAAGTACGATGTCCCGGCGCGCTCGAAACTGGAGCGCCCGAGCATGCGCACGATGACGCGCGAAACCTGGGTCACGAAGATCCAGGAGATCAACGCAGAACCATCGCAGTTCACGATTCCGGTGACGTACCGGCGCGCCGATCAGCCCGATCTTCCGCGCACCGCGACGCAGACGCTCACGTTCGATTCCGGATCGAAGTAGAAGCTCCAGAAGCAAAGAAACCAAAACCGGTTCTCGGTCTCACAATTCAATGAAGACACTACGTGCCATCAGTGGACGTCTGGGAGGGGTGGTCAAGCGGCCACGGGTGTTCGTCGCACTGGCTCTTCCTCTCGCCGTCCCTCTCTTCCTCGCCTCCGTCCGCGCACAGCCGGAGTTCGGCACCATCGCGCGCGGCACGATGCTTCCGCCGCCGACGCTCCGCTATCACGATCTCCGGCAGCCGTTCCAGGCCGAGCTCCCCGAGCATTCGCTGATCCTCACCATCGAGAAGAACGACACGCTCGACAAGATCCTCCTCGCCGGCGGCCTCTCGCGCGCGGAAAGCGCGGCGCTGACCGCGCAGCTCGCGGGCACCGTCGACGTCCGCCGCCTGCGCCCCGGACACCTGGTGCGCTTCCACTACGACCAGAGCGGCACCGTCGACGCGGTGCAGATGAAGGTCACCGGGTGGGGCGAAGTGGGCGCCGTGCGCAACGGCAACACGTTCGACGTGAAGGCCGAACAGGCCGCGATCCGCGAAGTGGAGACGACCATCTCCGCCACCGTGCACCGCTCGCTCTACGAAGCGCTGCGCGAAGCGGGCGAAGGTCCGCAGGTCGTGCAGCAGCTCAGCGATGTCTTCCAGTGGGACATCGATTTCTTCGAGCTGCGCCGCGGCGACTCGTTCAGTTTCGTGGTCACCAAGCAGTACGCGGGCAGCGATCTGGTCGGCTACGGTCCCATCACCGCCGCGCGCTTCACGCACCGCGGCACGACGTTCGAGGCGTTCCGCCACGAGATGCCGGACGGACGCGCCGGCTACTACTCCGCATCCGGCACGCCGCTCCGCAAGCAGTTCATCAAATCGCCGCTGAAGTTCTCGCGCGTCACGTCCGGATTCAGCAAGCGGCGCTTCCATCCCGTGCTCAAGTACTTCCGCCCGCACTACGGCGTCGATTACGGCGCACCGGTCGGCACTCCGGTGATGTCCACCGCCGACGGCGTGGTCGTGGACGCGCGGTACAAAACGGGAGAAGGGAACTTCATCCGCATCCGTCATTCGTCGCGCATCGATACGTGCTACCTGCACCTCTCCCGTTTCAAGAAGGGATTGAAGAAGGGCACGCGCGTCAATCAGGGCGACGTCATCGGCTACGTCGGCATGACCGGGCTGGCCACCGGACCGCATCTCGATTACCGCGTGTCCGAAAACGGGAAATGGCTCGATCCGCTCAAACTGAAATCGATCACCCCCGATCCGCTTCGAGGGGAATCGCTCGGACGCTTCCGCTCCAGCGTGGCCCGGCTGCAACCGCAGCTGGCCGCACCGGAGTCCGCCACGGGTGAGCGCCCGGTGCACCAACGGGCACTTTTCTAGCAAAATCGCGCCTACCCATATGAATAAGGTCATCGTCCGGGCGCCGGTCCGCGCCGATCTCGCCGGGGGCACCCTCGATCTCTGGCCGCTCTATCTCTTCCACCCGGGAGCGCGCACGGTCAACGTGGCGGTCTCGTATTACGCGGAATCCGAGGTCGCCGAGATCGGCTCGTCCGACATCGAGATCCAGCTCTCCGATCAGCAGTACAAGCAGCGCTACACGTCGCTGCAGGAGATGGCCGCCGATCCGAAGGCCACGCTGATTCATCGCGCGCTCGAGCACTTCCGGCTCACCGGCATCAAGATCATCACCCGCACCGACGCACCACGCGGCTCCGGCCTGGGCGGCTCATCCGCGCTGTCGATCACGCTCGTGCGCGCGCTCTCCGAGATCGCCGGCCATCCCGTCGAAGGCGAAGAGCTGATCTCGCTCGTGCGCGATCTCGAGACGCGTCTCCTCGGCGTACCGGCAGGCATCCAGGATTACTACCCGCCCGTCTTCGGCGGCCTCGGCTCGCTGCATCTCACCGCCGGCAAACCCGCGCGCCACGGACTGCAGACATCGCTCTCCGACCTCAGCGCGCACATGCTCCTGCACTACACCGGCATCGCGCATTTCTCCGGCACGAACAACTGGGAGCTCTACAAGCGCCACATCGACGGCAAGAAAAAAGTGCAGAAGGGGATGGCCAACATCGCCGCGACCTCCATCGAGATGGAGCGCGCGCTCGACAGCGGCAACTTCGAAGCCGCCGGCGCCGCGCTGAAGAAGGAATGGGAACATCGCAAGGCGCTGATCGACGGCATCTCCACGCCGGAGATCGATGCCGCGATCGCGGCCGCGCAGAACGCGGGCGCATGGGGCGGCAAAGTGTGCGGCGCGGGCGGCGGCGGTTGCATCGTCTTCCTCTTCCCGCGCGAGAAACGCGAAGCGATCGTACAGGCGCTGGCCACCGTGCCCGGACGCGTGCTCGACGCCGCACCGGTCTCGCACGGACTGACCGTCGATCGCGAGCGCGATCAGTACACGCTGCCGATGCGCACGCGCATCCAGTCCCGCCATGTCGCGTCGACGCTCGAACAGCTCTACGTTTCCGGCGGCAAGGGTCCCTATCGTCCGTTCGTGCTGGCGGAGGGAATCGTCACGCACGTCGAGGGGCGCAGCGGATTGCACCTTCAGACCGCGCGCGCTTACGTCGCGCCGATCGCGGCGAACGACGGACGCGTGCTCTGGCATCAGGCATCGCTCATCGACGCGAACAAGCTCGACATCCACGCCGTACCCGATCCGGAGCGGCAGCTCGAGATCGGCATCAGTCCGGAAGCGCTGGTGCAGAACGCCTCGCAGGGTGAGGAAGGCTTCAAGCAGTTCCTCGAGCAGAACGAGCGCCTGCTGATCTTTCACAACCCCACGTTCGGACTGTTCTCCGATCCCACCGAGCCGCGCCAGGTCTTCATCCAGCGCTGCCTGGAAGCGGCGCATCGCGAGCTCGAAGACGAGCAGGAACGCCTCGAGAGCACCTTCCGCCGTCGCATCGACCAGCTCCGCGAGCGCTCCGAGCGCGAGCAGCGCGAAATGGACGACGCCGAAGAAGGCACGCGCACCGACAACCAGGAAGTGAACGTGGCCTGGGGCCAGACCCTCTACAACATCACCAGCGGCCGCCGCACCGCCGTCGCCGACTCGTCGGTATCGGTCCGCGAGACCGACTACCTCGAGAACATCGCCCAGATCCAGAAGGCGTGGGACCGCGAGCTCGAAACTCTGCGCGACGACCTGACCTCGAAAGCGCGCTCGATCGAAGAGATCTCCATCGTCCCCACCCAGAAGAACATCGAAGTGACGAAGTACGTGATCCTCTGGGCCGCGGGATTGCCGTAGCCCCGCCGCCGGTTACACCACTCCGCGCGTGATACGATCGCGCCGAGTCGGGCAGTAGCGCAGCCTGGTAGCGTACCTGAATGGGGTTCAGGTGGTCGGGGGTTCAAATCCCCCCTGCCCGACCAAATCCTTCCCCTCACCCCGCGTGATAGCATCGCCTCCAATCCAACCCCAACTTCTGGAGGTTTTCCATGCATTCTCCGGCCGCAGGGCTGTCGCCTGAGGAACTGGCGGAGGTGAGTTGTCATGCTTGCGGCGTGTATGACGCGTCGCTGCGGCACTCCATGCATCCATCGGTCATTTCGACGATCGTCAGCGCGAACGAGAGTGCACGGGTGGGGATCTGGTGCGCGAAATGCCGCGGGATGGAGGCGGCCAAGGCGGCGGTGATCTCGCTGCTGGCGGGCTGGTGGTCGGTGCGCGGGCCGAAGCTCACCATCGCGGCGCTGCGCGCCAACCTGCGCGGCGGCGAACAGAAGCCATCGACGAACGCGCAGATGCTTCGCGGAATCGCGAAGCTCGAGTACGACCGCCGCAATCCCGAATTCGCGTCGATGTTCGCGCGGGCCGCACACAGCGTGCAGCCGCAGCGCGAGAACAGCCGGTTGATCGATGAACTGAACCGCAGCGGCTATCGCAGCGTGCTGCCGGCGTCTCCCTGGCGCTTCGCCGCGTTCGTGCCGGTGGCAATCGTCGCCATCGTGCTCGCGACCGTGGCGCTGAATCTGGTCACCGGCGGCGAAGACGAACCGGCCTCCGACTTCACCGTCGCACACGCGGCCAGGATTCCGCAGCAGCGCAAGAATTCGGTTTTCGATGAAAGACAACGCGAAGAGGAACGAAGAGTCGAACTGAGCAGGAAGAACGCCGACGAGCTCGAGAAGCTCCTGACTTCCACCTACGACCGCGTGCTCGCCGAGGCCTACTACGGCGCACGCGTGAGCGAGGCCGGCGCGTCGATCGAGCCGCGTGTCAAACGAGGCGAGGAGATCCGGTCGGTCGAGATGTCGCTCATCGCGTTGCGGAACAATCCCGCGATCGCACCGCTCTTCAAGGAGAACGCCGCGCTGCAGCGTTCCCATGACAGCATTCTGTCTGTGATGAGCGAGGCCACGCGCTACTACCGCGGCGGTCCTTCCATCGAAGCGATGCAACGCACGGCCGGCGAGTCGTTCAACGTAACCGTCGACATCGCCTTCGCCGCGATCGTCTCGGACGTCCGTGGACACACCGAGCTAGCGGACGCGTTTGCGACCGAGGTGGCGATGCGTGCGCAATCGATCGAAGAGATGCGCCGCGACGTGCGCATCCGTGCAGCGGTGATCTCCGAGACGAAGAGAGTTTTCGGACAACGCGCCGATCAGGTCCGCCGCTACGACCCTGACCGTTAAACTGCGCGCATGGACATTCCGATTCGCCGAGGAGTGATCGCTGCCGCGGATGCAACGGGTGTGGATCTCACGACGCTGCTGCCGTTGGCCGCGCAATACGCGAAGCCGCCGGTGTCGAACTTCAAGGTCGGCTGCGTGTCGCGCGGACTGAGCGGCAACCTGTACCTCGGCGCGAACGTCGAGTTTGCGGGCGAAGCGCTGAGCTTCACCGTACACGCCGAGCAGTCGAGCATCGCCAACGCCTGGATGCATGGCGAGGAAGGGATCGACCTGATCGCCGTCACCGCCGCGCCGTGCGGCTACTGCCGCCAGTTTCTGAACGAACTGACCACGGCGGACCGGCTCACCATCGCCATCCCCGGTTCGACGCAAACCCTGCGCGAGCTGCTCCCGAGCGCATTCGGCCCGCGCGATCTCGGCATCGAAGGCGGATTGATGCAGCGCGAAGAGCACGCGCTGTCGTGTTCGTCGTCCGATCCGCTCTCGCTGGCCGCACTCGCGGCCGCGCGCCGCAGTTACGCGCCGTACTCGAAGTCCTACGCCGGCGTGGCCGTGCGCACGAGCGATGGGACGATCGCCGCCGGCGCATACGCGGAAAACGCCGCGTTCAATCCGAGCATGTCGCCGCTGGAAGTCGCGCTCTCGCAGCTCAACCTGGCGGGAGGAGCGTTCGAGGCGATCGAAGACGCCGTACTGGTGAGCGCCGGCGACATGCATACGAACGCGACGAAGACCGTTCTCGCGGCGGTCAGCTACGCGCAATTGCGAATCGCCAGCTAACGGAATTCGCCTCCTCGCCCGCTCCGTTCCCTCCTCCGCTATGGAAAACGAACAGGCTCAGACGATCCGCATCGTTCTCGACGAGGCCATCGCGCAGGGGGAGTACGTCAACTTCGCGAACATCATTCACTCGCCCAGCGAGTTCGTGATCGACCTCGGGCGCGTCGTTCCGGGCCGCACCGACGTGAAGATCTACAGCCGCGTGATCCTCACGCCGCTCCACGCCAAGCAACTCTTCGAAGCGCTGGGCCACAACATCGGCCTCTTCGAGCAGAAATACGGCGAGATCCGCGGCGACGCCACCGCGGCGTACACGCAAAACGAACCCTCGAACTGACTTGGCCTCCATCAGGATCATCGGCGCCGGACTGGCCGGCAGTGAATGCGCGTACACGCTGGCGCGCCGCGGACATACGGTCGATCTCTACGAGATGCGCCCCGTCAAGTCGACGCCCGCGCACGCGACGTCGAACCTCGGCGAGCTCGTTTGCTCGAACTCCTTCCGTTCTTCCGCTCCGACGAACGCCGTCGGACTGCTGAAGAAAGAGCTCGCGCTGATGGGATCGCTCGTGCTGCGCTGCGGCGAAGAAGCGCGCGTTCCCGCGGGCGACGCGTTTGCGGTCGATCGCGATCGCTTCGCGGCGGCGATCACGCGCGAGATCTCCAACGTCCCGAACATCACCCTTCATCGCGAAGAAGTGACCACGCTCGGTCGCGGCGATCACGACTTCCTGGTGGTCGCCACCGGGCCACTCACCAGCGATCCGCTCTTTCATGCGATCAACGACTTCCTCGGCCGCGACGGACTCTATTTCTACGACGCCATCGCGCCGATCGTGGCCGCCGACTCGCTCGACTTCTCGAAGCTCTACTGGAAATCGCGCTACGGCAAAGGCTCCGCGACCGACTATCTCAACGCGCCGATGAATCAGGAGCAGTACGAGACGTTCGTGGCCGCGCTGCTCTCGGCGGAGCTGTTCGCGGCGCACGATTTCGAGAAGGCGGTGCACTTCGAAGGCTGCCTGCCGGTCGAGGAAATCGCCAGCCGCGGCATCGAGACGCTGCGCTTCGGACCGATGAAACCGGTCGGCCTCGAGCATCCGGAAACGAACGAGCGCCCGCACGCGGTCGTGCAGCTGCGTAAGGAAGACCTGTCCGATGAGTACTTCAACCTGGTCGGCTTCCAGACCAAGATGAAAGTGTCGGAGCAGAAGC
>CAMPKJ010000058.1 GCA_946887105.1 uncultured Acidobacteriota bacterium | reverse complement strand
AAGCAGCAGTCCCCTCTCCCCGCTCCGCGGGGAGAGGGTTAGGGTGAGGGGCGAAGGCTTGCGAAACTGCCGCCCCTCACCCTGACCCTCTCCCCCGAGGGGAGAGGGGACTGGACGGGATGCCGTCTTCCGACTCCGTCGCGTTTCGTCGCCGTTCGTCCCCTTCCCCGGGAACTGCCTGGCGAACCCCAACCATCCACCCTCGCGGAAACCGACCGACGGAGCCGGAACGCGGCACCCGATCAGACGAGTAAAATCATACGATGAAATCATCATGAATATCAAGCTCGTTTTTCAGCACGCTTTTTCAGCGCGATCTCTGCTTCCTCGCGGTCGTCGAAATGCACGACCTGGTCGCCGATGACCTGATAGGTCTCGTGACCCTTCCCGGCGATCACGATCACGTCGTCGCCGGCCGCCTCCGCGATCGTGCGCGCGATGGCCTCGCGGCGGTCGGCGATCTGAACGCAGCGCCCTTCCCCGATCCCGTGCACGATCTGATCGATGATCGCCTGCGGTTGTTCGCCGCGCGGGTTGTCGCTGGTGACGATCACCTCATCCGCGAGCCGCGCGGCGATGCCGCCCATCTCCGGACGCTTCCCCTTGTCGCGGTCGCCGCCGCATCCGAACACGATCTTCAGCCGCCGCTGGCCGGCGATCTCGCGCACGGCATGCAGCAGTTTCTCGAGCGCGTCCGGCTTGTGCGCGTAGTCGACGATGACGGTCGGCTTCGCGTCGCCAACGCGCTCGAAGCGTCCGCGCACCGACTTCAGGTTGCGAATGCCCGCCTCGATCGCGTCGGTCGGAATGCCGACCACCAGAGCGGCGCCGATCGCGCCGAGCCAGTTGTAGAGGTTCGGCAATCCGAGAAGCGGCGACTCGATGCGAATGTCGCCCCGAGGCGTGCGCACGATGCCGCGCAATCCGTCGACGGAGATCGCCAGATCGCCATCGGGATGGATGTCCGCGTCCGCGTTGCGTCCGAACGTCAGCGCCGCGGCGCCGAGCTCGTTCGCCAGACGGCGGCCGTATTCGTCGTCGACGTTCACGACGGCGGTCTGCCGCGTGCGATCGATCTGATCGAAGAGGATGCGCTTCGCGGCGAAGTAGTCCTCGAAGTCTCTGTGAAAGTCGAAGTGCTCGCGCGAGAGATTGGTGAACACGGCCGCCGCGAAACGCACCCCATACGTGCGCTTGAGCGCGAGCGCGTGCGACGACACTTCCATCACCGCGTGCTTGACGCCGGCGTCGACCATCTTCGCGAACCACTCCTGCAGCACGACCGCGTCCGGCGTGGTGCGATCGGCGACCAGACGTTCGTCGCCCGCGCGGTATTCGATCGTGCCGATCAGGCCGACCGGTTGGTGCAGGGCGTCGAAGACCGATTCGATCATGCGCGTGGTGGTGGTCTTCCCCGACGTGCCGGTGACGCCAACGAGCGAAAGCTTGTCGGCGGGACGGCCGTAGAAGTTCGCCGCGATCAGCGACAGCGCTGCGCGTGCGTCATCGACGACGACGGTTGTCGGCATGTGGTTGTCGATGCCGCGCGCATTCGTCGTCACCAGCGCCGCGGCGCCGCGATCCATCGCCTGGGGGATGAACGCCGTGCCGTCTCTCGCGGTGCCGGGGATGGCGACGAACAGTCCACCTCTGCCGACCAGACGCGAGTCGGGCGTCACCGACGTGATGTCGATGGAAGTGTTGCCATGCACTTCGCGCACGGGTACATCGCGGAGGAGGTCTGACAGTTTCATCCGCGCACCACCCGCGCCAACTGCAACGTCAGTCGTCGATCCCTCGGCAAGGCTCCGCCGGGCTGTGGATTTTGTGAGGTCACCACACCGCTTCCGATGGCCCGAACCGTCAGTCCGCTCGCGACCGCTTTTGCGATCGCCGCGCGCGCATCCAGGCCGCGCAGGTCCGGTACCGCGGTGGCCGGGCCGATCGACGTTCGCGGTTGCGAAAACGCGGCCAGCAGCGGCGGCGCGACACCGATCGTCCGCGACGGAATCGAAGGTGCGACCCCGAGGTACCGCAGCGTCCCCTCGGCCACCTCGCGGAACACCGGCGCCGCCACGATGCCACCGTAGTGCTGCCCGCGCGGCTCGTCGATGACCGCCAGGATCACCAGCCGCGGCTGATCGGCGGGAACGTATCCGGCGAACGATCCGACGTAGCGGTCGGCACTGTAGCCGCCGCGTCCCGCCTTCTGCGCCGTCCCGGTCTTGCCGGCCACGACGTGATCCGCGATCGCGGCCGGTTCGCCCGTGCCGCGCGACACGACGCTCTTCAGGATTTCGTTGAGCACCGCCGCGGTGCGTTCCGACATCACGCGGCGCGGCGCGGCACGCGGCGGTTCATAAACCGTTTTCCCCTCGTCGTCGACGATGCGCTTCACGATGTGCGGCTCGACCAGCATGCCGCCGGTCGCGACCGCGGCCACCGCGCGCGTGATCTGCAGCGGCGTGACGGCGATCTCCTGTCCGATGGAGATGCTGGCGGGTGAAACCTGCGTCCATTTCTCCGCGCGGCGGAGCAGTCCCGACTGCTCGCCGGGCAACGAGATGCCCACGCGCTCGCCGAAGCCGAAGCGGCGGATCCATTCGTAGAAGCGCTGATGCCCGAGGGCCAGGCCGACCCGGGCGGTGCCGACGTTGGACGACTTCACGATCACGTCTTCGAAGGACATCAGGCCGTAGCGATGACCGTCGTGCTCGTTGATGGTGATGTTCGCGATGGTGATCGAGCCGTCGCCGCAATCGACGATCTGCGACGGCGTGACCAGATGGTCTTCGAGGCCGGCCGCGGCGGTGACGATCTTGAACGTCGATCCCGGCTCATAGAGATCCTGCACGTTGCGGTTGCGCCACGCCACCTGCGGGAAATCGCGGAAGCGATTCGGATCGAACGTGGGCATCGACGCCATCGCCAGGATCGAGCCGTCGTTCGGATCCATGACCAGCACCGAGCCGCCGGTGGCGCGGTATTGCGCGACCGCTTTCTCCAGCGCGCGCTCGGCGATGAACTGGATCACCGAGTCGATGGTGAGCTCGACGTGGTGTCCGTCGCGCGGACGATTGGCGCCGTCGCCGCCGACGAGATAGACGCCGCGCCGCGCATCGCGCAGCAGCGTGACCTTGCCGGGCGTGCCGCGCACGTGCTCGTCGAACGAGTGCTCGACACCGGCCAGCCCTTCGCCGTCGAGACCGACGTAGCCGATCACGTTCGACGCCAGCATCGCGCGCGGATACGAACGGCGATGGGCCTCGAGAAAGTAGATGCCGGGCAGGTGCAGCTTGCGCGCCTCTGCGGTCACTTCGAGAGGCAACTGTCGCGCGATCCAGGCGAAGCTTCCCTCGCCGCGCAGCTTCGCCTCGATCTCGCGCGCGGTGAGATCGATGCCGCGGATGCGCGAGAGTGCTTTGGCAACGGCGCGGCGGTCGGTGATCGCCTGCGGATCGGCGTAGATCGATTCCGCCGCGACGCTTTCGGCGAGCACGCGTCCGCGCGCGTCGAAGATCGAGCCGCGCACCGGCTTCAGCGCCAGCGTCGACTCCTGCTGCTTCTGCGCGCGCTCGACGTAGTGATCGTGCCGTACGAGCTGGACGTGCATCAGGCGGAACACGATCACCACCGTCCATGCGGCCAGGAATGCGGAGAGCTGGAGGAGGCGACGCTGGGAGAGGCGCATCAGCGGCCCCCTGGCATTACGAGTTCCTCGGAGTTCCTCCGTTCCTCGGCGTTCCTCGGAGCGGCTGCACTGACTCCGAGGGACTCCGAGGCACTCCGAGGAACCGAGGAACCGCCGTCCGTCGTCACCGTCACGATCGTCGTCGGATCGGCCGGCGCGAAGCCGAGCTTCGCGGCTTGCGTCTCGACCGTGTCGAACGAAGTGAGCCGGTCGCGCTCCGCCTCGAGCGCCTTGTGCACGGCTTCCGTGTCTTTGTAGGTCTTCTGCAGAGCGGTGGTCTCGCGGCCGAGGCGGATCACCTCGAGGTTCTGCCAGGTGAAGAGCAGCAGGAACGAGCCGATCGGGATGCCCAGACTCAGGACGGCCAGCAGCTCACGGTTTCGCCGGCGATCCCGCTCGCGGACGATGTGCGTGTTGTCGATCGGTTTCTTTTGCGTGTACATGACCGGGAATCGCGCAACCAACGAACAAGGGTGAAGATCTGCCTTCTAGCACGGTGCGACGAGCCATCCACACACACCCACGCCCCACGCTCCACCCCTCCCGAGCTCCCCTCCGCACACACACCCAACCCTTCCCCAACCTTCACCCTTGCTCTTTGGCTGCTGCGACTGCTTCGTTAGATCCTTTCCGCCACCCGCAACTTCGCACTGCGCGACCGCGGATTCCGTTGCAACTCTTCTTCTGAAGCAGTGACCGGACGTCCCGTGAGGATCTTCACCAGCGTCTTCGCCCCGCATCCGCACACCGGCATGTTCGGCGGGCAGGTGCACTCGCCTTCCAATCTCCGGAAGGCGCGCTTGACGATGCGATCCTCGAGCGAGTGAAACGAGATGATCGCCACGCGCGCGCCGGTTTCGAGCACACTCACCGCGTCATCGACGAATCGATCGAGCCCGACCAGCTCCTCGTTCGTGGCGATGCGCAATGCCTGGAACGTGAGCGTGGAAGGATCGATCTCATGAGGCCGGGACTTCTTCACGCTGCGGATGATCTCCGTCAGGCGTGTGGTGGTCGTGATCGGCGCTTCCTCGCGCGCCGCGACGATCGCCGCGGAGATCCGTCGCGCCATCGGCTCCTCGCCGTATTTGCGCAGGATCGTCGTCAGCTCGTATTCGTCGAGCGTGTTCACGAGATCGGCGGCGCTGCGCGACTCCTCGCCCATGCGCATGTCCAGCGGCCCGTCGAAACGGAACGAGAACCCGCGCGCGGCGTCGTCGAGCTGCATCGAGGAGACGCCGAGGTCGGCGAGCAGTCCGCTCACGCTCGCGATGTCCAACTGCTTCAGGATGTCAATGAGCGATTCGTGACGTCGGCGGACGACGGTGACGGGGTTCGCGACGGGGCTCAGCCGCTGCCGCGACCGCTCGAGCGCCTCCGGATCGCGAGCGATCGCGACCAGCCGGACCTCCGGATGGCGCTCCAGGAGCGCTTCCGTATGGCCGCCGAGACCGACCGTGGCGTCCACCAGCACACCATCGGGGCGATTCGGTTCGAGGAACTCGAGAGTCTCTTGTAAAAGAACGGGGTCGTGTTTCACACGCCGTGGAGCTCCAGCTCCTTGAAGTCTTCCGCGGTCAACGGTGCGTCCGTCAGCCGCTTCTGAATCCGCTGCTCGTTCCAGACGATCAGATGGTCCTGACTGCCGAGGACCACCACGTCGTCGTTGATGCCGGCTACCTGGCGAAGGACCTGCGGGACCAGGACGCGTCCCTGCGCGTCGAGGGCCGAGACCTGTCCGAAGTAGTTCACCCGCTCCAGCAGTTTCGACTTCGCCTGCGACGCGGACGGCACCTTGGCCAGGCGTGACTGGAACTCGAACCAGACCGGGAGCGGGTAAACGAGGGCGCGCTCGCCGTCCATCGAGGTGATGAAGCAGTCACTGCCGTAACGCTCTTCAATGATCTTGCGGAAGTTCGCCGGGATCTTGAGCCGTCCCTTCTCGTCGATCTTCGTGGGGCTGTGCCCCATCAATACGGTTAGTTCCACGGCTCGTAGATTTCCGCTGTTTCGGTGCCTGTTTGTACCACCGGCAACCACTGTTGTCCACAAAAATCCACCAAGTTGACATGAAAAAGGCGCGACCAATGGCCGCGCCTGGTTCGAGTCACGCGACGCGAAAACGCTACTTCGCCGCCTTCGTGAATCTTCCCAGCAACTCGCTTCCCACCAGCTGCTCCGCCGCGCCGAGGATCTTCTCGATGATCACGAGGATGTCTTCCGAGCCGCTCCAGTGCTCGCGCAGGATGGCCGGATCGGTATCGCTCAGCAGGCGCTTGAGCAGCAGCACGCCGAAGATGAGATCGTCGATGTAGCCGATCGGTCCGAAGAATGCCTCCGGCGTGATGTCGAGCGGAAAGAGGAAGTACGCCAGTCCGCTGCCGAGGGAGACCTTGTTCTTCTTGTCCACGCGGGGATCGTTCACCAGACGCCAGAGCAGCACGAAGATGTCCGGCGCGAGCAGAAGGTACTCACCCGCCTTTCCGGCCACGGTCCCTTTCTCGTCGAGATACTTCCGGATCCGGTCGCGCATGCGATCGTAGAAACGCTCGGCGCGATCGGACGTCACGGGTGCGGTGAGCTCGCTGCTCTCGCTCATCACGTCGGCGAAGTCTTCATCATTCATTTCGCTCATTGGTACCTCCCCCATTTGTGGATCCAACGGGCAGATCGGCCCCGCCCCTGCCAAGGGTCACGGCGAGACCGCCGTCGATGATCCAGATCTTCTGGATGTCGGCCGCCACGAAAGATGGCAAAAACCGGTCCAGCGACAGCACCAGCGTGGCCGGCTCCTCGTATCCGACGTCCGACGGAAACTTCTGGCGGATCAGGCCCACCAGCAACGTCGGAAGCGGCAGCGGACCGGCGGTCATGCGCGCCAGCGGCACCTTCACGGTGGTGCCCTTCGCCTCGAAGCGGGTGATGTCGACGGTGAATGGAATGCTGATGAACTTCCGCACCGAGCCTTCGACGCGCAGCAGCCCGTTCGTGAAGCGAAGATCGAGCTTCTCGATGAGCGGGTCGCGCGCCACCATCTCCCGCGCCATCGCGGCGATCTTCACGCCGTCGACGCGCACGTCGATCGAGTCCCATTCGATGAAGCGCCGCATGATCCGCAGTTCCTCGGGTTCCTCGGAGAGTTCCTCGGAGTTCCTCGGAGGCGGCGGGCCTTTCACCCGAGGGACTCCGAGGAACACCGAGGAACCCGAGGAACGCCGCGAATGTATCATTCGCGTCCGATGCCGAAGCGGTCCGACCTCCACAGCATTCTCATCATTGGCTCCGGCCCGATCGTGATCGGCCAGGCGGTCGAGTTCGACTACTCCGGCACGCAGGCGTGCAAGGCGCTCAAAGACGAGGGCTATCGCATCATCCTGGTCAACTCGAACCCGGCCACGATCATGACCGATCCGGAGTTCGCCGACCGCACCTACATCGAGCCGCTCACGCCCGAGTCGCTCGAACGGATCATCGAGCGCGAGAAGCCGGATGCGATCCTCCCCACTGTCGGCGGCCAGACCGGCATCAACCTGGCCATGGCGCTCTACGAAAACGGCGCGCTGGAACGCCATAAGGTGGAGCTGATCGGCGCGAACTACGAAGCCATCCGCACCGCGGAAGATCGTCAGCTCTTCAAAGAGAAGATGAAATCGATCGGCGTCGACGTCCCGCAATCGGCGTACGCGGCCACGGTCGATGATGCCGAGCAGTTCGCAGCGGCCATCGGTTACCCGCTGGTGATCCGCCCCTCCTTCACCCTCGGCGGCATGGGCGGCGGCATCGCCTACAACGTCGAAGAGCTGCGCACCATCGTCGCGCACGGCCTGGAGCTCTCGCCGGTGCACCGCGTGCTGGTCGAAGAGTCGGTGATCGGCTGGAAAGAGTTCGAGCTCGAGGTGATGCGCGATCGCGCCGACAACGTGATCATCGTCTGCTCGATCGAGAATTTCGATCCGATGGGCGTGCACACCGGCGACTCGATCACGGTCGCGCCGCAGCAGACGCTGACCAACGATGAATACCAGTCGATGCGCGACGAGGCCAAGCGGATCATCCGCGCCATCGGCGTCGAGACCGGCGGCTCGAACATCCAGTTCGCCGTGCACCCGAAGAGCGGCCGCCGCATCTGTATCGAGATGAATCCGCGCGTCTCGCGCTCCTCGGCGCTGGCCTCGAAGGCCACCGGCTTTCCGATCGCGAAATTCGCCGCACTGCTCGCCGCCGGCTACACGCTCGACGAGATCCCGAACGACATCACCAAGAAGACGCCCGCCTCGTTCGAGCCATCCATCGATTACGTGGTGGTGAAGATCCCGCGCTTCTCGTTCGAGAAGTTCCCGAACACTCCGCACCTGCTCAGCTTCTCGATGCAGTCGGTCGGCGAGGCGATGGCCATCGGCCGCACGTTCACCGAGTCGCTGCAGAAAGGGATGCGCTCGCTCGAGATCGGCGCCGCGGGACTGGAAACGCGCAATCACTCACGCGAGAAACTGCCGGAGCTGCTGCGCACGCCGACGCCGGAACGGATCTTCGCCGTCGGCGACGCCTTCCGCCAGGGCATGACCGTCGAAGAGATCCATGCGCTCTCGCACATCGATCCGTGGTTCCTGCGCGAGATCCGCAAGATCGTGAACCTCGAATCCGTCATCCTGAGCGCAGCGAAGGATCTCGGCGGCGGAGATCCTTCGCCGTCTGCGCGACTCAGGATGACGGAATGGAAGCGCAACGGTTTCTCCGACCGCCAGATCGCCAGGCTCACCGATCGCACCGAACGCCAGGTTCGCAACGAACGGCGCACGCTGGGAATCCGCCCCGTCTACAAGCGCGTCGATACCTGCGCCGCGGAGTTCGAGGCATCGACGCCGTACCTCTACTCGACGTACGAAACGGAAAACGAAGCCGCGCCGACCGATCGCCGGAAGGTGATCATCCTCGGCTCCGGCCCGAACCGCATCGGCCAGGGCATTGAGTTCGACACCTGCTGCGTGCATGCATCGTTCGCGCTGCGCGAGATCGGCTTCGAGACCATCATGGTCAACTGCAATCCGGAGACGGTGTCGACCGACTACGACACGTCCGATCGCCTCTACTTCGAGCCGCTCACGCTCGAAGACGTGCTGGAGATCGTCGACCTCGAGAAACCGGAAGGGGTGATCGTGCAGTTCGGTGGGCAGACGCCGCTGAAGCTCGCCAAGCAGCTCGCCGACGCAGGCGTGCCGATGTGGGGCACGTCCGTCGATTCGATCGACGTCGCCGAAGACCGCGAACGCTTCGGCGAGCTGGCGCGCCGGCACGGCATCCTCGTTCCCGCGCACGGCATCGCCACGAACGAGCACGAAGCGCTCGCGGTCGCGCAGCGCATCGGCTACCCCGTCGTGGTGCGCCCGTCGTACGTGCTCGGCGGACGCGCCATGGCCATCGTCTACGACGAACAGGCACTGACGCGCTACATGGCGCAGGCGGTCGAGGCGGCGCCCGATCAGCCGATCCTCGTCGATCACTTCCTCGAGGACGCGATCGAGATCGACGTCGACGCCGTCTCGGATGGCACCGACGTCATCGTCGCGGGCGTGATGGAGCACATCGAGCTGGCCGGCATCCACTCCGGCGACTCCACCACCGTGATCCCGCCGTACATCATCGGCGGACGCGATCAGGACCGCATCCGCCGGCGCACGATCGAGCTGGCGAAGGCGCTGAACGTGATCGGCCTGATGAACGTGCAGTACGCGATTCAGCACGGCGATCTGTACGTGCTGGAAGTGAATCCGCGCGCGTCGCGCACCGTGCCGTACGTGTCGAAGGCGACCGGCGTCTCATTCGCGAAGATCGCCGCAAAGGTGATGGCCGGACACTCGCTCCGTTCGCTCGGACTGACCAGCGAGCCGCGCGTCGACGGCTACTTCGTCAAGGCGCCGGTGTTCCCCTTCAATCGCTTTCCGAAGGAAGACACGGTTCTCGGACCGGAGATGAAGTCGACCGGCGAAGTGATGGGCAGCTCTCCCACGTTCGGCGAGGCCTACGCCAAAGCGCTCCTCGGCGCGGGCACGCGTCTGCCGCTCGAAGGCACCGCGTTCATCTCCATCAACGACAACGACAAGCGCCCGCACGTCGTGCATCTCGCGCGCGAGCTGACCGCGCTCGGTTTCCGCCTCATCGCCACCGGCGGCACGCGCGAGTTCCTCTTGAAGAACGGCGTCGACTCCGAGCTGGTCTGGAAGGTTCACGAGGCGCGGCCGAACATCGTCGACCGCATGATCAACGGCGAAGTGGCGCTGGCGATCAACACGCCATTCGGCAAGTCGGCGTTCGTCGACGACACGTACATCCGCCGCACGGCGCTGCAGATGAACGTCCCGTGCATCACCACGCTCACCGCGGCAACGGCGTGCGTCGAAGGGATCCGCTCGCTGAAAGCGGGCGTGAGCACATTCGCGGCGCTGCAGGAACAGCACGCGCTGACAAAGTCGTAGCGCCGCAGCGTCACAGGAACATCACGGACTGTCGCACTCCCCGCGCGTAGACTCGCAGTCATGCAGATACATCGCACGCTGCCGCTGTCGCTCGCGCTGGCTGTCTCGCTGATCGCACAGGGGCAGCGGCCCCACCCGGAAGGCTCGCGTTTGATCGTCCCGGTGGTCGTGCACGCCGGCGGCATTCATTCCGAGTTCCGCAGCGACGTGTTCCTGTTCAATCGCGGCCTGACGTTCGCCGATCTGTCGCTCACGTTCACGCCATCCGGCGCGGACGGCACGTCGCAGTTCATCGCCGCGCAACAGATCCTCGCGCCGGGACACATGGTCGCATTCCAGGACGTCGTGGCGACGCTCTTTCACACCACCGGCAGCGGCGCGCTCGAGATCAGCGGCGATGTCGCGACCATCCTGGCGCGTAGCACGACTTACAACGTGACCTCCCGCGGCAAAGTTGGGCAGTCGGTCATCGCAGTGTCTGCCGATGATGCCATCGGCATCGACGAGCAGCCGCTCGTGCTCATGCCGCTCGGCGAGCCCGGCGTCGCACGCACGAACATCGGCATCACCGAGACGGCCGGCAAATCAGGAATCGCGAAGGTCCGGTTCGGCACCGGATTCTTTCCCGGCGAAACGATCGAGATTCCGATCCTTCCCTTCAGCCACCGGCAGGTCCCGATCACCATCACCAGCGTGATCGGCTCGGTCGGCGCCGCAGTCGAAGTGATCAGCGGCGACGCGCGCGTGGTCGCGTACGCGTCGATCATCGAGAACCGTTCCGGCGATCCCATGTACATCGCCGGCAAGCGGCCGCCGGCGTCGCGGCAGGTGATTCCGGTCGCGGCGCACCTCGATTCGAAGTGGGCGTCGGAGATGTGGTACGCGCACCTGCCGTCACAGCCGGACGTCATCATCTTTCCTCTCGGGTCTCTTCCGGCGCCGCCTCCTCCTCCGCCGCCCGTGCTCACGTTCTACCCGTCGCACCAGCCGGACGCGCCGCGCACGCACCAGGTGCACAACGCCGCGTTTTCGTTCTACACAAACAGCGCGGTGGCGGCGTTCTTCGGCTTCTTCGATGCAGCGGCGGGGCAGATCCAGTTCGCTCCCTCGCAGGACGGATTCCTCACCACGCGGCTGTGGACCTACGCCGGGTTCCCGGGAGCCGATGAAGGCACGGTCGGACAGCTCATCGATCCAGTGCCGGTGGCAAACGCGATTGGGGACGGCGAATGGGCGGATGCGATCGGCATCGCCATGACCAGCGAGCGCCGCACGAACGTCGGCATCACCGAGATCACCGGAGCTCCCGCGCGCGTGCAGGTGGCGTTCGTGAACGAGCTCGGCACGGCCGTCGGCATGAGAGAAGTGGACGTCCCCGCATACGGCCACGTGCAGTTCTCGATCACGGCCATCGCCGTCGGATCGATCGACCTCGCGCGCCTGCGCTTCACCGTCATCGGCGGGAGCGGACGCGTGTTCGGCTACGCGTCGGTGGTCGAGCGCACCACGAACGATCCGACGTTCATTCTCGCGGAATGAACTAGGTGAGCTTCAGCTCCTTCTTCTTCGCGTGCACGTAATCGATGGCCTGCCCGACCGTGGCCGGCAGTCCCTCGGTCTCTACATCGCGTGACGACAGCGTCCGCACCATCCCCTCGATCTGGCCCACGATGCCAGGCGCGGCAAGATGCGCGAGACCGCCGATCATGCTGATCTGCAGGTCGTTCAGTTGCTTCGTCGCGATCGCTTCCTGCGACGTGCTGGCCGCGATCTCGTCCTGGATCTGCTGCGGGAGCGTGGCGATCGGCACGGGCGTGTAATCGCTGCGCGCGGGAGCGGTCAGGATTCCGCCCAGGTCGGGAGCAGCGGCATCGCGTGCAGTCAGCGCGTCGTAGCCGAAGCAAAGCTCGATCGTGCGCAGGATCGACGTGTGATCGTACGGCGTGTACGTCGACCATGGCGGAAGCGTGGAGCCGGGCGCCGGCAGCGGTCCGGCCGGTCGTTGATTGAACACGGAGCCGGCCGCGACGTACGGCGAGACCACGATGGTCGGCACGCGCACGCCGAAACGTTGGAAGTCGAAGAGGCGCGTCTTCTTGTCCGGCGGCGTGGCGTTGCCGAACGGCGCCACGTGATCGAAGCAGCCGCCGTGCTCGTCGAACGTGATCACGAACAGCACCTCGTTCGCCTGAAACTGCGGGCTCCCGATGATGGCGTTGTAGATCTTGCCGATGAACTGATCGCCGATGAACGCGTTGTGCGGCGGATGCGCGTCGGTTTCCGGTCCACGAACGGGATTCGGGAAGAAGCTCGGCTCGATGAACGCGTACTGCGGCAGATTGCCGTTCTGCGCGTCGTCGTAGAACGCATCCAGCCCGCGGAAGTTCTTCCAGTAGCCGAACGGATGGAGCTGGCGCATCTGCAGCCACGTCAGCGGGATCATGAAGTCGTCGTAGTACACGCGCCAGGTCGATCCCGCGCGCCGCGACATCACGTTGAAGATGGTGGGCACGTTCCAGAGATCGGGGTTGTACGGCCAGTTGACGAGGTTGCCGTTCGACGTGCCGGCGTGCACGAACGAACGATTCGGCCAGGTCTGCGTCGGCACGGAGCAGAACCACTGATCGCAGATCGCGGCCTGCCGCGCGATCTGTTGCGTGCACGAGACCACCGACGGATCGAACGCGTCCATGATCACGGTCGGATCGAGCAACGTCGTGCCCTGGACCACGTTCGTGTAGTCGGTGAGGAAGCCCTGGCACTGCGTGTCGGGCGGCGGGCTTCCGCCGAAGAGCTGCACGTTGACGTGGTTGAACGGTTCGCCGGGATCGATGATCGGGTTCTTGTGATTCGTCGTCGATCCGACGTTCACGAAGCTCCCGCTGCCCGGCTCGGGATTGCCCATGTCCACCGTGAGGCCGTCGAACGCGTCCCCGTTTGGCGAGATGTTGTCATTGCCCTGGTAGATCCAGCCGACGAAGTTGTCGAAGGACCGGTTCTCCATCATCAGCACGACGATGCTCTTGACGGTCGACAGATTGCTCACGCGCCACCTCTGTCAGAGGAGTGACGGTGGCGGGCACATCCCTACCGCGGCACCGGATTAAGGCAGGACGTTCAGCCACACCTTTGTGTTCGCGAGCTCCGTCTTGTACGGATTGATCGCGCGCACGGTGTACTGAATGCGGCGCCCGGCCGCCGCGGCGAGGGCGCCGTTGGACATCTGGCGGTGCGGACGCGCGCCGCCCGGCTTGCGCGTGCGGAACACGGTCTGCGCAAACGGCGACGGTTTCTCGAACTCGACCACGATCTCTTCGACCGAGACATCCGCGCCGCCGATGTAGCGGAAGTCCCATTCGATCCCTTCGCCGGGACGCACCGAGACCTCCATCGGATTGGCGATGACGTAGAAGCGGCCCGCGCCCTGTTCGACGTCGATGCGCACCGGCACCGTGCGGACGGCGGGATGATCGACGTCGTCCGGACGGATCAGACGATCGGATGACGCCGGCGGCGCAGCCACCGCGGACGGCGCCTCGGCACGCGCGGGCGCGGGGATGAACGATGCCGGACGCGGCTTTTCGGTGGACAGCCATGCCGCGGCCGGAGCGCCGCTCGATTGCACGCGCGGACGCGCTCTTCGTCCTCGCTTCTTCTCTGCTTCGGCGGGAGGCGCCGCAACGGGTGCCGCGGGTGGGGCCACCGGGGCAGGAACGACGGGCGCTTTCGGCGCCGGTTTGGCGGCCTTCGCGGGCGCCGGCTTCACGATCGCTTTGGCAACCTTCACGACCGTTTTGGCCGTGGCGGCTTTCTTGACTGCCTTGGCCGCTTTTCCGACGGCTTTCGCGGCCGGCTTCGCTTTCGCGACGACCTTTTTGGCCGCCTTCTTCACCACTTTCGCGGCGGCTTTGGCAGGCGACTTCTTCTTCGGTGCGGGTTTCGGAGCGGCTTTCGCCTTCTTCGCGGCCGGTTTTGGGGGAGGCGCGGCCTTCTTCGCGATCGCTTTCTTCTTCGCTGCCCCGGCCGCGCTCTTCACGCGAGCCGCGACCTTCTTCACCACGCTCTTACCGGCCGCGGCGGTCTTTTTCCCCTGGGCTTTTGCCATGAATGATCACCTTCCGGAAAACTGGGGCTGAAAATGGATGGCGCAATATAGCAGCGGCTGGCCGGAACGCAAATGGATTATTGGAAAACGCCAGCGACGCTGAATCCGCCGTCCACGCCGACGCACTGGCCGGTGATGTACGACGCGGCAGGCATGCACAGAAACGCCACCAGCGAAGCGACCTCATCCGGCTCGCCGATCCGCCCGAGCGGTGTCGTGGCCAGGATCTTTTCCAGACGCACCGGATCCTGGAGGACCGGCTCGGCCAGCGGCGTGCGGATGTACCACGGCGCGACCGCGTTCACCCGGATCCCATCCTTCGCCCACTCCGCCGCCAGCGCGCGGGTCATGTGCGCGATGGCGGCCTTGGTCATCGCATATGGAACACCGGTCCCGAGATGCCGCGACGCGGCCACGGAGGTGATGTTGACGACGTTCGCGTCACCCGACGCCTTCAGGAGCGGATGCGCACGCCGGCAGAGCTCGAAGACCGAGTCCATGTTCGTCTCGCGCACGCGCACGTATTCAGCGTCGTCGTAATCGATGGCCTTCTTGCGGATGTTCGTGCCGGCGTTGTTGATCAGGATGTCGAGCCGGTCGAGCTTCCCGATGATCGACGCCGCGTCCTTCGTGACATCCGCCGCGATCCCGCGCGCGCCGGGATGGTCGCGCTCCCACTGCCCCAGCCGTTCCGCATCACGCGCGACGCCAATGACGTTCGCACCGAAGCGCATCAGCTCCTCGGCGATTGCGAGCCCGATCCCCGCGGTGGCGCCGGTGACCAGCGCGGTTTTGTTCCGGAGTGTCCAGCGTTCGTTCATGGTGAGGACCCTCATCCGCCCTTCGGGCACCTTCTCCCCTCTGCCGAGGGGAGAAGGCTACTTCCGCGCACCTGACTGCCGAGCACCCGATTTGCCTTCTCCCCTCCTTGAGGGGAGAAGGTGCCGAAGGCGGATGAGGGGAGCGTCATTCTCACGATGCCGCGGCGATCTCGTCCTTCAACACATCGCGCAGCTCCGCCGCGATGCGCGTGATCTTCCCCTCGTCCTCGCCCTCCACCATCACGCGCACCAGATTCTCCGTCCCCGAGTAGCGCACGAGAATCCGTCCGCGGCCTTCGAGCTCGCGTGTCGCCGCTTCGAGCGCGGCCTGATAGCGCGGCAGCGTTTCGAGTGCGGGCTTCGACGCAATGCGCTCGTTGACGAGGAGCTGCGGCATCGGATCGAACGTGTGCAGCTTCGAGAAGGCCTGACCCATTTCGCCGAGGATGTGACCGAAGACGAGCGCGGTGTGGATGCCGTCGCCGGTGGTGTGCACGGTGCGGTCGATGATGTGGCCGGACTGCTCGCCGCCGAGGATCGAATCGCGCTGCAGCATCAGCTCGAGCACGTACTTGTCGCCGACCGGTGCGCGGGAGAGCTCGATCCCGTCCGCCTGCAGTTGCTTCTCGAAGCCGAAGTTCGACATGACCGTGGTCACGACGCAATCGCCGCGCAGCTCGCCGCGTTCGCGGAGGTACTTCGCCCAGAGATAGATGATCTCGTCACCGTCGCGGATCTTGCCCGCGTCGTCGGCGAAGATGGCCCGGTCTGCGTCGCCGTCGAAGGCCACTCCGTAATGCGCCTGCTGCTGCACGACCGCTTCCGCCAATCGCTGCGGATGCATCGCGCCCGACTGCTCGTTGATGTTGCGGCCGTTCGGCGTGTCGTGAATGACCACCACTTCCGCGCCGGCACGGCGGAACACTTCCGGCGCGATGCGATACGCCGCGCCGTATCCGGTGTCGAGCACGACCTTCGTCCCCGCCAGCGCCATCGGCGGAACGCCGCTCATCAGAAAACGCTCGTACTCCTCGATCAGCTCGACGTTCTCGACGACCCGCGCATCCGGGATGCTCACGGTGTCGCGGCGCAGCGCGCGCAGTTCGTCCTCGATCTCCTCCTCGGTCGCGTCCGGCAGCTTCATGCCGTCGTGGCCGAAGATCTTCACGCCGTTGTCTTCGAACGGATTGTGCGACGCGGAGATGGAAATGCTCGCGGCCGCATCGGTGGTGCGGCAGAGGTAGGCGATGCCGGGCGTCGGAATCACGCCGACCAGCACCGCATCGGCGCCGCCCTCCGCCATCCCGGCCGCGAGCGAGCGCGCGATTTCGGGGCCCGACTCGCGCGTATCCATGCCCAGGAGGATGCGCGGCCGCGGGTCTCCGCTGCTCTTCAGGCGATGCGCAAGCGCTTCGCCTAACGCAAACATCGTCGCCGCGTCGAGCGGGTACTGGTGCGCCTTCGCGCGAATGCCGTCGGTGCCGAAGAGCTCTCTCATTGCGTGTCGGGGTTCTCCGTGGGAGGTTCTGCCGCCGTGGTGGTAGTCGTGGTGGTGCCCGTCGCCGCCGTGTCCGTCGTTTCCGTCTGCTGCGGACTCGGACCGACCTCCGCGAGCACCGGAATCGTGACCTGCGTCCTTTGCGGATCGACGATCCGCACCAGCGGCGAGTCGGAGACGACGGGCACGTTCTGCACGAAGGTTTCGGTGCGGCCGGTCATGATAATCCGTTCCGTCGCCACTTCGGTCAGCTTGACGATCTGCGACATCGGTCCTTCGATGAGCGCGCGCTCGGGATTGGAGACGGCCTGTCCGACCAGATAGCCGGCCGGCGGCTCGCCGACCAGGAACGGACGGATGGTCACGGAGCTCCGCCCGACTTTCTCGATCGTGAAGCGCACTTTGTTCGGCACGATGTCGACCACTTCGATCTCCGGCGGCACGTTGATGTGCTGCGGCCGCAGCGTGACCACGACGTCGCCCGGTTTCGAGATCAGGCTGAGGTCCGCCGACGCCTCGAGATTCTGCGACGCCAGCGAACGAAGATCGGAGATGCGTCCCTTCACGCGAACGGCCACGCTGCTGCGGACATCGGTGGTGATGACCAGGTCTTCGCGCAATCCGACCAGCGACAGAGACGCGGTGGCCGTGCGCTGGCGCTCCTGTTCGCGGCGCGGACCGGAGACGATGAACCAGACCACGCACGCGAGCACGAGCGCGGCGATCTTCAGTCCGAGGTTCTTCATGCGAAGCGCTCCGCGAGCATGTTCGTCAGCGTGGCGCGGTCGACGTTTTCATGCAACGTCCCTTCGGCGGCCACGGAGATCGAGCCATTCTCTTCCGAGATCACGATCACGAATGCGTCGCTTTCTTCGCTGAGACCGATGGCGGCGCGATGGCGCGTGCCGTGCGCGAGCGTCGGATCCGGCGTGCTGGTCAGCGGCAGGAACGCGTTCGCCGCGGCGATGCGATTCCCGCGCACGATCACCGCTCCGTCATGCAGCGGTCCCTCGGGGGTGAAGATCGACACCAGCAATTCCGTGGTCAGGATCGCGTCGACCGGCTTCGCCCCGTCTTCGTACATCCGCAGCGTCTGCCGTCCTTCGATGGCGATCAGCGCGCCGAGGCGTTTGGAGGCCAGCACCTCGCAGGTGTGCAGGATCGTCGCGTGCGGAAACTCGACCGCGCGCGGGCGGAAGAACATCGCCAGCGGATCGCCGACCATGCGCGCCAGCGCGCGGCGGATCTCCTGCTGGAACAGCACGATGATCGCGAACGGCAGATAGAAGAGGATCTGCCGCGAGATCGCTTCCAGCGCGGGCAGGTCGAACGCGCGGGCGACGAAGGTCGTCGAGCCGAGGAGCATCAGCCCGATCGAGATCTGCATCGCGCGCGTGCCGCGGATCAGCGAGAGGATGTAATAGATGATGAACGCGACGATGATGATGTCGACGGCGTCGCGCCAGGTGGGAGCGAGCTGTTCGAACACATTCATCGCGCAACCACCGCGCTCAGCACTTTGAGGAAGTCGACGGTCTCGCGCACGTCGTGCACGCGCACGATCGCCGCGCCGCCGCGATGCGCCGCCGCCACTGCCGCGAGACTGCCGGCCATGCGCGACGCGCCGCCGGGGCGGCCTGTGAGATGTCCGATGAATCCCTTGCGCGAAGCGCCGACCACGACCGGCGCGATATGCGTGAATCGATCGCAGTGCGCGAGCAGCTCGAGGTTGTGATCGAACGTCTTCCCGAAGCCGATGCCGGGATCGATCATCACCTGCGCCGGATCGACGCCCGCCGCGACCGCTTCATCGCGCCACGTTTCGAGATCGCGGGCGACGTCGCGGACGACGTCGTCGTAATGCGGATGCTCCTGCATCGTGCGCGGCTCCCCGCGCATATGCATGAGGATCACGGGGACGCCGCGCTTCGCCGCCAGAGGCCGCATCTCCGGATCGTGCCGCAGCGCGCTCACGTCGTTGATGATGTTCGCACCGGCATCGAGCGCCGCCCGCGCGACGCGCGCCTTGCGCGTATCGATCGAGATGGTGACGTCGCTGCGCGTCCGGATCGCCTCGATCACCGGCACGACGCGCGCGAGCTCTTCGTCGGCGGACACTCCCTCGGAGCCGGGACGCGTCGACTCCCCGCCGACATCGACGATCGCAGCGCCATCCTCATGCATCCGCAACGCCGCCTCGACGGCGACCTTGCGATCGAAGTGCAGACCGCCGTCGGAGAAGGAGTCGGGAGTCACGTTGAGGATGCCCATGACGGCGGGCGCCGTCGGTACAACGGCTACCACACGTTCACGCGTGGACGGTTCCCACCGCTGAGGAATCGGCGTGAAAAATGCGCGCGGTGCGAATGAGGAACTGATAGAAGTTGATGTTCTCAAACTCCACAACACCAGCGCAGTTCTTCGCCTCGACTCTCCGTATGAGCTTGACGACCGGCTCGTAGTCGTCGGGCAGGATGACGATACGGGGAATCTCCCGGCGTTCCTCGGGTGTCAAGGTATCCTTCATTGCATCTGCCACGATCCGAAAGTCTTCGAGCCGGGCGTCGCGAAGGCCACCACCGGCAACGATCAGGTCCCACCTGCCTTGATTGTCGTCACGCTCGAATAAGGCGAGCAGAGCCATCTCACCGCGATCTCGGATGAGACGTTCGCGAAGCTGCTGTAGGTGCGCGACGTCGATGTGAGTGTCGATCATAACAACATCATCAATATGGTCACCGCGTTGATCATTGCGTCCGCTTGTTCTCCGAGGACGGCACCGGGCTTATAACGCTGATCGGGATTCCAAACAGACACAACCGACCACTCCGCCGTCTTCTCCATTTCTATTGTCGGCTCGGGACTCGCGAACAGCAATAGATCCGCTAGGTTATGCGTCTTTAGTGCCTTCGAGAACTCGCCCTTGAGCGCGTCCGGCGGGTACTTGGGCCAGCCATGCGTCTTGCAGATCCGCGATTTGAGCTTCATCTCGATCGCGTACCCGCACATGTATTGTGCTCCGTCGTAGCGGCCAGCATCAAACAATGCCCGAGCGTCATCGAGACGCTCCTGCGCGAGCACATCGAGATCGGCAGGCGATGGAGAAACCGCCACCATCACACGTCCCGCTCTCTGGTGATCCTCGCGCCCAGCGCGTTCAGCCTCTCGTCGATGCGCTCGTAGCCGCGGTCGATCTGGTGCACGTTGTGGATCGTGCTCTCGCCTTTCGCGCAGAGCGCCGCCAGCAGCAGGGCCATGCCGGCGCGGATGTCGGGGCTGGAGATCTCGGCGCCGTGCAGGCGGTTGCCGCCGACGATGATGGCGCGGTGCGGATCGCAGAGGATGATCCGCGCGCCCATGCCGATCAGCTTGTCCGTGAAGAACAGCCGCGATTCGAACATTTTCTCGAAGATCATCGTCGTTCCCTCGGCCTGCGTGGCGATGATGATCATGATCGACAGCAGATCGGCGGGAAACAGCGGCCACGGCCCGTCGTCGATCTTCGGCACCGCCGCGCCGATGTCGTAGCGGACGCGCAGCTCCTGATCGCGCGGGACGCGGATGTTCTTCCCCTCGACGCGGATGTCGACGCCGAGCTTCTCGAGCATGTGCCGCACCGCGTACATGTGCTCCGGAACGCCGTCCTCGATCAACAGCTCGCTGCGCGTGACCGCGGCCAGGCCGATGTACGAGCCCACCTCGATGTGATCGCTGTTGATGTAGAAGTCGCAGCCGTGCAGTGAGTCGACGCCGCTGATGCGCAGTGAATTCGTGGCGATGCCGTCGATCTTCGCGCCCATCTTGTTGAGCATGTGACAGAGGTCCTGCACGTGCGGCTCGGCCGCGGCGTTGTAGATGCTGGTCTCGCCTTCGGCGAGCACGGCGGCCATGACCGCGTTTTCGGTCGCGGTCACCGAAGCCTCATCGAGGAACATCCGGCGACCCTTGAGCGCGCGGGCTTCCATCCGGTACTCGTACGCCGAGACTTCGATCTGTGCGCCGAGGCCTTCGAGGGCCAGGAGATGGGTATCGACGCGGCGGCGGCCGATCGCGTCGCCGCCCGGCTTGGCGACGGCCACACGCCCGCAGCGCGCGAGCAGCGGTCCGGCCAGCAGGATCGACGCGCGGATCTTCTTCGAGAGCTCGATGTCGGGCGTGCTGCTGATGTCACCCTTCGCATGGATGCGGACGACGTTCACCTCGAGACGCTCGACGCTCGCACCGAGCCCTTCCATGATCTCGAGCATCACCCGCACGTCCTGGATGTCGGGCAGGTTGCGCAGCAACACCGGTTCGTCGGTGAGCAGACAGGCGGCAAGGATCGGCAACGCCGCATTCTTGTTCCCGCCGGGACGGATGGTCCCCTCGAGCCTGCGACCGCCTTCGACGATGAATCGTTCAGCCATCGCGGCGCATTCTAGTGAAGAAATTCGATGTCCGCTGACCGCCGGCCGGTACTGGTATCCTGAGGGCCATGATCGTGGCCCCGCTCAGCTCCGGTAGCGCAGGGAACGCGTACTGGTTCGAGAGCGACGGCACGGCCATTCTGGTCGACGCGGGACTGGGAACGCGCGAGACGAAGAAGCGCCTCGAGAGCGTCGGCCGCAACATCGAGACGCTTTCGGCGATCGTGCTCACGCACGAGCACTCCGACCACATGCACGGAGCGGAGCGGATCGCGCGCAAGTACCAGATCCCGATCTACCTGACGCGCGGGACGCTGAACGCCTCGCGCATCGATCCCGCGGAGACGAAGACGGTCGTCTTCGACAACGACACGCACTTCACCATCGGCGAACTGCAGGTGCACGCGCGGCGCACCATCCACGACGCCGCCGATCCGGCCTGCTTCGTCATCGAAGCGCGCGACGGGACCCGCGTCGGCATCGCCAGCGACCTCGGGCACGTGAACGAGGCTGTGGTCAAACACCTCAGCGACTGCGACGGCCTGTTCTTCGAGGCCAATCACGACCTGGACATGTTGCGCACCGGCACCTATCCGTGGTCGCTGAAGCGGCGGATCATGTCGCGCTACGGACACCTCTCGAACGACGAATCGGTGAGCGCCGTGCAGCGGCTTCTCGGCGCGGAGCTGAAGACGCTCTGCATGATTCACCTGTCGCAGAAAAACAATCACGAGTCGATCGTGCGAGACATGTGTACGCGCCTTCTGCGCCGGACCGGCGCGAGCATCGACTTCGCCATCGCGCGCCAGTTCGAAGCGACCGGGCTGTTCGATGTGGCGCGGCGGCGGCCGCGGACTCCGGCGCCGGGGCAGTTATCGTTGTTTTGATGGTTGGCGTTGGGAGCCGTGCGCGTGGACGCGCGCACGGGGGAGCCGCGGCGCCAGAGCGCCGCGGGGGCATCCGGGCGGTCTGGCGATACGGCCGCTCTTGCGAAACCTGGGCTGTACCGCCAGAGCTCCCGCCCACCCCCGCGG
>CAMPKJ010000057.1 GCA_946887105.1 uncultured Acidobacteriota bacterium | reverse complement strand
GCGCGGTTCCATCCTGCATCGGCGCGGACGCCGACGCCCACGGATACGCCGCCCCCGCGTACAGCAGCCGCGCCTCGCCGCCGCAGCGCGGAACCGGCGCACAGTCGATGACCAGACCGCGCGCACGAGCGAGCACGACCTCGATCGGAGCTGCACTCGCCTCCGCGGCGATCATGCGCGGCGCGAAGCCGGGCGCGTCGAAGAAGAGCTGCTGCGATCGTTCCGCGATGCCGCGCACGGCGAACGTCCCATCCTCGGCGGCCGCCGCAATGATCCAATCATTCATCACCGCCGCGACGACGGAACCGCGTGCATGCGGGCGCAACGCGCGAATGCGTGCACCCGGCAACGGCGCGCCCTCTTCATCGACGACGCGACCTGCGATGCTGCTCCCGGCGGCCAGTCGCAGCGTGCCGAGATCCCAGATCTCGTCCGCGGCGACCTCGCGCGCGGCGATCGCGTGCGGTGCGAACGGCGGCGCGCGCACTTCCAGCGACAACGTTCCGTCCTCGAGACCGCCGGCGTCGATGACGCCGTCGTCGCCGAATGCGACGATGCGCTGCGCGCCGTTATTGACGATCAGCACATCGCCGGGCCCGGCGCCGCGGCCCGTTTCCGCATCGACGACGGTGCCGCGCACACGCACGCCGCGGGACAGCTCGATCGTGAGCGGCGGCTTCGCATTCACGTCCGACGCGCGAAAGCCGCGTGCGGACACATGCAGGGTCAGGTCTTCATCCGCGGGGACGTCTCTGAGATGCGCGATGCCGTCGCGGCCGGTCGTGGCCGATCCGCCGTCCGCCACGCGCACGGTTGCGCCGCGAATGGGGTCACCTGCGTCATCGAGGACGCGCACCTCCGCGCGGCTCGCGGAGCGCAGCGTGATGTTGCCGAGATCCGTGTCGCCTTCCACGCGGCGCACGATCGTGACCAGCTCCGCCTTGCTCAATTTCAGCTGCGCAGGACCATCCGGGATCCCATGAATCGCAAACACGCCGGAACCGGCCGACTGCAGCGACCGCCGCAACCCGCGTGCGAGCTTGCCGATCGTGAAGATCGCCTCGACCGCGACGCCTTCGATCGGCCGGCGCCGCGCATCGACCACGCGTCCCGTGATCGTCCTGCCGCGCGGAAGCTCGATCGTGCGCGGGATCTGTGCGACGTCCATCACCACCGGCGCGGCGGATTCGCTCCACGCGATGAGCGTCACCGGCACCGGAGGAATGGCCGGAAGCGTGACGCGTCCGTCGCGAGCCACGGCGCGAACGCGCACGTCGCTGGTTGCGAGTTGGAGATCGACGAACACGCGCGATCCCGGCGTCACGTGCAACGTCTGGGGCGACGCGGAAACGGCGACGAGGTGCAACGTCGCACCAGCAGCCGCGGTCTGCCACCACGACGCCGAGCGTGGACCATCGACGCGCACCTGCACCGCGCCACGCGCCGGGACGTGCAGGACGGCGTTGCCGTCGACGTCCGCCAGCGCGAACGGCAGCAGTGCATCCGGAAGATGGACGAGCATCGCATCCGTCGCCCAGATCACGCGCGCGTGCGCGGCCGTGCTGACGCGCAACGGCGCAGTCGGCGCGCATGCGATGTTCGCGTCGTCCGCGGTGAGCATCTGCGGCGCGCAGTCTTGCGTCCACCACCACACGCGCTCGCCGCGCCCGAGCGTCTGGACGCGCTGCCGCTCCGGCCACGAATCGGCGGAAACGACGATCGTTTCCGCGCCGGGCGGAAACGCGAGAGCGGCGGCGAGTGAAAGCGCGGCGATCATTTCGGGAGCTCGAAAATCCAGAGATGGGGGGCGTGGTCGGAGCTGAGGCCGGCCGCGGTTTTCGCGCTGGGGAGAGAACCGACGCAGGCCAGTGAGGTGCCGCGCGCGTCGCATCGCAGATGTCCGTACGGCCCGATGCGATCGATGCCGAGGCGTGTCGGCGGAACCGTGCGGCCATCCGCGCGCGGCCACCAGAGCTCCCAGCGGATGCGCTCCTTCTCCGCAATGCGCACGACGATGGCCGGTCCGCGCGGCGTGAGCACGAGATCGTCGATGGTCGGCTGCGTATTGAGCAGCAGTCGATAGCGGCCGGCAATGTCGGCGGCGAAGCGTGCCGGGATCTCGCGCATGGCGGTGATGACCAGTTCGTCGAAGGACAGACCCGATTTTTCGAGGAGCGTGCCGTCCGGCGCGTAATGGAACGTTCCCGGCTCGGCGCTCGTGATCACGGTCAGTGAGCCGTCCTCGCCCAATGCGATTGCGCCGGCCTGACGGTCGATCGCGTGCGGGAAGAGCGCCTCGCCGCTGGAGAGCCGGTGGACGGGCGCGAATTTCGACCAGAACTCGTTGATCTTTCCGCAGAAGACCGCCTCGTTGGTCCGCTTCCTCATTTCGAGCGCCAGCAGGCAGGCACGCTCCCCGCGCACCGCCACGTCCATCGGCAGAAGACGAATGCGCTGCGCGTTGAGCCGCTTGCGATCGCTGAGGCGCATCGAGTAGCCGCCCATGCTGATGGCGCTGGTCACCTTCACGCTCACGCCATCGCTGGAGAGCGACGTCGGATCCGGGACGCCATCGGGCAATGGCGCAGTCGAGATCAATCGCTCGCTCGTGCGCGTGCGCAGCGCGTAACGATGCATTCCGGAGTTGGTCGTGAGCAGCACCGCATCCGCGTTTTCCCACGCGACGTCGGATGCGTAATGGCCGACCGACGCCGGGAGCGGGATCACCGACCGCGGGGCCAGGACGCCGGCTCCGGCTGCCATGACCACCAGGACGAAAGGAGCGATCACGCGCTCAGCCCTGCACGGTGATCTCGGCGCCACAGATCATGCAGTGCGTCCCTTCCACCCAGAACATGCACCGCCAGCCCAGGCCGGTGTAGTAGATGTAGATGCCGGGCACGCAGTCCATCTGGATGGCGTTCGCTCCGGGGACGATCAGCAGAGCCAGGACCGCAACGAGAACGCGTACCCTCTTCGCCATACAGACTCCTTTACGGCACTACCGCGTGCCTTACAGGAGTATAGAGCCATTTGCGGCTCTCCTCTTATTTCACGGCGCTGCGCAGTTGCTGGACGTGCACGGCCTTGATCGTGGAGAGCGACGGATCGGTGTACGCCATGGCGCTCAGGCCGAGCGCGGAGCGCGCCTGATCGGCGGCCGTGCGTAGTTCGAGCACGCTGGCCGCTCGCACGACGCTACCGGTCGCCGGCGCGGGAGCGGAGAAAGACATCGCCCCGAGTCCGGCGGTGGTCCGCAATGCATTGACGGCCAGGCGCAACTCGCTCATGTGCACCGCCTTGACCGCGGTCGTGCCCGCGATCGCGGGATCGTCCGTGAACGTGAACGTCGTGGCCGCATCTGCGGCGGTGTACGGCGAAGAACGGGAAAACGCGTCGATTGCGCGGACCTTGTACAGGCAGGCGCTGCCGGAGCTCACGCTGTTGTCCGTGTGATTCGTGGCCGCGGTGGTCGTGAGCGTCGAGAAATCGCCGGCGGTGCATTTGCGCGCGATCTCGTATTGCGCGGCGCCGGCCGAAGCGGTCCAGGTCAGTTGAATCGACAAGGGACCGGTCCCGGTGGCGGTGAACGACGCCGGCGTGGCCGGGCCGACCGTCACGCCGGCCGAGGTCGTGTTCGTGGCCACGGCGACGTCGGTGACGGTCACGATCTGGCTGCCGGCGGTGCGTAATGTGAATCCGGCCGGAAACGTGTGTACGCCCGCATCGCCGGGCGTGAACGTGTAATTCACCGGCAGCGTCGCGGCGCCGTCCGTCGACGTGAATTGCACGGTGCCGGTGTAGCCGGTGGCAACGGTGTAATTGGTCGAGTTGTACGCGGTGAGCGTCGCGGTGGCGGCGTCGCCCGCGCCCATCACGGACGGCAGCGACAGTACGAACGTAATGGCGGGCTGCCAGCCGAGCTGAATGACCTCGAAGTCTCCCGCGGTCAGGTCTCCGAAGGCAGGATTGAGGTCGTCGTTGTTCCAGTTGGTGTTGTAGACACCGCTGATGTACATGTTGGAGCCGTTGTCGGCGACGATCAGTCCGTATTTCTTCATGGCCCGGAAGATTTTCTGGATTTCCGGCGGATGCGATGCAATGTCGACACTGGCCTTCAGGCGCAAGCGCGCACCCATCGGCAGAGCGCCCACCGTCGAGCCGGCGGTGTGCGAGGCCGGCCATACATGGCCGTTCGTCGATTGCACGGTCACGCGAAAGGCGTGGCGGATCTCATCGGGCCCGAAGACTTCGTCGTAACGCACCAGGCCCGGCAGAATGGCCAGTCCGGCCGCATCCGCCGACGTCCAACCCTCCGGGCGGCGGTCGTTCGTGTTCATGTCGAAGAACGCGCCCGATCCCGCCTCCCAGTTCGTGCCGTTGTACCAGACGTTGTAGAGCTCATAGAGATGGTTGTTGGTCTCATCGACGATCAGGATGTGCCGGTCGGAATCGTCGCGCAGGTCTTCCGTCCCGACCTGGCCGCCCTCGATCCAGCCGAACGTGTCGATCGCTTCATCCGGAACGGGATAGAAGGCCTGTCCGACGCCGTCGCTCTGACCGGGATAAAGAACGAAGTCGACGGTCTTCTTGGTCTGACTGCCGTCGACGACGATGTACGGAAACCCATAGACGCCGCCCTCGCCGTCATCACCGCCGAAGTCGGGATGCAGCTCCCGGCCTGCTCCGCCCATGAACGGCAGGTACGCGGCGGAGTTCGTATCGACCGGCGCATTGCTGACGTCGAGGTTCCACCAGTTGTTGGCGGGAAAGAGCGGCAGCGGCACCGCCAGCGGCGTGCCCTGGGTTGCGGCAGACGCGGTCAGCGAAACGAGCAACAGCAGCGTGGCGACGAGAACGCGGCAAGAAACCATGGGCGCGAGTATCGGCGCCGCTCCTGGCATTCACGGTGAGATCCCTCACACATCACTTCCGCCATTCGTCGATCAGGTTCGCGACCAGGCCGGTCCAGCCGGTCTGATGCGACGCACCGAGGCCTTCGCCGGTGTCGCCGTGGAAATACTCGTGGAAGAGGATCAGGCCGCGCCAGTGCGGGTCGCGCGCGAACAGCTCCGCCTTGCGCGTGCCGCGCGGACCGTAAACGGGACGGTAGCCATCCGCATCGGGCACGAAGATGCGGATCAGGCGCTCGGCCAGCGTCGCCGCGAGTCCCTTCAGTCCGACGGTCTCGCCCGACGGAAGCGGCGCGTGCGTGAACGTCGGCAGCCGCGGGCGATGCACCGCAGGCGGTTCCTCGGAGTTCCTCGGTGTTCCTCGGAGCTCCTCGGAGTGGGGGGCCACGCTGCCCGAGGAACTCCGAGGAACTCGAGGAACCCGAGGAACCCGAGGAACTCCGTCATGCACCGTCAGTTGGATGTCATCCCCGAACGCTTTCTCGAGCTTGCGCAGCGACTCGATCATCAGGAACGTGGCCGGAAACCAGATCGGTCCGCGCCAGTTGCTGTTGCCGCCCTTCAGCCATCCCGCCGCCTCGGCCGGCTCATACTCCACCGACGCCGTCCCGAAATGAAACGGATGATCGCGGTGGAACTTGCTCATGCTGCGCATCCCGTAGCGCGACAGGAATTCATCGGGATCGATCACGCGCGCGAGCAGTTTCTCCAGCTGTTCTTCGTCGACCACCGACAGCACGTGCGTGAAATCGGCTCCGCGCGGCACGGTGGTCACGCAATGCTCGACAATGTCCCGCCGGAAGCGCAGGAACCAATCGAGGTTCGTGCGGAAGAGCGGAAACGGCTCGATCCACTTCCCTTCCAGCCGTTCCACCGCATAAAGAGGAATGAGTCCGACCAGCGAGCGCACTTTGAATGGCACCGCCGTGCCGTCGGGCCAGCGCAGGACGTCGTAAAAGAATCCGTCCGCCTCATCCCACAGCATGTGCGTGCCCTGTTTCATCTTCATGGCCGCGCCGATGTAGACGTAGTGCTCGAAGAATTTCGTGGCCAATCCTTCGTAGGTCTCATTCGTTTTCGCCAGCTCCAATGCGATGCGCATCATGGCCAGCGAGAACATGCCCATCCATCCGGTGGCGTCGCTCTGTTCGAGCACCGCGCCGCCCGGCGGCGGATGGCTGCGATCGAACACGGCGATGTTGTCGAGCCCGAGGAAACCGCCTTCGAAGACATTGTTGCCTTCGCGATCGACTTTATTCACCCACCAGGTGAAATTCAGCAGCAGCTTGTGGAAGCATTTCTCGAGGAACGCGACGTCGGGCGCGTCGCGGCGGCTGCGGTCCATGTTGTAGACGCGCCAGACCGCCCACGCCTGCACCGGCGGATTGAGATCGGAGAACTCCCACTCGTACGCGGGGATCTGCCCATTCGGATGCTGGAACTGCTCGAAAAGCATCAGCCAGAGCTGTTCCTTCGCGAACTCGGGATCGATGAGCGCATACACGATCGCGTGAAATGCGAGATCCCACGCCGCGAACCAGGGGTACTCCCATTTGTCCGGCATCGACAGGATGCGCATCGAATTGAGATGGCGCCAGCGGCTGTTGCGCCCGTGCTGCCGGTTCGCCGGCGGCGGCCGCGAGGGATCATCGCCGTCGAGCCATACGTCGACGTCGAACAGGTAGCTCTGCCGGTTCCACAACATGCCCGCGAGGGCCTGCCGCTGGACGTTCCGCTCCTCGGCGGACGCACCCGCGGGATGCACGCTCTCGTAAAACGAATCCGCCTCCGCGCGTCGCAGATCGACGATCGCGTGCAATTCCGCGTTCGTGGCCGGACCGCGCTGGTCGTGACGCCGCAGGCGCATCAGCATTACGGCGGCCTGCCCCGGCTCCACTTCGTGGCGTACCCACGCGCAGGCCTTCGTTCCGATGCGCGCCGGATTCGCGGCGGAGGTCTGGCCATCGACGATGTAGCGATGGAAGGCGTCCTTCACGAACGGACTGCGTGAAGGCTTCGACGGATCGACGCGCGCGGCATTGGTCTCGTTGTCGGTGAAGAGCAGGCGGGAATCGGATACTTCCAGCACGCGCGGGCCGAGTCGCGTGTCAGCGACCAGGCCGCCGAGGGGTGGGGTGTTGGTGTCGTCGGCAAGGAGACCGATGCCGGGAAGCTCGCGGATTTCCGGCGTTTGTCCGGCGAGCGACGGCTGCCATGACCACGTATTGCGAAACCAGAGATTGGGGATGAGATGGATCGGCGCGCGCTCGGGACCTCGATTGTGCGCGGTGATGCGGAAGACGAACGACTCCTCGTCTTCCTTTGCGATCTCGATTTCGATGTCGAAGTAGCGGCCGTCGTCGAAGATGCCGGTGTCGATCAGCTCGAATTCCGGATCGCGCGTGCCGCGGCGGCGATTCTCCTCGATGAGCTGCAGGTACGGATACTCGCGCTGCGGGTATTTGTAGAGCATGCGCTGGTAGGCATGACTCGGCAGCGCGTCGACGTAGAAGTAGCACTCCTTGACGTCTTCGCCGTGATTGCCTTCCGTGGGCACGAGGCCGAAGTAGCGTTCTTTGAGGATCGGATCGCGCTCGTTCCAGAACGCCATCGACCAGCAGAGGATCTGGTAGCGGTCGCAGAAACCGGCGATGCCGTCTTCACCCCAGCGGTACGCGCGCGAGCGGGCGTGATCGTGCGGGAAGAAGTTCCACGGATTGGCATCCGTGCTGTAGTCCTCGCGCACCGTGGCCCAGGCGCGGTCGGCGAGATACGGACCCCAGTTCCGCCAGCGCGCCAGTGCCTCCGCGCCGCCCGACAGCCGCAGCCTCTCCGCATTCGACTCGGACATGGACGAGGCAGTCTAGCGCGAGAGGCCAAGTCCCCTCTCCCCTCCGGGGAGAGGGCCAGGGTGAGGGGCGACAGTTACGCCAGATTCGCCCCTCACCCTAACCCTCTCCCCGCTCCGCGGGGAGAGGGGACTCTAGCGCGTCCCGTAAGGGACGCCGCGCCCAAAGCCGGCTGGCTACACTTCCGTCATCGTCCTTCCTCCGACTCTGGGTCCCTCACAGGAGAATTCATGAGACTCGCGCAAATCGTCGTGACGGTGGTCCTCTCCTTCTCTCTCCTCGCCGCTCCCACCGACCCGAGAGTGCTGAAGAGCATCGAGACGCTGATGGACAGCATGGTCGCGCAGGGGATGTTCACGGGAAATCTGCTCATTGCGAAGAACGGCCGCGTGGAGCTGGACAAGAGCTACGGCCTGGCAAACATCCAGTGGAAGCAACCGAACGTCTCACAATCGACGTTCCTGGCCGGCTCGCTCACGAAGGTGCTGACGTCGATGCTGGTCCTGAAGCTCGCACAGGACGGGAAGATCGACCTCGATCAGAACGTGTCCGATTACCTCCCCTATTACCGGCAGGACACCGGAAAGCTGATCAAGATCTCGCAGCTGCTCGATCATTCATCGGGATTGCCGAATTACACGGATCTCCCCGATTTCGCGCACCGGATCAGCCGCATCAAGCTGCCGACGAAGGAATTCGTTCTCGAATACTGCCAGCCCGATCTCCGGACGCCGCCCGGCACGACGTTCTATTACAGCAACACCGGCTATTTCCTCCTCGGCGCGATCGTCGAGGCGGTCACCGGGCAGCGTTATGACGATGCGCTGCGCACGATGGTCCTGACGCCGCTGGGATTGAGCAACACCGGCTATGGCTGGAATCACCTGATCCTGGAGCGATTCGCATCCGGATATCAGGTGCAGGGCTGCCAGAACGGCGTGGCACCGTTCGCGGAAATGTCCGTTCCCTTCTCCGCCGGCGCTCTCTATACGACCGTCGGCGATTTGAACAAGATGAACGATGGAATCGACGACCATGTGGTCCTGAACAAGGTTTACACGGCGCTGATGTTCAAACGGCACATCGTCGAAGTGCCGGTGTATCCGCCGCTGTTCATGAGCGGTCTCTATAGCGGCTACGGCTGGGACGTCGGCGCGCTCTCCATTCCCGGCACCGAAAAAGGGAAGACCATCGACGTGGCCATGAAATCGGGCGTCATCAACGGCTACAACAATTACCTCACCCGCACGGACGATTACATCGTGGCCATGCTGTCCAATTCGGCCGAGGCGTATTCGTCGGTGATCAACATCGCCATTACGCAGATGCTCTACGGCGCTCCGGCCGCGCAGGTCGCGCCGTCGCTCACTCCGTCCAATGTGCTGCAGAACACGATCTGCCAGTCGGGATTGCCCGCCGCGCTCGCGCAGCTGAAAACGAATCCACCATCGTCGCCTCTGACGATCAGCGCGGTGGGCAACAGCTTCATCGGCACCGGCATGGAGAGCAACGTCACCAATGCGCAGATCGACACCGCGCTGGCGTTATTCAACGTCAATGCGGCGACGTTCCCGACCGTGCCGCTCGTCTATCAGGATCTGATCGCCGGCTATGGGTTGAAGGAAGCCAATCTGCCGATGTCGCTGGAGGGGCAGCAGTAGAACGTCATCCCGAGCGTGAGTCGAGGGACCTGGGCGGAAGGGGCGGCGCCATGCAGAGCCTCGTTCCGCACACCCGCCCGGGTCCCTCGACTCACGCTCGGGATGACACACGGCACGCCCGCAGGTGTTTCTCGAGAATGCTGCCGATCTGCGCCACGGCGGCGGGCTGCATCATGTCGTGATGGCGGCACGCGATCTCGTGCGTCTCGATGCGCCCGTCGACGTACGGCGCCCACGCGTCGCGTGACAGCCCGTGATTTTCCGCCGCGGCGATGAACAACAGGACGTCGCCGCGATAGCGCGCCGGCCGGAAGCGATTCATGAGCCGCGCGTTGTGCTCCGCGACGTGCAGCATCGGCTCGATCGGAACGCCCGGCGGAACCTCGCCCACCATCAGGCTGCGGATCTCCGCCCGCCATTCGCTGAGTCGTTCTTCCGCCGGCTCGGACCCCTCCTCAATCGGATAGCTGTCCAGCAGCGCCACCACGCCCACCTCGGCACCATCACGACGGAGTTGCACGGCCATCGCCTGCGCCACCAAACCACCGAACGACCACCCGAGCAGGTGAACGGGACCGGCGGGTTGAACGGCGCGGATGCGCTGGATGTACTTCGCCGCCAATGCGTCGACGCTCGACGGCAGCGCTTCGGCGTGCGGCACCTGCAGACCGTAGATCGGCCGATCGGGATCGAGCTGCCGCGTCAGCGCGGCGAAGCTCCAACTGAGTCCGGTGACGGGGTGGATGCAGAACAGCGGCGCCAGCGCGCCGCGTGCGCGAATCGGCAGCAGCGGATCGGTCGACCGGACCGCCTCCGGCGCGAGTCTGCGTGAGAGTCCGGCCACGGTCGGCGCCTCGAACAGCGTGCGGATGGCGAGATCGGCGCCGAGCGTCGTGCGCACGCGGCCGATCAGCCGCGCCGCGGTGATCGAATGGCCGCCGAGCTCGAAGAAGTGGTCGTCGATGCCCACCCGCTCCAGCGACAACACTTCGGCGAAGAGCTCGCAGAGGACTTGCTCCTCCGGCGTACGCGGCGCGCGGAACTCCTGCGCGTGCGCTTCCGGCGCCGGCAAGGCGCGCCGGTCGAGCTTGCGATTCGGCGTGAGCGGCAAGGCATCGAGCGTCACGAACGCGGACGGGATCATGAACTCCGGCAGGCGCTCCGCCAGCGCCGCACGAATCGCGGTGACGTTTGGGGTCACACCTTTCTTTTGCACCAGATACGCGACCAGCCGCCGGTCGCGCTCGATGACCGCCGCCTGCGCGATGCCCGGCAGCGAGGTGAGCGCGGCCTCGATCTCCCCCGGCTCGATGCGGAAGCCGCGGATCTTGAGCTGCTGATCGGCGCGGCCGAGGAACTCGACCGTTGCGTCCACGCGGAGACGAGCGAGGTCGCCGGTTCGGTACATCCGCGCGCCCGGCTCGCTCGCGTACGGATCGGCCACGAAACGCGACGCGCTCAGCGATGGATGCCCGAGGTAACCGCGCGCGAGAGCGGACCCGCCGACGTAAAGCTCGCCCGGGACGTCCGGCGGCACCGGCTCGAGCGCGGAGTCGAGCACGTACATCCGATAGTTCGCGAACGGACTCCCGAGCACGACCGCGCCGCTGGCCTGCTCCCCGACATCCGCATCGGTCACCGCATGCGCGCTCGCCCACACCGTAGCCTCGGTCGGCCCATAAAGGTTGGTCACGCTGCGCCCGCGCGCATGCAGCGCACGCGCAAGCTCGACCGGCAACGCCTCCCCGCCGGCATAGACGTGCAGCCCGCCGAGGCACTCGGGATCGTGCTGCAGCAGGAGATCCCAGTGGCTCGGCGTGGCCTGCAGTGAATGCGCACCGCTGGTGCGGATCAGCGCCGCCAGCCGCGCCGGATCGCGCGCCTGATCGCGCGACGCGATCCACACTTCCGCGCCGTGACAGAGCGGGAGGAACAACTCGACGACGGAGATGTCGAACGCCATGGTCGTGACGGCGATGTGGCGATGTCCGGGCGCGAACGCGACGCGATCGCGCATCGCATCGAGGAACACCGACAACGCCTCGTGCTCGATGACCACGCCCTTCGGCTTGCCGGTCGAGCCGGAGGTGTAGATCACATACGCGGCTTGATGCGGCAGCAGCTCGCGATCGATCGGGTTCTCGTCGCGTTCGTGTTCGACGAGCGCGTCGATCACCACAGCCGGCTTCGCGTCGTCGACCATCGCCTCGAGCCGCGCCTGCGGGAACTCGGGATCGAGCGGCAGGTACGCGGCACCCGCTTTCATCACGCCGAGCAGGGCGATGAGCATTTCGGCCGAACGCTCCAGGCGGATGCCGACGATGTCGCCGGCGCGCACTCCGCGCACCATCAGATGATGGGCGACGCGATTCGCGCGCGCGTTGAGTTGTGCATACGTCAGCGACAGGCCGCCGCACACGACCGCGGTCGCGCCGGGCGTGCGCGCCACCTGCGCCTCGAACAGCTCCGGCAGCGTCGCACGCGGCACGTCGCGCGTGATGGCAGGCAACGTCTCGCAGCGCGCGTGCAGCCGGTGCAACGGCGCGTTCGCGTCCGTCACGGCGGCGGTCATCAGCGCGACGAACTGCGCGCCGATGCCCTCCGCAACGTCGCACGTGAAGCGCGACGGATCGTAGTCGAGCCGCAACGACAACTGCTCGCCCGGCATCACCATCAGCGCCAGCGGATAGTGCGTCGCATCGCGGCCTTCCGCGGCCCGTACCTGCAGCCCGTGCACTCGCTCGTCACTCAGTGCGGCGCGATCGAGCGGATAGTTTTCGAAGATCACCAGCGTGTCGAACAAGTCCGCCAATCCGGCCGCCTTCTGGATTTCGGCGAGTCCGGCGTGCTGCACGGACATGAGCGCGGTCTGCTGGTCCTGAATGCGCGCGAGCAATTCCGGCAGCGCAAGCGCGGGATGCAGGCGCACCGGGAGCGGCAGCGTGTTGATGAACAGACCGACCATCCGCTCGACGCCCGCGAGCTCCGCCGGGCGGCCGGACACGGTCACGCCGAAGACGACGTCGTCGCGGCCGGTGAGCCGGCCGAGCAGCACCGCCCAAAGACCCTGGATGACGGTGTTCAGCGTGACGCTCTGCGCGCGCGCGAGCTCCTGCAACTGCGCGGTCAGGCCTGCGTCGATATTCGTCTGCCAGCGCTCCGGCACGCGCGCGATCGCTTCGCGCGTACGCGGCGGCGCGAGACGCGTCGGCTCTTCGATTCCGGCCAGTGCGTTGCGCCACTGTTCGAGCGCCGCGTCGCGATCCTGGCGCGCGAGCCACGCCAGATAGCCGGCATACGGCGCAACGCGCGGCAACGCGTCGTTATCCGCGCCGTTTTCGTAAAGTGCGAACAACTCGCCGAGGACGATCGGCATCGACCAGCCATCGAGCAGCACGTGATGGTTCGTGAAGAGCAGCAGATGGCGATCCGCTGCGAGACGGGCGAGCGTGAAGCGCAATAGCGGCGCCGCGGCGAAATCGAAACGCTCCGCGCGATCGGCGGCGAGAAGCGCCGCGCGGTCGATCGACGAACCATCGATCTCGCGCCACGGCAATGCGACGTCGCGCAGGATGACCTGCACGTTCTGCAGGATCGCCGCGCGCAGATTCGCGTGACGCCGCAAGAGTGCCTGCGCGGCCGCACGCAGGCGGTGTGCGTCCACCGCACCGAGCTCGATCGCCACCTGCACCGTGTACACATCGGGCGCGCTCCCGTCGTAGAGCGCGTGGAAGACCAGGCCCTCCTGCAGCGGCGAGAGCGGGAGGATGGTCTCGAGATCGGGATACGCGGCTTCGAGCCGCTCGACCTCCGCCTGCGACAACGCAACCAGCGGGAAGTCGGACGGCGTGTGTCCGTGCGCGCCGTTTGCCACGTCGCGCGCGAGTGTTTCCAGCGCGCGCTGCCACGACTCGGCGAGCGTGCGCACGGCGTCCTCGCTCAGATGCCGGCGCGCCCAGGTCCAGGTCGCGCTCAGACGCTCGCCCGCGACCTGCGCGTTGATCTCGAGCAGGTGGAACAGCGGCATGTCGTCACTCGCGCCGCTGCCGAGCGGGCCGTCGTCGACGGCGGACCAATCGCCGTCCACGCTGAAACGCCCCAGGTAGTTGAAGCCGATCTGCGGCGCGAGACGGTTCCTCGGAGTTCCTCGGAGTTCCTCGGGTTCCTCGGAGGAGCTCGCCCCAACCACCCGAGGAACTCCGAGGAACTCCGAGGCACCCGAGGAACTCGCTCGCAGCAATCCGTAGCCGAGCCCCTGATTCGGGATCGCGCGCAACTGCTCCTTCATCCGCTTGAAGTCGCCCTCGACGCACACCGGATAGACGGTCGTGAACCAGCCCACCGTGCGCGAGAGATCGAAGCGCTCCGACTCGCGGCCGTGGCCTTCGAGATCGATCAGCACCGGACGCTGCAGCGCCGCGCCGAGCGCGGTCAGCAGGACGTCGTTGATGCGCGCGTGGAATGCGGCGGGGACGGTCGTCAGCAGCGCGTTCGTGAGCTCCGGCGGCAACTCGATGGTGAGGCTGCCGGCGCTCGCGAATGTGTCGCGTTCCGGATCGAGCATCGCGCCTGCGAGCAGCGGCTCGCCGCGTCCGAGCATCGCCTCCCACACGGGCAGCTCCGCGAGCAGTTCCGGCTTCCGCGCCTCCTCGGCGAGATGCTGCGCCCACACACGGAACGGCACGCCTTCCGGCTCCAGCTCCGCGCCGTCGAACGCCACGAAGAAATCGTCGATGAGGATGCGCCACGACACGCCGTCGACCGCGAGGTGGTGGATGACGAGCAGCAGGCGGCCGGGATCGAACCAGACCGCTTCGATGAGGCGGCCTTCGCGTGGATTCAGACGCGACTCGGCCGCGCGCGCGGCGGCTCGCATGCCTTCGCCGCGCGGAACACGCGTGAGGCGATCGGCGGCGGAGACGCTGCCGCGCGGCGGGATGGAGAGCGCCCATCTGTCATCCCGAGCGTCAGTCGAGGGACCCGGGCGGTCGGGCGGCTCGCCGAACGTGCCTCGTGCCGCCCCTGCCCCCGGGTCCCTCGACTCACGCTCGGGATGACAGAGGCGCATGCGCAGCACGTCATGCGCATCGATCAATTTCTGCAGCGCCGCAAGGAGCCGCTCCTCGGACGCATCCTCCGGAATCCGCAGCAGCATCGACTGACTGAACGCATCCATCCGGTCGCCGGCGTGCTCGACGAGGCCGCGCATGATCGGCGTCGGGATCACGTCACCGATCGCAGCATCGGCATCCCACGTCTCGCGTGCGATGTCGACGCGTGCGATCGCGGCGAGCGCCTCGACGGTCGGATGACGGAACACGTCGCGCGGCGTGAGTTCCAGTCCCGCCTTGCGCGCGCGCGTCACGAGTTGAATGGAGAGAATGCTGTCGCCGCCGAGCGTGAAGAAGTTGTCGCCGGCGCCGACGTTCTCCAGCGCCAGCACTTCCTCGAAGATCGCGCGCAGCGCCGCCTCGGCAGGCGTGCGCGGAGGACGATGCGCTTTCGTCGTACGCTGCGGCGCCGGCAGTGCGCGCCGATCGAGCTTGCCGCTCTGCGTGAGCGGCAACGCGTCGAGCACGACGAACGAGGACGGCACCATGAACTCCGGCAGGCGCACTCGCAATGCATCGAGGTCCGGCTGCGCGCCGGCGACATACGCGACGAGCTGCTTCCCGCCCGGGCCGTCTTCGCGTACGACCACGGCCGCCTGCGTGATGCCGGGCAGCGCCAGCAGCGCCGCTTCGATCTCGCCCGGCTCGATGCGGAAACCGCGGATCTTGACCTGCTGATCCGCGCGGCCGAGGAAGTCGAGCGTGTTGTCCTTGCGCCACAGCGCGCGATCGCCCGTGCGATACATCCGGGCGCCCGGCGTGGCGGCGTGCGGGTCCGCAACGAAACGCTCCGCCGTCAACGCCGGGCGCCGGTGATACCCGCGCGCCAGTTGAATCCCTGCGAGATACAGCTCGCCCGCGACGCCCGCCGGGACCGGCTCGAGCGCCGAGTCGAGCACGTAGGCGCGCGTGTTCCAGACCGGCGCGCCGATCGGCGGGGTCAGGTCTCCATCCGCCGCACGACACGCCCACGCGGTCACGTCGATGGCCGCCTCGGTCGGTCCGTAGAGGTTGTGCAGTTCCGTCGACGGCAGCGTGGCGAAGAACTGCGCCTGCAGATCGCCCGGCAGCGCCTCGCCGCTGCACATCACGCGGCGCAATCCCGAACAGCCGCGCGCTGCCGGATGGCCGAGGAACGCGCGCAGCATCGATGGGACGAAATGCATCGTGGTGATGCGCTGCGACTCGATGATCTCCGCCAGCGCCGCGGGATCGCGGTGCGCGCCCGGCGGCGCAACGACGAGCGTGGCGCCGGCGATCAGCGGCCAGAAGAACTCCCACACCGACACGTCGAAGCTGTACGGCGTCTTCTGCAGCACGCGATCGCAGCCGTCGAGGCGATAGGCGTCCTGCATCCAGAGCAGGCGGTTGACCAGCCCCTGATGCGTGTTCGGCACGCCCTTCGGTCTGCCGGTCGAGCCGGACGTGTAGATGACGTACGCGGGGTGCAGCGGGTGCGGAGTTCCTCGGAGTTCCTCGGGGGTTCCTCGGAGTTCCTCGGAGGGGGTGTCGAGCGCGATGCACGTCACGTCCTGCGGCAGACGCTCGCGAATCGCGCGCGTGGTGAGCACGCATCGTGGCGCTCCGTCGGCGATCATCTGCGCGAGGCGGGCGTCGGGGTAGCCGGGATCGAGCGGCAGATAGGCGCCGCCGGCCTTCACGATCGCCAGGAGCGCGATGACGAGCTCCTTCGAACGCTCCATCGCCACGCCGGCGATCGACTCGGGACCGATGCCGCAGTTGTTCAAATGATGCGCGAGGCGGCTCGTGCGCGCGTCGAGCTCCGCGTACGTCAGCGACTCGTCGCCGAACACGAGCGCGATCTGATCCGGCGTGCGCTGCGCCTGTGCGCGCAGCAGCTCCGGAATGGTGACGTCGGGAATCGCGTGCGCGGTGGCCTGCTCGGGCATCGCGGGACGTTCGCCGAGACGGTAGAGCGGCGCGTCCGGCGTTTGCGCCGCGGCGGTGAGCAGCGATGCCAGTCGATCGGCGATCGTTTGCGCGGTCTCGGCAGAGATCCGCGACGGATCGTAATCGAGGCGCAGGAAGAGCTGTTCGCCCGGAAGCACGATCAGGCTGAGCGGATAGTGCGTGGCGTCCCGGCCGTCCGCGCCGGTCACCTGCAATGCATTCGCACGCGCGTCCGTCATCACCTCGCGATCGAGCGGATAGTTCTCGAACACCACGAGCGTGTCGAACAGCTCGCTCACTCCCGCGGCCTTCTTGATCTCCGCGAGTCCAACGTGCTGCACCGCCATCGAACGGACCTGCTCCTGCTGGATGCGCACGAGCAGCGATGACAGCGGCATCGCGGGATGGAGTTGGACGCGCAGCGGCAGCGTGTTGATGAACAGGCCGACCATCTGCTCGACGCCGGGCAGATCGGCGGGACGTCCGGAGACCGTCACACCGAAGACGACGTCGTCGCGACCGGTGAGGCGGCCGAGGAGCACGCCCCACAGACCCTGCACGATCGTGTTCAGCGTCAGCCCGTGACTGCGCGCAATCTGATTCAGGCGCGCGGTGATCTCCGCCGACAGTTGTGTGCCGAGGCGCTCCGGAACGCGTGCGCTGTCGGACGGCGTGGCGATGCGCGTCGGCTCTTCGATGCCGGAGAGCGCGTTGCGCCAATGTTCGAGCGCCGATTCATGATCCTGACGCGCGAGCCAGGCCAGATAGTCCGCAAAGGGCGGAACGCGCGGCAATGCATTCGCGTCCGCGCCGTTTTCGTAGAGCGCAAGCAGCTCGCCGAGAAGGATCGGCATCGACCAGCCGTCGAGCAGCACGTGATGACTGGTGAAGAGCAGCAGGTGGCGATCGGCTGCGACGCGAATGAACGTGAAGCGCAGCAGCGGCGCGTTTTCGAATGAGAAACGCTCTGCGCGATCGGCGGCCAGCGCTTCGCGCAGTGCCTCGGAGTTCCTCGGAGTGCCTCGGAGTTCCTCGGAGTGAGCCTCCCCCCGAGGAACTCCGAGGAACTCCGAGGCACCCGAGGAACCGCCGAGATCCATCTCCCGCCACGGCACGTCCACATCGCGCACGATGACCTGCACGTTCTGCACGATCGCGGCGCGCAGATTCGCGTGACGGCGCACCAGCGCCTGCGCGGCCGCGCGCAGGCGTTCGACGTCGACGGCGCCGAGCTCGAGCGACAGCTGCACGTTGTACACGTCGGGCGCGTTCTCGTCGTACAGCGCGTGGAAGACCATGCCCGCCTGCAGCGGCGCGAGCGGCAGGATCGTTTCGAGCGACGGATACGCCGCCTCGAAGCGATCGACGTCCGCTTGCGACAGCGCGACCAGCGGAAAGTCGGACGGCGTGTGCCCGTGCGCGCCCTCCTCCACGTCCCGCGCGAGCGTTTCGAGCGCGAACTGCCACGACGATGCGAGCGTGCGCACCTCATCTTCCGTGAGATGCGCGGGCGCCCAGCTGAACGTTGCATTGAGCTGAGGGCCGGAGCTTTCGTCGACCACCTGCGCCGCGATCTCGAGCAGATGGAAAAGCGGCATCTCGGGATCGGCGCCCATGCCCAGCGGTCCCTCATCGGCCGCGGACCAGTCGCCGGACGCGGCGCCCGCGCCGAAGCGTCCGAGATAGTTGAAGCCGATCTGCGGCTTCGCGTAGTGCGCAAGCTGCGAACGCAGCAGCCCAAACCCGAGTCCCTGATTCGGAATCGCGCGCAGCCGCTCCTTCATCCGTTTGATGTCGCCGGTGACGTTCACCGGATGGATGCTCGTGAACCAGCCCACCGTGCGCGAGAGATCGAAGCGATCGGACTCGCGGCCGTGGCCTTCGAGATCGATCAGCACCGGACGCCGAAGTGCCATGCCGAGCGCGGTCAGCAGCACGTCGTTGATGCGCGCGTGGAACGCGGCCGGCACGGAGGTCAGCAGCGGGTTCGTGAGCGTCGCCGGCAGCTCGATGGTCAGGCGCCGCGTGGTCGCAAACGTGTCGCGTTGCGGATCGAGCGTCGCACCTTCGATGAGCGCGTTGCCGGTGGTGAGGACCTCCTCCCAGTACGGCAGCTCCGCCAGCGGCGCGTCATCGGCGAGATGCTGCGCCCAGACGCGAAACGGCGTGCTCTCCGGCTCGAGCGCGGCACCATTCCACGCGGCGATCAGGTCGGCGTGCAGGATGCGCCACGAAACGCCGTCGACGGCGAGATGGTGGATGACGATCAGCAGCAGGTCCGGGTCGAACCAGACCGCTTCGATCATGCGTCCTTCGCGCGGGTTCAGGCGGCGCTCGGCCGCGAGCGCGGCGTCGTGGAGGGTTTCGCCGCGGTCGACGCGCGTGAAGCAATCGGCGGCGCGCACGGTGCCGCGTAGGGGGATCGTCCAGCTGTCATCCCGAGCGAGAGTCGAGGGACCTGGGGGCATGGGTGGCGCGATGCTCGTGCTTCGTGCCGCGCCGGCGCCCAGGTCCCTCGACTCACGCTCGGGATGACAGAGGCGCAGCACGTCGTGCGTGTCGATCAGTTTCTGCAGCACCGCGACGAGCGACTCCTCCGTCGCGCCGGCGGGAACGTGCAACAGCATCGACTGGCTGAACGCGTCGATGTGATTGCCTGCGTTGTCGAACAGCCAGCGCATGATCGGCGTCGGGATCACGTCTCCGGTCGCGGCATCGGCGTCCCACGACTGGCGCGCGGTTTCTTCGCGCGCCACCGCCGCCAGCGCTTCGACGCTCTGGTGCTGGAAGACATCACGCGGCGTGAGCGCCAACCCCATCTTGCGCGCGCGGCTGACGAGCTGGATGGCGACGATGCTGTCGCCGCCGAGTGAGAAGAAATTGTCCTCGACGCCGACGCGGTCGAGTGCAAGCAGCTCCGCGAACAGCGTGCAGAGGACCTTCTCTTTGTGCGTGCGCGGGGGGCGATACGTGTCGCGCTCGCGTCCCGGCGCGGGCAGCGCAGCGCGATCGACCTTGCCATTCGCGTTCAGCGGCAACGCGTCGAGCGTCACGAACGCGGACGGCACCATGTAATCCGGCAACTGCGCGGCCAGCGCGCGCCGCAACGCCGCGACGTCGATAAATCGCGGCGCGACGTACGCGACGAGCTGCCTGCCGCCCGGAGCATCATCGCGCGCGATCACGCTCGCCGCGGCGACCGAATCATGCGCGAGCAGAGCGGCCTCGATCTCGCCGGGCTCGATGCGGAATCCGCGCAGCTTCACCTGCGAGTCGATGCGGCCGAGGAACTCGATCGCTCCGGCGCGATTCCACCGCGTCAGATCGCCGGTGCGGTACATCCGCTCGCCGATCGCGTACGGATCGGCGACGAAACGTTCCGCCGTCATCGCCGCGCGTCCGAGATAGCCGCGCGCGAGACCGGCACCGGCGATGTACAGCTCGCCCGCCACGCCCGGCGGCACCGGCTCGAGATTGCGATCGAGCACGTACACGCGCGTGTTGCCGATCGGCCTTCCGATCGGAACGCCATTGCGCAAGTCGGCATCCGCGGGCACCGGGTAGCAGCACGTGAAGGTCGTGTTCTCGGTCGGCCCGTATCCGTTGATGACCTGGCAGCGCGGATGCGCGTCGCGTACGCGCTGGACGTGCTCGGCCGGGAGCACGTCGCCGCCCGCGATCAACTGCCGCACGCCGGCAAACGCCGGCAGCGCGTGGTTGACCATCTGCGTGAACAGCCCCGCGGTCAGCCAGAGTGTGTCGACCTGCTCGCGTTGCAGCACCGCGCCGATCTCTTCGACCGTGGCCAGTCCGGGCGGCATGAGCACCAGCGTGCCGCCGTTGAGCAGCGCGCCCCAGATCTCGAACGTCGCGGCGTCGAAGCTGAGCGGCGCCATGTGCAGCAGGCGCGTGCCGCGATCGAGCTTCACGAAGTTCGGTTCGTGCACGAGCCGCATCACCGCCGCGTGCGGCACCAGCACGCCTTTCGGTATGCCGGTGGAGCCGGAGGTGAAGTTGACGTAGGCGATGTTGGTGTCGCGCCGGGTTCCTCGGGTGCCTCGGGTTCCTCGGAGTTCCTCGGAGAGGGTTTCGCGCGTCACGATGTGTTGCAGTCGCGCGTCTGCGATGAGTCGCTTGCGGCGCAGCTCGGGCAGGTCGGCGTCGATCGGGACGTAGGCGCCGCCGGCTTTGAGGATGCCCAGCAGCGCAATCACCATCTCCAGCGACCGCTCCATGCTGATGCCGACCAGCGTGTCGGGCTGCACGCCCCGCTCGATGAGCAGATCGGCGAGCCGGTTCGCGCGGGTGTCGAGATCGCGATAGGTGAGCGAATGCTCGCCGAGGCGCAACGCGATCGCGCCGGGCGTCTGCGCGACCTGCGTTTCGAACATCTCCACGATGCTGCGCGCGGGCAACGGGCGATCGGTGTCGTTGCATTCGTGCAGCAGCGCGTGCCGCTCTTCGGCGTCGAGGATGTCCAGCCGGTGCAGCGGCGTGTCCGGATGTGTCGCGGCTGCATCGATGAGGCGCAGGAAGCGTGCGGCGATGGCCTCCGCGGTCTCGCGCTCGAAACGATCGAAGCTGAACTCGAGCTCTCCTTCCATGCCGAGCGCCTCGCCGCGCGGTCCGGCGTTTTCTCCGAGCGTGAGCGTCAGATCGAACTTGGCGACATCGGAGCGGAACGGCTCCTCGTGAACGGCCAGCTCGTGCAGCGCCAGCTCGCCGCGTTGCGTGTGGTTCACGACCAGCATCACCTGGAACAGCGGATGGCGCGACAGCGACCGCGCCGGCTCCAGCGCATCGACGACGCGCTCGAACGGCACGTCCTGATGGCCGAACGCCTCGACGTCGAAGGCCTTCACGCGTTCGAGCATCTCGCGCAGCGTCGGATGCCCGGACGCGTCGACGCGCAACGCCAGCGTTCGGACGAAGAAGCCAGCCAGCTCCTCCGTCGCCGCGTCGTCGCGTCCCGCAACGACGGTGCCGATCGGGATGTCGTCGCCCGCGCCGAGGCGCGAGAGCAGCGCGGCGAACGCGGCCTGCAGGACCATGAACAGCGTCGCGTTTTCGGACGCGCAGAGATCGAGCAGCTTGCGATGCAGACGCGCATCGAGTCGCAACGGAATCGCGCCGCCGCGGTAGCCCGGCACGGCCGGACGCGGATGATCGGCCGGCAGCGCGAGCTCCGCCGGCGCGCCCGCGAGCGCCTCGCGCCAGAAGTCGAGCTGTCTGGCGATGACGCTGCCGGGATCCTTCTCGTCGCCGAGGAGGGAGCGCTGCCAAAGCGTGTAATCGGCGTACTGGACCGGCAGTTCGGTGAAGCGCGGCGCCGCGCCTGATTTGCGCGCGGCATACGCATGCGCGAGATCGCGCAGCAGCGGTCCCATCGACCCGCCGTCGCCGGCGATGTGATGGAGCACCAGCACGAGCACGTGACTGCGCGGCGCGGTGCGGAACAGCCACGCGCGCAGCGGGAGATCGGTGGTGAGATCGATGCGCGCGGCCGCGGCTGCGGCGATGCGCGCGCGCAGCGCGTCATCGTCATCCCGAGCGTCAGTCGAGGGACCTGGACGGGCGGGTGGCGGCATGCCCGCTCCTCGTGCCACGCCGCCACCCAGGTCCCTCGACTCACGCTCGGGATGACAGGTGTCGACGACGAGAACCGGACGCGCATCCGCGGCGGGCAGGATCTGCTGATACGGCACGCCGTCGACATCGGGAAAGAGCGTGCGCAGTGCCTCGTGCCGCGCGGTGACGTCCGCGAGCGCTGCCTCCAGCGCAACGGCATCGACGTCGCCCTCCAGACGCAGCGCCGAGACGATGTTGTACGTCGCGCTCGGACCTTCCACGCGGTGCAGCAGCCAGAGGCGCGTCTGCGCGTACGAGAGCGGGATGCGCTCCGGCTTCGGTTGGCGGACCAGCGGCGCGGACGCGCTGGCGTGCAGCGATTCGAGATGCGCGGCGAGCGCGCCGATCTTCGGATGACGATAGAGATCCGCGATGGTCAGGTCGGGGCTGACCTGCGCGCGGAGCTGCGCGAGAACGCGCGCCATCATCAATGAGTGCCCGCCGAGGTCGAAGAAATTGTCGTCGATGCCGGCGGTGGTGATGCCGAGGACCTGCTGCCAGATGCCGGCGATGAGCTGTTGCATCGGCGACGACGGCAGCGTCGTGGATCCGCGCACTGCTTCGCCGGGCCACGGCATAAGGCCCAAGTCGATCTAGCAGTTCGGCGTGACCGCGGTACC
>CAMPKJ010000056.1 GCA_946887105.1 uncultured Acidobacteriota bacterium | reverse complement strand
CGCGTACGCCGGCGTCCGCGGGTCCCGCGCCTTGCCGCGTCGTTCCCCGGCGTGTAGTCGCGCCCCCACCCTCCGAGGAACTCCGAGGAACCGAGGCACTCCGAGGAACCGAGGAACCCGAGGAACCCGCGGAACCGGCCCTGCTGTACAGTTGCGCGATGCACAAGCTCGCGCAACTCATCGCCGTCATCTTCGTCGCAGCCCTGCCTGTTCTGGCGCAGCCGGCTCCCGCTGCGGTGCTCGCGGCTGATACGCCGAGCACGACGGTCGAGGGCAATAAGTTCATCGCGCCGGCCGGCTGGAGCATCGCGGTGCGCGATCGGGCCACGATTCTGGAGGCTCCCGAGGGGAACTCGCGGATCGCGCTGATCGACGTCAAGGCCGAGGATGCGGACAGCGCCGTCGCGGCGGCGTGGAAGCAATACGGCGTCGAGCCGAAGTGGCCGCTCTTCAACAAGGCCGACGGCGCGGACCGCGACGGCTGGACGAACGTGCGCGCCTACAACTACCTGACCTCGCCGAACGAGAAGCGCGGCGTGCAGGCGTCGGTGCGCAAAGCGAACGGCATCTGGACCGTCGCCATCGTCGACATCGACCAGGCCGTCGGCGAAAAACGAGGCGCGCAGCTCTCGCTGATCTTTGGCCGCCTTCTTCCGAAGGGGTACGACCGCGAGTCATTCGCGGGCAAGAAAGCGCATCCCCTCGACGAAAAGCGCGTCGCGGAGCTGACCCGCTTCATCGAAGAGAGCCGCAGGAAGCTCGACATTCCGGGCGTCTCCATCGGCGTCATCGAGAACGGCAAGACCGTGTTCGCGGGCGGCTTCGGCACGCGCGACATCGCCGGGCAGCAGAAGCCGGACGCCGACACCCTCTACATGATCGCGTCGAACACGAAGGCGCTCACGACGCTCATGCTCGCCAAGCTCGTGGAAGAAGGAAAGCTGAAGTGGGACACGCCCGTGGCGAGCGTGCTTCCGTCCTTCAAGCTCGGCAGCCCGGAGACGACCAGGCTCGTGCAGGTCAAGCATCTCATCTGCGCGTGCACCGGCCTGCCGCGCCAGGATTTCGAATGGCTGCTGCAGTTCGACGGCGTGACGCCGGCCAGCGCATTGTCGACGCTCGGCACGATGCAGCCGACCAGCGGATTCGGCGAGCTGTTCCAGTACTCGAATCCGCTCGCCGCGGCCGGCGGATTCGTCGGAGGCCACGTGGCCTACTCCGACATGGAGATCGGCGCGGCCTACGACGAGGCCATGCGCACGCGCGTGTTCGCGCCGCTCGGCATGACCGCGACGACGTTCGATTTCAAGACTGCCATCGCCGCGAAGAATTTCGCGAAAGCGCACGCGCCTGACCTCGACGGCAAGCCTGCGTACGCGGCGTTCGACGTCGATTACTCGATCATTCCCGTCCGCCCGGCCGGCGGCGCCTGGAGCACCGCGCGCGATCTCCTCAAGTATGTGGCGATGGAGATCGACGGCGGCGCGCTTCCCGGCGACAAGAGGTACATCAGCAAGCCGGTGCTGCTGGCGCGGCGCGATCCGCAGGTCGCGATCGGCAAGGACGTGACGTACGGCATGGGTCTGATGGTCGACCAGACGTGGGGCGTCACGCAGGTCCGCCACGGCGGCGACATGATCGGCTATCACAGCGACATGTTCTGGTTCCCGGAGCATGGCGTGGGCGCGGTGATCCTGACCAACGGCGACCAGGGCGCGATGCTCCGCGGGCCGTTCCGCCGCAAGCTGCTCGAGCTGATGTTCGACGGGAAGTCTCAGGCGGAGGCGGATGTTGCGGCGTCGTCGAAGCGTCTGTTCGAGGAGATCGCGGCGACGCGGAAGCTGCTCACCACTCCGGCTGATGCGGCCGAGGCGGAAAAGCTCGGCGGCAGCTACTCGAGCGCGGCGCTGGGTGACATCCGCATCACGCGTGAGAAGGGCAAGACCATCTTCGATTTCGGCGAGTGGAAGAGCGAAGTGGCCAGCCGCCGCGAGCCGGACGGATCGATCACGTTCGTCACGGTCGCGCCGGGGATCGAAGGACTGGAGTTCATCCCCGGCGCTGCCGGCGAGAAGAAGACGCTGATCACGCGCGACGCGCAGCACGAGTACGTATTCACCGCAAGGTAACTCTCACGTTTGAACATCCTCGGGATTTCTGCCTACTACCACGACTCCGCCGCCTGCCTGTTGCAGGACGGCCAGATCGTGGCGGCGGCGCAGGAAGAACGCTTCACGCGCAAGAAAAACGATCACCGGTTTCCGTCGCACTCCGTCGATTACGTGCTGCGCGCGGGCGGAATCTCGATCGGCGACGTGGACCATCTGGTCTTCTATGACAAGCCGCTGCTGAAGTTCGAGCGGCTGCTCAGCACTTATGTCGGCTACGCGCCGCGCGGCATCCAGTCGTTTCTGAAGGCCATGCCGCTGTGGCTCAAAGAGAAGCTGCACATGCCGCGTGAGATCCGGCGGCTGACCGGCTACGAGGGGAAGGTCCTCTTCTCGCAGCATCACGAGGCGCATGCGGCCAGCGCGTTCTATCCGTCGCCATTCGAGGAAGCGGCCATCGTCTGCTTCGACGGCGTCGGCGAATGGGCGACCACGAGCTACTGGACCGGCCGCGGCAACCGCATCACGCCGCTGCAGGAGATCCGCTTTCCGCACTCGATCGGCCTGCTGTACTCCGCGTTCACGTACTACACCGGCTTCAAGGTGAATTCGGGCGAGTACAAGGTGATGGGACTCGCCCCGTACGGCGATCCGAAATACGCGCCGCTGATCCGCGAGCACCTCATCGAGATCCGCGATGACGGCTCGTTCCGCATGGATCTCGACTACTTCAATTACGCGCAGGGACTGACGATGACCAATGAGAAGTTTCATCGTCTCTTCGGCGGTCCGCCGCGCGATCCCGAATCGCTGCTCACACAGCGCGATCTCGACCTCGCCGCGAGCATTCAGGTGGTGACGGAAGAGGCGATGCTGAAGATCGCGCGCCACGTGCACGCGAAGACGGGGATGCGCAATCTCTGTCTCGCCGGCGGCGTCGCGCTGAACTGCGTCGGCAACGGGCGCATTCTGCGCGAAGGTCCGTTCGACAACATCTGGATCCAGCCCGCCGCCGGCGACGCCGGCGGATCCCTCGGCGCCGCACAAGTGGTCTGGCACCAATACCTCGGCAACGCGCGCACGGCGGTTGCCGGCGACTCGCAGAACGGTTCGTACCTCGGTCCCGAATACACGCGTGACGACATCGAGTCCGCACTGAAAAAGTACTCCGCGCCGTATCGCGTGCTCGATGACGCCGAGTTGATCCCGGCTGCTGCGCGCATGCTCAGCGAAGGGAAAGTGGTCGGCTGGATGAGCGGCCGTCTGGAGTTCGGTCCGCGCGCTCTCGGCGCACGCTCGATCCTCGGCGACGCGCGCAATCCGGAGATGCAGCGGCGGATGAACCTCAAGATCAAGAACCGCGAGTCGTTCCGGCCGTTTGCGCCGGCGGTGCTCGCGGAGCACGCGCCGGAATGGTTCGAGCTCGAGGTGCCGAGTCCGTACATGCTGCTCGTGGCGGACGTGCGCGAGGAGCATCGGATTCTGATGACGGACGAGCAGATGGCGCTGTTCGGCATCGACAAGCTCAACGTCGCCCGCTCCACGATTCCCGCGGTCACGCACATCGACTACTCCGCGCGCGTGCAGACGGTGCATCGCGAGACGAACCCGCGCTTTCACGCGCTGCTGTCCGAGTTCCACCGCGTGACCGGTTGCCCTGTCGTCGTGAACACGTCGTTCAACGTGCGCGGCGAGCCGATCGTCTGCTCGCCCGAAGATGCATATCGCTGCTTCGTGAGCACGGAAATGGATGCGCTGGTGATAGGCCCCTGCCTGCTTCTGCGCGAAGAACAGCCGGCACTCTCGGCGGAAATGAAACGTGAATTCGACCTCGACTGAGCTCTCCCGCCGCACGATCACATCGTTCGCGTTGATCGTGAGCGGCGCGCTGCTGGCGATCGCGGCATATCAGCGATGGCGCGGTGCGCAGCCGTGGCTGGTGCTCACGCTGGTTTCGATCGCTGCCGTGTTGTCGTTGTTGGCGGCGATCGCGCCGAGGACGCTGCATCCGGTGTATCGCGGCTGGATGCGGCTCGGCGAAGCGCTGGGATGGCTCAATACGCGCATTCTCCTGACCTTGGTATTCTTCCTCGTCGTCACGCCGATCGGCCTGCTGATGCGTCTGTTCGGGCGCTCACCGATCTCGAACGCGCGACGCGATTCCTATTGGACGGACGTGGAGCCGCATTCGTATGGTGACCGTCACGTCGAGAAGCAGTTTTGAGGCGACCATGATCGAGTTCTTCCGCGAGTTCTGGCATTTCGTGCGCGAGCGCAAGAAGCTCTGGCTCGTGCCGATCCTGCTGATCCTCCTGCTGCTCAGCGGCATCATCACGCTGACCGCCGGCTCCGCGCTGGCGCCGTTCATCTATTCGCTGTTCTAAATGCGGAAACAGGCCGCTTTTCTCGCGATCTTTCTTCTTCTCTCGCTCGCGCTGACGTTCGCGGTGGGCGAGTGGTACGTGCGCGGCCAGGGACGCTTCGACGCGGACGGAACATTTTTCTTTCGCGAAAAACCGGTCCGTCCGTATGCGCTGCCGGTGACGCACGCGCGCACGATCGTCGATCGCTATCTGAAGGACTCTTCCGGCTTCCTCCTCTACGACCCGGACCTCGGCTGGGCCAACCGTCCGCGCACCTGTACGCCCGAGGGGCGCTATTGCGCGAACTCGTTCGGCCTGCGCGCCGATCGCGAGTACGTCGCGGCATTGCGTCCGGGACTGTTTCGCGTGTCGATGTTCGGCGACTCCTTCGTGGCCGGCTTCGATGCTGATTTCGCCGATTCGCTGGTGCCGCAGGTCGAGAACATGCTCAGGGCGCGGGGACTCGATGCCGAGGTGCTGAACTTCGGTGTGGGCGGCTTCGGATTCGATCAGGCCTACCTCTATTACAACCGCGACGGCTCGCGGTTCGAGACGAACGTGATCGTGCAAGGCCTGCAGATGGAGAACGTCGGCCGCGACGTCACGCTGTGGCGCATCGTGGCGTTCCCCGGCACCGGCATCCCCTTTTCGAAGCCGCGCTACATCGTCGAGGACGGGAACCTCGAGCTCATCAATCGCCCGACCGTGCCGCCGGAGGACGTCCCGGATGTCCTGGCGAACTTCCACCGCTGGCCGCTCGCGAAATACGAGCCGTCCTACACCGAGAAGTACCAGCATCACTGGTACACGCCGAGCAAGCTGATCTCGACGCTCGTCGACGGGTGGACGTCGCGCGAGGAAACGCCGCAGGATCTCTTTGCGGTCGACGGCGAGGCGATGGACATCACCGTGCGGCTGTTGGAGCGCTACCGCGAGGAGGTCGCGAAGAGCGGCAAGCCATTCGTGCTGATCTACTTCCCGCGCTCCGATGTCATCGACGCCGTCCTGGCCGGCAAGCCCGACCCCTGGCAGCCCCACCTCGACCGCCTGAAAGGCTTCACCATCGTCGACCCCACCCCGCGTCTGGTCGCTCACGCGAGAGAGCACGGCACCGCCTCCCTCTTCAACGGCCACTACTCGCCGACCGGCTATCGCCTCGTCGCCGAGGCTCTCGCCGAAGCGCTGGTGCCCCTCGCCCCGAAGTAAACTACGGCCGATGCCCGACATCGCCATCGACATCGACAAAGACAAGCTCCGCGACTTCTGCCGCAAGTGGAAGATCACGGAGTTTGCGCTTTTCGGCAGCGCCACGCGGCCGGAGGAGTTTCGCGAGGATAGCGATGTGGATGTGCTGGTGCGGTTCGCGCCGGATGCGAAACAGACATTCGATGCATGGCTCGAGATGCGGGACGAGCTCGCCGCGATCTTTGGTCGCGAAGTTGACCTCGTCGACCGCACAGCCGTGGAATCGATGCGGAACTATCTGAGGCGCGCGGCCATCTTCGAAACGGCGGTGTTGCTTGACGTCGCGTGAGCGGCAATACCTTCTGGATATTCTGCTCGAGGCCGAAGATGCTTTGATGTTCGTGCGCGGTGCGTCGTTCGAAGATCTGTGCACGAACGCGATGCTTCGCAAGGCGGTGCTGCATTCACTGACGGTGCTCGGCGAAGCGGCCGGTCGAATCGACGCGTCAACGGAAGCCGATGTGGCCAACCTGCCGTGGAGAAAGATGAAGAATCTGCGCAACGTCCTGGTCCATGATTACGAGGGTGTGAATCTCCCCGTGATCTGGGACATCGTCACGCATGAGTTACCCACTGTCGTAGCGACACTTGCGCCTCTTTTCCCGGAGCGTTCCAAACCATGACCCGAACCATCGGTTTCGTCGGTGCCGGCAACATGGCCGAGGCCATGTTGCGGGGGCTTTTGCGCGGGGAGGACTTCGCGCCGGCGCAGATCTCGGCTTCGGGGCCGCGGCGGGAGCGGGTGGAGGAGTTGCGCGAGAAGTACGGCATCGACGCGACCACGGACAATCACAAGCCGGCGTCGGCGGAGATCGTGGTGTTGTCGGTCAAGCCACAGATCATGAGTCGCGTGCTGGATGAGGTCGCGGAGACGATCTCGCGCGACGCGCTGGTGATCTCGATTGCGGCGGGCGTGCCGGTGGCGACGATCCAGGCGCGGCTGGCGAGCGGCACGCGGGTCATTCGCGCGATGCCGAACACTCCGGCGCTGGTCGATGCGGCGGCGACGGCGATCGCGGGCGGCGAGCATGCGCGAGAATCGGATCTCGCCGATGCCAAACGCATCTTCGACGCCATCGGCCTGACGGTTATCCTCGAGGAATCACAGCTCGACGCGGTGACGGGGCTCTCCGGTTCCGGCCCGGCGTATGTGTTCCTGATCCTGGAGGCGCTCAGCGATGCGGGCGTGAAGGTCGGACTGTCCCGCCGCACCGCTCAGCTGCTCGCGGCGCAGACCTTGCTCGGATCCGCAAAGCTGCTCCTCGAAACGAACGAGCACCCGGGAAGGTTGAAGGACATGGTCACGTCGCCGGGCGGCACGGCCATCACTGGATTGCACACGCTCGAGCATGGCGGCGTGCGCACGACGCTGATGAATGCGGTCGAAGCGGCGACGCGGCGCTCGCGCGAGCTCGGCGAGGCGATGCTGAAGAAGGGTTGACGGGTGGAGACCATCGACGATGTGGAGAAGGAGCTGAGCGAGGCCACGCAGCGCGCGTGGACCCTCGTGCAATCCACCGACGGACGGCTGTTCACCGTGCGGCCGAATGCGTCCAGCTGGTCCGCCGCGGAATGCCTCAGCCATCTGAGCATCTCCACCGAGATGTTCTTGCCCGTGCTCGAGAAGGCGCTCTCCGATGCGCGCCAGCGCGGCCTGATTCTGAAGAAGGGCGGCCTGAAGATGGACGTCATCGGCCGCGTGCTGCGCTGGTTTCTGGAGCCGCCGATCCGCCAGCGCGTGAAGACCGCGGCTCCGTTCGTGCCGCGTTCCGTGCGCGCGAAGGCGGAGGCGTTCGGCGAGTTTGCGACGCTGCAGGCGAGGCTCGCGGAACAGGTCGCGGAGGCGCGCGATCTCGATCTGTCGCGCGTCAAGATCGTCTCGCCGTTCGACCGACGCGTGCGGTACAACCTCTACTCCGCGTTCCGCATCCTGGTCGCGCACCAGCGCCGCCATCTGTGGCAGGCCGAACAGGCCGTGGCCGCTCTCAGGCAATCCGCAACCCGGCCGGCTTGAGTTGCCGCCCTCGTTTGCGCATGATGCGCGTCTTCACATGTCCACCACCTCCACGGAGCTCCCGGAACACTCCCTCACCGAGAAAATCGGCACCGCCATCCACAACCTGCCGGACGGCGGCGTCACGATCGCGACCATCCGCGATCTGATCGGTCATGAGGGACTGATGCTGCTCACCGCGTTCCTGACCATCATCTTCCTCGTGCCGGTCTCGATTCCGGGCGTGAGCACGGTCTTCGGCGGCGCGATCCTCCTGATCTCGATCACGCGGCTGCTCGGCCGCAATCTCTGGCTGCCGGCGAAGATCGAGTGCCGCGAGATCTCTTCCGCGAAACTGCGCAGTGGGTTCGAGCGCGGCCTGCGCTGGTTCAAGAAGCTGGAGAAGATCAGCCGCCCGCGACGCATGGCCTGGCTGACGAAAGGGCGCTTCCTTCATTTCGTGAACAATGCGGCGCTGATACTCGGCGCGCTCCTGCTGATGGCGCCGTTCGGCCTGATCCCGTTCAGCAACACGCTGCCCGCCGTGGCGATCCTCTTCTTCGCCATCGGGTTTCTGCAGCGCGACGGCGTCTGCATCCTCCTCGGGCATCTCTCCAACATCGCCACGATCATCTATTTCGCGATCCTGATCGGCGGAGGTGCGGTCGCGATCCAGAAGGCGTGGGAGGCGCTCTTCGCGTGAAGTACGACGTAGTCATCCTCGGCGGAGCATTCAGCGGCGCATCCGCGGCGATCCTGCTCCGCCGCGAGCTGCCGCAGTTGCGCGTGCTGATCGTCGAGAAAGCGGTCGCGTTCGACGAGAAAGTCGGCGAAGCGACCACCGAAATGTCGGCCATGTTCCTCACGCGCCGCCTGGCCATGTGGCAGCACCTCGAGCACGAACAGCTCCCGAAGGAAGGGCTGCGCTACTGGTTCTCGAACGACCGCGTCACCGGACACGCGAACGCGAGCGAGACCGGCGGCTTCATCCGCAGCACCGTGCCGTCGTTTCAGCTGCGGCGCGATGCGCTCGACGAACACCTGCTCGCCACCGCCGTCGGGGAAGGAGCGGAGCTGTGGCGTCCCGCAAGAGTGCGCGACGTCGCCATCGGCGATTTCGATCACCGCATCACCGTGGAGATTGGCGAGGAAATTCGCGAGCTGCAATGCCGCTGGGTGCTCGACGCCACCGGCCGCGTGAATCTCATCGGCCGCAAGCTCGGTCTGATCGAGCGCAACGAAGAGCATCCGACCGCCGCGATCTGGTGCCGCTGGAAGAACGTCCGCCACATCGACGATCTGGCCGTGCGTCTGGGCATTTCCGGCGGCAACGTCAGCTCGCGCCGCCTCGGCACGAATCACTACACCGGCTATGGCTACTGGATCTGGGTCATCCCGCTCGGCAACGGCGAGACCAGCATCGGCGTGGTGTTCGACAAGCGCCTGATCGACCTGCACCAGAGCAAGAACCGCGCTGCCGATTTCATCGCCTTTCTCAAAGCCATCCCCGCGCTCCACGAGCTGATCGAAACCGCCGAGCCGCGGCTCGACGACCTGCGCTTCTATTCGCACCTCGCCTACGCGACGAAACAGTACATGGGCCGCGGCTGGGCGCTCCTCGGCGACGCGGCCGTGTTCCTCGATCCGTATTACTCGCCGGGTCTCGACCACGCCGCGTTCAGCGTCGAGGCCACCGTCGAGATGGTGAAGAAGGACGTGATGGGTGCGGACCTCGCGCCGCTCATCGCGGAGCACAACGAGACGTTCGTGCGCTCGTACTGGCGCTTCTTCCGCGCCGTGTACAAGGACAAGTACTACTACATGGGCGAGGGCGATCTGCTCAGCGCGGCCATGCTCATCGATACGGCGCAGTACTACATCTTCGTGATCATCCCCGCGTATCGATTGCTGAAGAAGTTCCACTGGATGCCGGTGCTCGGACCGAAGCCGGCGTTCATCAGCTACCAGATGATGCTGGCCTACAACCGCCGCTTCAAGGCGATCGCGGAAGGAAGACGTTCTGCCGGCGTTGGCGGATTGATGAACGACGGGCGGCGCATCAAGGCGTACTTCAACCTCGGTCTCGCGCCGATGCACATGGCCGCGCGCGGCGTGAAGTTATGGCTGAAGGCGGAAGCGGGACTGGCGTGGCTGTCGTGGAAGAAACTGTGGCGGAGGAAGCCTGCCGCTACAGCAGCGCCAGAGCCGCCCGTTTCACCTTCCCCCGCTCGTCCACCGGCATCTCCTCGATGAGCTTCACGATGCGCGGTATTTTGTGCAGCGAGAGACGCGTGCGGCAATGCTCGCGCACCTGTTCGCGCGTCACGTCGGGTGTGGCGACGATGGCCGCGGCCACCACCTCGCCGCGCGCGCCGGCCGGCTCACCGTAGACCTTCGCCTCGCGCACGCCTGCGATCTGCAGGATCACCGCTTCCACTTCGCGCGGGTTCACTTTCTTGCCGGCGGTGTTGATCAGATCTCCGGCGCGGCCGGTGAGCGCGAGCTCACCATCGCGGATCTGCACCAGATCGTCGGTCTTGAAGGTGCCCGCTTCGAACGGCTGGAACGTCGCCGCGTCGAGCAGATAGCCGGCCGCGACCGAGCCGCTGCGGACCACCAGTCGCGCGCCGCCGGTCAGCAGCTCGACGCCCTCGAGTGCCGGTCCGACCGTCCCGCGCTCCACCGCACCGCCGCGGCGGTCGTACGTGATGCCGCCGCACTCGCTGCAGCCGTAGAACGAATGGATGTCGATGCCGAAGCGGTCGCGGAAACGGCGCGAAGTCGATGCCGGCAGCGGCGCTCCCGCGGAGATGAACGCGCGCACGGTGGCAAAGGAGCCGTGCGCGGCGGTGGTGAGGTGCGCGAACACCATCGGAATGAGCGGCGCGACGGTGCAGCCGAAGCGATTCGACGTCTCGATCAGCGACTGGGGGAGGTAGTCATTCGAGAAGACCACCGCCGTGCCTTGGAGCAGGAGCGGCATCACGAGGTTCGAGACGCCGTATGAGTGCGAGAACGGGATCGCGCCGAGGTTCACGTCATCGGGGCCGATGCCCATCGTGGCGCAGATGTTTTCGCAGTCGGCGATGAGGTTCGCGCCGGTGGTGACGATGCCTTTCGGCATCCCGGTGGAGCCGGACGTCAGCTTGATCAGACGCGAGTCGCGCGGCACCGCGGGACGATCTACATTGCGCACGACCGGCGTCCCGCTGCCGGCGAGAAAGCCGCGGACGGAAAAGTGCCCGAGGATCTTCGCGACTTCCGAGTCGGCAGCATCGCGATCGATCGGAATCGCAACCAGGCGCAGCCGTACTGCGGCCAGAAACGCGGCCACGAAATCGACCGAGTTGGGGAGTTGCAACGCCAGAGCGTCGCCTTCGCGCAGACCGGCAGCGGCGAGTTGCGACGCCAGTGCTTCGGAGCGCGCGAGCAACTCGTCGCGTGTGGTGATTGCGCCGCAGTGGCCTGAAATCAGCGCCGCGGCGTGCGGGTTGTTTTTTGTCAGTGATGTAAATCGTTCGAACATCGGACCGTTATCGGCAGAATAGCAGAGGCTATACTCTGCCCGCACTTATGACCCCAGACCTCAAACACAAATTGAAAGAGCTGCTCATCGAGCGGCTGAAATTCGAAGACATGACCCCCGAAGACATCGGCGATGACGAGCCGCTCTTCGCAGGCGGTCTCGGCCTGGACTCGATCGACGCACTCGAAATCGTGGTGATGCTCGAGACCGAATTCGGCATCAAGGTGAAGAACGAGAGCTCCGCGCGCGATTACTTCCGCTCGATTTCGACGCTGGCCACGCTCGTTGACGAGAAGCTGACTGAGAAACGCGTCGCGGCGCAGTCCTGAACCGTGTCCTGGCTGGCGAAGCTTCCCCACCAGATCCCTTTTCGCGCGGCGTCGGCCGTGCGGCGCATCGACGGGAAGTCCATCGAAGGCATCTACGTCTGCACGGCGAACGACGTGCTCCCTACCGGCGTCATGGCCATCGAAGCCATGGCTCAGTTCGCCGGCGGTCTGGTGCTCGAGTCGCAGGGATTCCTGACCGGCATCGATCGCTGTGAAGTGCTGCGCGAGATCGCGCCGGGCGATGTGCTGTTCTGCACGATCGAGCTGGAGGCGGAGTTCGGCGGCACGTTCCGATTCAGCGGGATCGGACGCGTCGATGGAGTAGAGGCCGTGCGAGGCAGGTTCTATCTCGCGTCCGCAAATGCGAAGGCCTGACCCCACCATCCGCATCGCCGTCACCGGCGCCGGCATCATCTGCTCGATCGGGCGGAATCAGTCCGAGGTGTGGGAGTCGATCGTGGCCGCGCGGGCGGGGATTGCGAAGTTCGCGCGCTTTCCGAACGACGCGTTTCCGACGGACATCGCGGCGCAGGCGGAGATCGTGCCTTCGCTCTCGCCACGCGGCACGAACCGCCTCTCCCGCACCGACCTGCTGGCGGTGATCGCCGCGAAGGAAGCGCTGGCGCAGGCGGGCGATGTTCCGCTCGAGCGCGCCGTCATTTCCACCGGCACGTCGACCGGCGGTCTGCTGGAAGGCGAGGACTACTACATCCGGCGGTTGTCGGTGGGACGCCGCCGCGCGCGTGCTTCTCGCGTGTTGCAGCAGCCGACGTCCGCGCCATCCGACGCGGTCGCGCGCACGCTCGGACTCGGCGGCGGCGCGGTCTCGAATGCCACCGCGTGTGCGTCGGCGGGAGCCGCCATCGGTTTGGGCGCCGACTACATCCGCGCTGGATACGCCGACGTCGCCATCGCCGGCGGCAGCGACGCGCTTTGCCGGCTCACGTACAGCGGCTTCAACGTCCTGCAGGCGGTCGATCCCGAACCGTGCTCTCCGTTTGGCGCGACGCGCAAAGGCATCACCCTCGGCGAAGGCGCGGGCTATCTCGTGCTGGAGCGCTGGGATGATGCGATCGCGCGCGGCGCGACCATCCTCGCGGAGCTGGCCGGCTACGGCGCGTCGTGCGATGCGCATCATCCGACCGCGCCCGCGGAAGATGGACGCGGCGCTGAAGCGGCCATGCGCGGCGCCATGGCGGAGGCGCGAGTGGCGTCTGTCGACTATGTGAACGCGCATGGAACCGGCACGCTGCTGAACGACTCCGCGGAGACGAAGGCGATCATCGCCGCGCTGGGGACGAACGTTCCGGTCTCTTCGAGCAAGTCGTACTTCGGGCACACCCTCGGCGCTTCGGGCGCCGTCGAAGCGGTGGTGACGGTGCTCGCGCTGCAGCATCAGATCGCGCCGCCCACGCTGCGCCTGCATCAAAGCGCGGACGATTGTTCGCTCGATTACATCCCGCACACGCCGCGCGCGCTGGCGATGACGAATGTCCTGTCGAATACCTTCGGGTTCGGCGGCAGCAATGTGTCGCTGGCGTTCCGGCGCGTGTAGACGGGTAGAATCCGCGCCCTCATGTCCGTGCGTGTCCCCATCACCGGCATCGGTGTGATTGCGCCCGACGCGATCGGCGTCGAGGCGTTCCGCGCCTTGCTCGCCAGCGGGAACAGCGCCATTCGCGAGGTCGATCGCTTCGACACCGAGGGCCTCTCCGCGCATCAGGCCGCGCTGGTGCGCGACTTCAAGGCGCGCGACTACATCGCACCGATGAAGTTGCGGCGCATGAACGGCCTGTCGCGGTTCGCGGTCGCGGCGGCGAAGCTGGCCATCGAAGATTGCGGCTGCGCGCCACCCGCGCAGACCGGCGTCGCCATCGGGACGGCCTTCGGTCCCGTGCAGACGTCGGTCGAATACATGCGGGAGTACATCGAGAAAGGTCCGGCGCTCGCGCCGCCGCAGCTGTTCGCCGAGTCGGTCGCGAATGCGCCGGGCAGTCACATCGCCATCGAGTGGGGACTGCGCGGATTCAACGTGACCATCACCCAGCGCGAGTCGTCCGCGCTCGCCGCCGCGATGTACGCGGCCACACAGATCGTGAAAGGCACCGCGTCAGCGGCGTTGATCGGCGGCGTCGAAGAAGCGAACGAGGTGTTGTTCAGCGTGCTCGACCGGATCGGCGCGCTCGCCCACAACGGGGCAGGCGGCCTCAGTCTCGGCGAAGGGAGCGCGGTGCTCGTCGCGAATGCCGGGGCGCGCAAACCGTACGGCTGGCTGTCGGGCTTCGGCATCGCCCGCGATACCACGGCGCCGATCTCCGACTGGGGCACGGACGCCGGACGCGTGGTGGCAGCAATGAATGCGGCGCTCGACGACGCCGGGCTCGATCGCGTCGATGCCGTCTTCGCCTCCGCGAACGGCTCGCGGCGTGGCGATGAGCTGGAACGTCGCGCGATTACGCAGCGTTTCGGCGACACGCAAATCGTGAAGACCAAGCAGATTTTCGGTGAATACGCCGCCGGCGGTGCGCTGCAGATCGTGGCGGCCCTGCTCGCGCTCGATGAAGGCCGTTACGACCACGTGCTCGTCAACTCGCTCTCCGCGGGCGGCGGGATCGTGTGCGCGGTGTTGTCGCGGGAGGACGCGTGACGGAGAAGATTGCCGTCATCATTCCTGCGTTGAATGCGGAACGGACGCTGCCGCGCGTCGTCGTCGACGCGCGCGCGCAACTCGAGCCTGTGCTGGTGATCGATGACGGCTCGACCGATGCGACCGGCGACGTCGCGCGCGCGGCCGGCGCGACGGTGATCCGTCACTCCGTGAATCGCGGCAAGGGCGCGGCGTTGAAGACAGGATTCGCCTGGGCGCTCGAGAATGGATTCGACGGAGTGATCACGCTCGATGCGGACGGCCAGCATCTCGCGAGCGAGATCCCGAAATTTCTACGCGAGCGCGAACGGGGCGGCGCGGACCTCATCATCGGCGGGCGCTCGCATCTCTTCGAGCAGATGCTGCCGCGGCGCCGCAGGGCCAATCGCTTCTCCGCGTCCGCCATCGCCTTCGCGGCCGGCGTGACGATCACCGACTCGCAGAGCGGCTTCCGTTTCTATTCTTCGAATCTGCTGCGCAAGCTGCAATTGCGCGCGAACGGATTCGACATGGAGAGCGAAGTGATCGTGCGCGCCGGACGGCGCAAGTTCGGGATCGTGACGATCCCGATCGAGCTCGGCTTCGTCGACGGGATCGCCACCAGCCACTACAAACCGCTGCAGGACACGGTGCAGATCGCCTGGACGGTGATCCTGACACGGTTTGGGGAGTTCCTCGGAGTTCCTCGGGTTCCTAGGAGTTCCTCGGAGTCGCAGTAGCAGCCACTCCGAGGAACCCGAGGAACTCCGAGGAACCGAGGAACCTACTTGGGCAAAGGCTTGCGCGGCAGCATCTCCGCGCGATTGGCGGTTTCCCACACGAACGTCGCCGCCACGACCGCGGCCTGCATCAGGTCTTCGCGCTGCAGGCGCTCGTACGTGTCCCAGTTCGTGTGATGCGTGCGGGTGCGGTACTCGACTTCATCCTGGATGAACTGGAACGCGGGGACGCCGGTCTCGTCGAACGGCACGTGATCGGTGCTGCCGGTGTTGCGCATGGTCACGGTCGTGGCGCCGAGGTCTTCGAGCGGCTTCAGCCACGCGGCGAAGATCGGCGCCACCGCGGCGTTTTCCTGCGCGTAGATGCCGCGCAGCTTGCCGGTGCCGTTGTCGATGTTGAAGTACGCGGAGATCTTTCCGTGCTCGCTGCCGAGGATCAGCGGGGTCTTCTCGGTGCGCTGCATGTAGGGAAGCTTGGCCTGTTCCGGATCCTTCGGCTCGGCGCGTTTGGCGACGTGCTGCGCGACGTATGCGCGCGATCCGAGCAGTCCCTGCTCCTCGCCGCTCCAGAGTGCGATGCGGATGGTGCGTTTCGGCGCGACGCCGAGAGCCTTCAGGATGCGCACCGCTTCCATCATCGCGGCCACGCCGGCGGCGTTGTCGGTCGCGCCGGTGCCGGTGTGCCAGGAGTCCATGTGGCCGCCGAGCATCACGATCTCGCCCTTCTTGTCGGTGCCGGGGATCTCGGCGATGGTGTTCCAGGCGGCCGGATCGTCGTTGAACTTCGAGCGAAGATCGATCTCCAGCTCGACATCGATCTTCTTGTCGATCAGGCGCGCGATGCGGCCGTACTGTTCGGGCGCGAGGCCGACTGCCGGCACGCCGATCGGCTCATCGTCGCGCCAGGTGCCGGACGCCTGCACGCGGAACACGCCGCCTTCGCCGTTGCCCGGCTGGACCACGGCCGCGATCTTCTCGTCCATGACGAACTGCGCGAGCGTCTTGCGGAACTCGCGGCGCTTGCGGAACTCCGCCATGCGCGCATCGTTCGTGACCGGGATCTCGTAGTTGCCGAGCGCGGCCAGCTCCTCGTCCGTGTAGCGTTCGAGCGCGGCCTTGTCCTGCGGCTTCATTTCCTTCGGCTCCGCGATCATCACGATCGCGCCGCCGAGCTTTCCTTTGTTCTTCTCGAGGTCTTCCTTCGTCTCGAGCTTCACCTTCACGACCTTGCCGCGCACGGGACCGTTGGTCGCCGGCGACCAGGCCATGGCGATGCCGTACAGCTGCTGCACGTCGGGCGCGAGCATGCGCACCGAGGTGTAGTCGGACGTCCAGCCGCGGCCGAACTTGTACTCTTCGAGTCGCGCGTTCGAGAGACCCATCTTGGTCAGCTCGTCGCGCGTCCACTCATTGGCCTTGCGCATGTTCGGCGAGCCGGTGAGGCGCGACCCGATCATGTCGGTGAGGCCCTGCGCGTAATCCATCACTTTCGAGTTGCGGAACCCTTCCTGGCGGATCTGCGTGACGGTCTGCAGGTCGGGGGAGTCGGCGGCGGGGAGGGAGGGAGAGGCGAGAATCGAAACAGCGACGACGACAGCAGGGAAAATTTTCTTCACTCCAATTCGCTCCAATCAATGGTGGTCGGTACGTTCGATTTGGCAAACAGAGACGCGAGCATTTCGCCGGGGGTGTAGATGCGGATGTCGCCCAGCTCGCTGGGGCGGCGGTTCTTCATCGAAAACAGAGTGCGTTGCGTGACGTAGTCGAAGTTCGCGTAGAAGTCGTCGTCCTTCTTCTGCTCGAACATGGTCTTGAGCGTGGCCAGTTGCCGGGACAGGTGATCGTCGAGTGAATCGGTCGTGGAAATGTTGTCGGTCTGGACGGCAGCCGCCTTTTTCTTCGGCGGCTCGAGACCGATCGCGGTGACGCGCAGGTCTTCGAGTTGCTGCGTGTAACGATCGGTGCGCGCGGTCTTCTTCCGCGCTTCCTGCTGTTCGAGCAGCAGCGCGGGGAGGCGATTGCAGTTTGCGCGGTGGATGGCGTCGCTGCGCGTGATCCAGCCGAGGTTCGTGACGCCGCAGCGCGCCGAGACGTTCCGCGTCAGGTTGTCGAGGAACGGCTTCACCGCGGTGTTGAATGAATCCTCGACGCCGTTGAAGAGATTCAGCACGTAGTGCACGCGGAACTCGTCGATGGTGTTCTGCACCGTGCGCGTGATGGCGTGATCGCCGAGGTTCTGGGCCAGGTCGAGCGCGAACGCGTCGAGGTTCTGCACCGAGCTGTCGTACACGTCCTCGACCTGGTCGATGAGCTCGTTCACCAGTTTGAACGAGAACGAGCCGTCGCTCACCGTCTCGAAGAACGGCGACTCCTTGCTGAAGATCAGGCGCAGCTTGCGGAACAGGATCGCTTTCACGATGTCGGACGCGGCCAGCGTCGCGCTCGGCAGGTGCGGCGTGAAGATCAGGATCCCGGAATTGGAGAACGGCAGGAAGTCGATCACGTTCGCATCGAGACCGGCGCGCATGTCCAGGATCACGTAATCGGCCGGAAGCGTGTTGATGGCCGCGATCAGCCGCGCCTTGTGTGCCGCGCCGAAGTTCGTGATCTCGTCGATGAGGTGCAGCGGTCCGGCGATGAACCCGAAGTTGCGCCAGCGCCGGTCCGGATCGAGCTTGTCGTCGAGCTGCGTGATGCAGTTCGCGAGCGGCTCGTTCTTGCGGAAGAAATGGTAGAGGTCCTTGCCGATCGGAACGTCGATGGCGTTGCGGATCGCCGACGTGCCGGTATCGAGGTCGACCAGCACCGTGCGGCCATGACGCGAGAGCGCCAGCGCGAAGTTGATTGCGAACGTGGTTTTCCCCACGCCGCCTTTGCCGGAAGAGACCGGGATGATGCGCTTGATGGCCACCTGCGCCCGGCAGTCTAGCGGAGTTGGCCAAAAGGCTCGAAAGCCCAACGCCTGACGCCAACGCCCGCCCCCTTGCTACAATCTCCCGAATCCGATCATGCAAACGGCCTTCTTCCGAAAGTTCCCTCTCTTCGCCGATCTCGACGAGCGCGAGCTTGCGGCCATCGCGGCGGTTGCCAAGCCTCGCCGTTACGCGAAGGACGAGGTGGTCTTTTACGCGGATGAAAGCGGCGACATCTTCTGCCTGATCCGCGAGGGCCAGGTGAAGGTGACGATGATCTCCCCCGAGGGGAAAGAGATCATCCTCTCGCTCCTCGGGCCGGGCGACTTCTTTGGCGAGATGGCGCTGCTCGACGACGAGCCGCGCTCCGCGACCGTCGTCGCCACCGAGCCGCTCGAGCTGATGACCATCTGGCGCAAGGACTTCCTGCAGCTCCTGGCCGAGAACTTCGACATCACCAAGAAAGTGCTGGCCGAGATCTCCCAGCGCCTGCGCTATGCGTCCAGCCGCATCGAATCGCTTGCCACCATGGACGTCTACGGCCGGCTGGCGCGCTTCTTCCTCGATCTCGCGAAGGAAAACGGCAAAGTGCTCGACAACGGCTACGTCGCGGTCACGCGTCCGACGCACCAGTCGATCGCCAACATGATCGGCACCTCGCGCGAGACCGTATCGCGCCTGATCCACGACCTCATGCGCCAGAACCTCCTCATCTCCGAGGGGAAGACCATCTACCTGCGCAAGACGGCGCTGGATCAGTTCCGCGAAGCGAGCTAGGCGAGTGCCTCGGAGTCCCTCGGTTCCTCGGAGTACCTCGGGTGAGAAACTCCCGGCCCCTCCGAGGCACTCCGAGGACCGCCGAGGCACTCCGAGGCACTCGACCATGCGTCACCTCCCGAACATCCTCACAGCCGCGCGTTTCGTGCTCGTGCCCTGTTTTCTGCTGGCGTCGATGCAGCACCGCTACGCCATCGCGCTGGTGCTGTTCGTCACCGCGGCGGTGACGGACGTGCTCGACGGGATGATCGCGCGCCGCTTCAACCTGCGCTCGCGGCTCGGCGCGCTGCTCGATCCGGCGGCGGACAAGACGCTGATGGTGTGCGGCTTTCTCTACTACACCTTCGCCGGCGGCCTGCGCATGCCCATTCCGGGATGGCTGACGTTCGCGGTGTTCATCCGCGATTTCCTGATCGTCTTCACCGCGTACCTGATGTGGACGCGGGTGCACATCACGCGCTTTCCGCCGTCGATCGCGGGCAAGGCTTCGACGGTGCTGCAGGCCATCACGCTGGCCGTGGTGGTCGCGGTGAATGCGTTCCTGCCGCGACTGGCGGGAGCGGTGGAAGTGCTCTTCCGGATCTCGCTGCTGATCACGCTTTACTCCGGCTGGGGCTATCTGCGCCGCGCCTCGTCGTTGCTGCACGAAGCGCATGCCGATGACGCGGTCCGGCAAGCTTGACAAACATCTGCGGGCGAAATACTTTCCGCGTCCGTTTGTTTTACGGACCCCTGAGCCTCCATAGCTCAATTGGTAGAGCAGCGGACTCTTAATCCGTTGGTTCCAGGTTCGAGTCCTGGTGGGGGCACCACCCTTCTTCGTTTCTTATAGACTCACCCCCCGTGCGAAAGTGGCGGAATTGGCAGACGCGCTGGACTTAGGATCCAGTGGCCCAAAGCCGTGTGGGTTCGAGTCCCACCTTTCGCACCACAACTCACAAACATGACCGTACTGAACTTCGAAGACGTCTCTCCCATCCAGAAGCTCGTGGAGGTCGAGATCCCGGCGGATCTGATCTCGCGCGAGGCCAATCGCGTGACCAACGAGTTCGGACGCCAGGCCAAGGTGCCGGGCTTCCGGCCGGGGAAGATCCCCATGAGCGTGGTCCGCAACCGCTTCGCGAAAGAGATCCAGGACGAGGTGGTCAGCCGCGTCCTCGGGCAGACTTTCCGTGACGTGGTTCACGAGAAAGGGCTCGAGCCGGTCGGCGAGCCGAAGCTCGAGCATCTCGATCCGTTCATCGACGGCGCGCCGATGAAGTTCAAGGCGCGTTTCGAAGTGAAGCCGGTCATCGAGCTCGGCGAGTATCGCGGTCTCGAGATCGACGATCCGAAGATCGAAGTCTCCGAGACCGACGTCGAGACGATGGTGGAGCGGCTGCGCCTCTCGGTCAGCCATCTCCGTCCGGTCGTCGACCGCGGCGCCGAGGATGGCGACGTGGCCATGATCGAGATCACGTCGACGCCTGAAGGCGGGGAACCGCACACGCAGCAGGGCGAGATCACCATCGGCGAAGAAGGTCCGCTGCCGCAGCTCAATGAAACGCTGCAGGGGATGAAGCCCGAAGACGAGCCGCGCAGCTTCGACCGCGCGTTCGGCGACGAAGCGGTGCGCGACGAGTGGCAAAACAAGAGCGTCCACTTCGAAGTGACCATGAAGGCGCTGGCCATTCGCGAAAAGCCGGAAGTCACGGACGAGATGGCCAAGAGCGTCGGCGGATGGGAAACCGTCGATGCCATGCGCGAGGCGATCGCGGCCGACATCCGCCGCCATCGCGAAGCCGAGGCGCTGCGCCTGCAGCGTACGCAGATCGGCGAGAAGCTGCTCGCGGCCCATCAATTCGACGTGCCCGAGGCGCTGGTCGAGGAAGAGCTCGGGAAGTCGCTGAACAACTACGCGCGCTATCTCGCCTCGCAGGGCGTGGACCTCGAGGCGCAGGAGATGGACTGGCAGCGCATCGCCGGCGAGTTCCGTCCCGAGGCCACCAAGCGCGTGCAGCGCGGCCTGATCCTCGAGGCCATCGCGAAGAAGGAAAACATCGCAGTCTCGGACGTCGAAGTGGATGCCGAGATCCGTCGTGCGGCCCGCGAGCAGCAACGCGAGTTCGCCGACGTCAAGCATCACCTCAAGCATGAGGGCGGATACGAGGCGCTGCGCGAGTCGATGGCGCAGGACCGCGCGCTCGAGCTCGTGCTGAACGAGGCGAAGCGCGCCTGACGCTAGAATGCGCGCAAGGAGACCCAAATGGTATTGATCCCCATGGTCGTCGAGCAGACCTCGCGCGGCGAGCGTGCCTACGACATCTACTCGCGCCTCTTGAAAGACAACGTCATCTTCCTCGGCTCGCCGATCGACGACAACGTCTCGAATCTGATCATCGCCCAGCTCCTGTTTCTCGAAGCGGAGAACCCGGAGAAGGACATCTCCATCTACGTCAACTCCCCCGGCGGCTCCATCACCGCGGGTCTGGCCATCTACGACACCATGCAGTACGTGAAGCCCGACATCGCCACGATCTGCATCGGACAGGCGGCGTCGATGGCGGCGGTGCTGCTCGCGGCGGGAACGAAGGGCAAGCGGTACTGCCTGCCGAACTCGCGAGTGCTCATCCATCAGCCGCTGATGCATGGCCTCGGCGGCCAGGCCACCGAGATCGAGATCCACGCCAAGGACATCATCCAGATGAAGGCGCGGCTCAACCAGATCCTCGCGCACCACACTGGGCAATCGATCGAGAAGATCGACAAGGACACCGACCGCGACTACATCCTGCAGGCGCCGCAGGCGCAGGAATACGGTCTGGTGGATCAAGTCATCGCCAAGCGGGATTAGACGCTGGAATGCGGCCTCCCGCCACCTGAGTTGACTTGAGCGACGCTACAGGAGTTCAATCTGTAGCAACCACAGAAAAGGACCCAATCGGACATGTCGAAGAAGGGGAACAGCGGCGACGTCCTTCGTTGCAGCTTCTGCAACAAGTCACAGCGCGACGTGAAGAAGCTGATCGCCGGACCCACGGTCTACATCTGCGACGAATGTGTGGACATCTGTCTGGACATCATCGCCGAGGACCGCAAGGATGAGCCGGGTGCGCTCGAAGGCGCCGGACACCTTCCGAAGCCGAAAGAGATCAAAGAGTTCCTCGACCTCTACGTCATCGGGCAGGAGCGGGCCAAGAAGAAGCTCGCGGTCGCGGTCTACAACCACTACAAGCGGATCGATTACCAGTCGCGCAACACGCGCCAGGACGTCGAGCTGCAGAAGTCGAACATCCTGCTGATCGGACCCACCGGCACCGGCAAGACGTTGCTCGCGCAGACGCTGGCCCGGATGCTCTCGGTGCCGTTCACGATCGTCGACGCCACCACGCTCACCGAGGCCGGCTACGTCGGTGAAGACGTCGAGAACATCATCCTCAAGCTCTACCAGGCCGCCGGCAACGACAAGGAAAAGACGCAGCGCGGCATCGTCTACATCGATGAAGTCGACAAGATCTGCCGCAAGGGCGACAACCCTTCCATCACGCGCGACGTGAGCGGCGAGGGCGTCCAGCAGGCGCTGCTGAAGATCCTCGAGGGCACGGTCGCCAACGTTCCGCCGCAGGGCGGACGCAAGCATCCGCATCAGGAATTCATCCAGATCGACACCACCAACATCCTCTTCATCTGCGGCGGCGCGTTCGTCGGGCTCGATACGGTCATCGAGCGCCGCCTCTCGCAGACGTCGATGGGCTTCGGCGCGAAGATCGCCTCGAAGAAAGAGAAGAAGACCGGAGAGCTGCTCGCGCAGGTGCATCCGGAAGATCTGATCAAGTTCGGGCTGATCCCCGAGTTCGTCGGACGCCTGCCGGTGGTGGCCACGCTGAGCGAGCTCGATCGCGCCGCGCTGATCGAGATCCTCCGCGAGCCGAAGAACTCGCTGGTCCGCCAGTACCAGACCATCATGGGCTTCGAAAACGTCGAGCTCCGCTTCACGGACGACGCGCTGGAAGCGATCGCCGAGGAGGCGCTCAAGCGCAACGTCGGCGCCCGCGGCCTGAAGATCATCATCGAAGAGCTGATGCTCGAGATCATGTACACCATCCCCAGCGAGCACACCATCAGCGAGTGCGTGATCACCCGCGAAGTGGTCGACAACCGCGCGCAACCGGTGACGGTGTACAAGAAGGCGGGGTAGGCACCGCTCTCGCGTCAGCACGCTGGCCGCCTTCGGGCGGCCTTTTTGTTTTTTACGGGTCGCAAAGTCGCAAAGTCTCAGAGTCTCAAAGAGGTTCGTGGCTCCATCTTTGAGACTTTGCGACTTTGAGCCTTTGAGACTCCTCCGCCCCCGGGAAGTTTTTCGCCATCAACCGGCGTATAACAGTCTCTGAATATGTCCAACCCAGATACCCACATCGCGCAACTTCCGCTCGTCCCGCTTCGGGACATGGTCGTCTTCCCGTCGATGATGGCGCCGTTCGTCGTCGGCCGCCGCGCCTCGATCATGGCGCTGGAGGCCACGCTCGCGACGTCCGAGAAGAAGATCTTCCTGGCAACGCAGAAGGACCCGAAGATCGATGATCCGTCGATGACCGAGATCTACCAGATCGGCGTCATCGCCACGGTCGTGCAGAACCTGAAGCTGCCCAATCAGAACGTGAAGGTCATGGTCGAGGGATTGACGCGCGGCGAGATCGTCGGCTCCGCGGAGTCGAGCGGTTTCGTGACCGTGGCCGTCCGCGAGATCGACACCAAGTACCCGCTCACCCCCGAGGTGTCGCAGTACATGCAGAAGCTGATGGAGATCTTCGAGCAGTACGCGAAGATGTCCCATCACCTCGCCTTCGAAGGCGTCATGGCCACGCTCAAGCTCGAAGACCCGGACCGCTTCGCCGACACCCTCGCCTCGCACCTGCTCATCACCACCACCGAAAAGCAGCAGCTCCTCGAGACTCCTTCGCCGTACGAGCGCCTGCAGAAGCTGCAGGACTTCATCGAGATCGAGA
>CAMPKJ010000055.1 GCA_946887105.1 uncultured Acidobacteriota bacterium | reverse complement strand
TCCGGCCCGCCGGCGCTCGCAAATCACCCCCGTTTTTAAGCGAGACACGACACTAGTCCTCTCAAGTTGGTCGAACGCGTTGCTACTAATCCATCGAAGGTTTGCAGACACGAAGCGTTGAGAGATCCGCACGTGTGTGAGACTTCAGCCCGGACGGAGTGAGACAATGAAGATCAGCCGCCGGTCCTTTCTCAAAGCCGCTGCAGCAATCGGTGCTTCGCTCGCATGGGTCGGTCCGGTCCGCGGTTCGCTTGTCAAATGGCATGAGCGGCGGGATCTCTATCCTCAAGGGGTCGCCTCGGGCGATCCCGACCCGCACAGCGTCATCCTGTGGACGAGACGTCCGTTCGCCGAAGGCACACGCCAGCTCCTGACCGTCGAGGTAGCCGAGGATGAGGCATTCCGCCGAGTCATTGCGCACGCGCAGGCACCGGTCTCGAGCGCCTCCGACTGGACCGCTCGAGTTCTGATCGGCGGACTCAAGCCGGCGCGCACGTATTGGTATCGATTCACTGACGCCGACGGAAACGGCAGCCGGGTCGGCCGCACGATCACAGCGCCATCGCCAAACGATCCGCGCACGGTGAACTTCGCATTCGTGAGCTGTCAGGACATCAATGAGGGCAAGCTGAACGCCTATCGCCGGATGATTTACGAAGATGAACGTGCACTTGCCGCCGAGCAACTCGACTTCGTTCTGCATCTCGGTGATTTCATCTACGAGGTGGTCCAGTATCCCGAAGAGGTGAAGACGCGCTACGACCGCACGATCTATGAGGTGGCGCGCATCCCCGACGGCCACAAGGTCGGCAACTTCCACATCCCGCTGACCGTCGATGGCTATCGCGCCATCTACAAAGGCTATCTCACCGATCCCGACCTTCAGGACGCTCGCGCGCGCTGGCCGTTCGTCGCGATCTGGGACAACCACGAATTCTCGTGGCAAGGCTGGCAAAGCATCGTCAAGGCGGGGCGGTTCGAGCAGCCTGGCCAGAGCATCAAGGTCGCGGCGAATCAGGCCTGGTTCGAATATATCCCCGCCCGTGTCACACGGCGGGACAAGTTGCTGGAGCGCTTCGATCCACCGGCTGTGAAGAACGTTCCCATCAGGGATTTCGATAGCGATGGGCTGGGGGCGGAACCGAACAACCTCGCTGCGATCAACAGCCTCCAGGGCTACCGCGCGCTGCGCTACGGTCAGCACCTGGACCTGATCATCACCGATCAGTACAGCTATCGGAGCGCCAACCCCTTCAGCGACCCGTCGCTCGGAAAGCTCGGCGGCGATGAGTTCATCGGGATGTTTCCCGAGTCTGAGATGCGGGCTCTGGATGGAGGGCGCCGCTTCAACGGCGGCAATCCACCTCCGGAAATCCGGTTCAACGATGCGCATGTCCCCAACCCGCAACGGAACGCGCCGCCGCAAACGATTCTCGGTGCGGAGCAGAAGGCCTGGTTCAAGGGAAAACTCAAGAGCTCAACAGCGGCGTGGAAAATCTGGGCAAACTCGCTGGGCGCGCTCGATTGGCGCGCCGACCCGCAGAACCTCCCCTCGGGCCTCACCAAGGAATCCTGGCCGCCAAAGCTTTTCGCGGCCATGGGCGGGGCTGATTACGGCAACGCGTACGCGGAGCGCGCTGAAATCTACCAAGTCGTTCGCGACGCGAAGATCACAGGCTTCGCCATTGTCTCGGGCGACCGCCACAGCTTCTGGGCCGGATATGCAGCTGCGGAACTTCCGCCCGGCAAGTTCGAGCCGGTCGGTTTGAGCTTCATTGGCGCCTCACTCGTCAGTCCCAACGTGATGGAGGCCTACGAGCACAATCTTGCGAAGGACGCTCCGCTACGACCGCTGTTTCTCGCTGACAAAGAGGCGGGTGCGAAGCCGGAATGGACCTTCAACATGCTGCTGAAGCACGGCGTGCGTTCGTGCCTTGAATATGCAAAGAGCTTCGACCCGAAGCGCGCGCGTGCGCTGTCCAACCCGGAGCTGGCTCCGCACCTCGAGTTCGTCGATCTTGGAGCACACGGTTATGCGAAGGTCCGATTGTCGGCCGATCAGATGCGCACCGAGTTTGTCTGCATCCCGCGCCCCATCGCCCGCAGCGAAAAACCGGACGGCGGGCCAATCAGGTATCGGGTAGTACACACCGCTGCACTGTGGAAGAGCGGAGAGCGTCCGCAGCTGAAGGCATCGGTTCTTGAGGGAGACCCTGGACTGTCGATTTGAATGACTCACTGCGGCGCTTTCTCAACGTTGGCGCGACGATCAAGCCGTAGTGGCGCATGGAAGGCCACTCTGTTTGGGAGCGCGGTCACGCCAGAGCTCCGCGCGCGTGGGACCGCGGCATTACGGCGCCGGCTGCAACGAGCCAGATGATGGCCGGGAATCGCGCAAGCGGAAGCAGAATCGACAACGACGGCGCGAGAAGGCTGAGCGTGGACAGTTCCGCGACGAGCGCGATTGCGAGACCGAGCCAGCACACCCAGCGCGGCATCAGTCGGTGAACCAGTGATGGCACGGATACGCCGGCGAGGAGAAGTCCGAGCGCCGCCGTGTGCGCGACTCGCCGGCCGAGAACGAGAGGAGCTGCACCGCGCGCATCGCGCCGGCGTCGGACGCGACGCCTGGTTGCGACAGCGACCAGGAACCGATCGCCGAGAACGCAAGAAACACTGCGGCCGCGGTGCCGCCGAAGAATGCGTTCTGGACGCCGGCGGCTTCGATTCGAAAGAACCGGAGGCGGCTCGTCACTACTGCCGAAAACAATCCGAGCATGGTGCCGCTGCGACCTGGAGAAACCCGGCGACGCGAAACGACTCCGGGAAACGGAGGTAGTGCGCCTGCAGGTCACCGATCGGGCGGAACGGCGTGGGGTACGGCGCGCCGTTCGTCATGATGACCGAGGCTGCCACACTGCCCAGGAAAACAGCGCGAAGAGGGCGGCGAGCAACACCAGGGGCGGCGACGGATGTTTCGCCGGGACGTGGTCGTCGCGATGCGACATGCGGGCACCTCTGTCCCGGCACTCGTGCATCGATCATTCCATGCAACAAGAATGAAATCCGGCCATTGATGCTCATGCGACAACCTCCGTCGCCTTGCGGCTGCCGAACCGCAGATACAACGCCGGCACGACGAACATGTTCAATGCCGTCGATGTCAGAAGACCGCAGAGGATGACGATGGCCATCGGCGTCTGAATCTCGCTGCCTGGCTTACCGATCGCCAGCGCGAGCGGGATCAGCGCGAGGCCCGCAGAGAGTGCCGTCATCAGGATCGGCGAGAGGCGTTCGAGCGCGCCGCGGTGCACGGCCTCGCGGAGGTCCGTCACGCCTTCGTGCGTCATCAGGTGATGGATGTGCGAGACGAGCATCAGGCCGTTGCGCGTGGCGATGCCGAAGAGGGTGATGAATCCGATGATCGACGCGACGGAGAGCGTGCCGCCCGCGACGTACACGCCGGCCACGCCGCCGATCAGCGCGAGCGGCAGGTTGACCATGACCAGCGCCGCATCGCGCATTGAGTCGAGGGCGATGTAGAGCAGGAGCAGGATGCCGGCGATGACGACGATGCCGAGGAGGACGAGACGGCGCGAGGCTTCGGCCGCGCTCTCGAACTGGCCGCCGTATTCGATGTGATACCCCGAGGGGAGCTTCACGTTCGCGGAGACCTGCTCGCGAATGTCTTCGACGACGCTCGACAGATCGCGTCCCGCGACGTTGGACATGACGACGGCTTTGCGCTCGACGTTCTCGCGGCTGATCGTGTTCGGGCCGCGATCTTTGCGAATCTCGGCAAGCGAGGAGAGCGGGATCTGCGCGCCGCCGGGTGTGGCGATGCGCGTGGCGCGGATCATCTCGATATCGCCGACCGCCGCGGCTTCGTAGCGCACGACGAGATCGAAGGCGGCGAGACCTTCGAGGATGCGCGAGACCTCATGTCCGGCGAACGCGGTCTCGATGGCTTCGGCGACGTCGGTCACCTGCAGCCCGTAGCGCGCAATGGCCGCGCGATCGAACTTGATGGTCAGGAACGGGATATCCGGCTGCTGTTCCAGCGAGACGTCGGCCGTGCCTTCGACGGCGGTCATGATGTTCTTCACCTGGTCGCCGAGCTTGCGGAGGGTGGCGAGGTCTTCGCCGAAGATCTTCACCGCGATGTTCGCTCGCGTCCCGGAGAGCATGTGGTCGATGCGGTGCGAGATCGGCTGGCCGATGGTGACGTTCGTGCCCGGCACCGCCGAGAGCTTGCGGCGCAGATCGGCGAGGAATTCTTCCTTGCTCCGATCCTTCATCTTCAGGCTCACTTCCATCTCGGAGGCGTTGACGTCCTGCGCGTGCTCGTCGAGCTCCGCGCGGCCGGTGCGGCGCGCCGTGGCGACGACTTCCGGCTCGCCGAGGAGGATCTGTTCCGTCATCCTGCCCAGGCGGTCGGACGTTTCGAGCGAGGTACCGGGAAGCGTCACGAGGTTGATGGTGAGCGTCCCTTCGTTGAAGTCAGGGAGGAACGCGCGGCCCGCCACCGCGAGCGCGACGCCGGCGATCGCCAGCGCTACGGCGGCGGCGGTGGTGATCGCCTTCCAGTGGTCGAGCAGGCGCGCGAGCATCGGCCCGTACCAGCGTTTGAGCCAGCGCACGATGCGGCTCTCTTCGTCGGAGACGATCGCCTTTGATCGCGGCAGGAGCAGCGAGCAGAGCGCGGGTGTGACCGTCAGCGCGACGACGAGCGACGCGGCGAGCGAGACGATGTACGCGAAGCCGAGCGGGCGAAGGAGTCGTCCTTCGATGCCGGTGAGGAGGAACAGCGGCAGGAAGACGAGCACGATGATGACGGTCGCGAAGACGATCGAGCCGCGGACCTCGCGACTCGCTTCGTAGATCACTTCGAGCACGCCGCGCTGCTCTTCGGGCGGCAGACTGCGGTTCTCGCGGAGACGCCGCACGACGTTCTCCACATCGATGATGGCGTCGTCCACGAGCGCGCCGACCGCGATGGCCATGCCGCCGAGGGTCATCGTGTTGATCGTTACGCCGAAGAGCCGCATGGCGATGATCGCGGTCACGAGCGAAAGCGGGATCGCGAGGACGGTGATACCGGTCGCGCGCGCGCTCATGAGGAAGATGAAGACGATGGCAATGACGAGGATCGCTCCGTCGCGCAAGGCCGCGACGACGTTGTGCACGGCGATCTCGATGAAGTCGGATTGCCGGAAGATGTGGCTGTTGATCTTCATGCCTTGCGGCAAGGTCTTCTGAATGTCAGCCATGACCGGGTCGAGCTGGCGCGTGAGCTGGAGCGTGTTCGCGGTGGGCTGCTTCTGGATGCCGAGGATCACGGCGGGCTTCGCGTTGTGCGAGCCTTCGCCGCGTTTCAGCGCGCCGCCAATCTGCACCGTCGCGACGTCGCTGACGAGGATCGGCTGACCGTCACGCACGACGATGACCGTCGAGGCAATGTCGTCGGGCGTGGTGATGCGGCCGACGCCGTGAATCAGGTACTCCTGTCCGCTTTCGTTGTAGAAACCGGCGGACGTGTTCTCGTTGCTCTCGCGCAGCACGCGCACGACTTCGTCCACGCCGAGGCCGTACGCAGCCAGACGATCCGGCCGCACGATCACCTGATACTGCTTCGTCTCGCCGCCGGTCGGGATGACCTGTGAAACACCCGGCACGGCGAGGAGGCGGCGGCGGATGTTCCAGTCGGCGGTCGTCTTCAGCTCCATCGGCGAATGACGATCCGACGTGAGCGCGATGAACATGATCTCGCCCATGATCGAAGAGACGGGTGCGAGCACGGGAGGCGCGACGCCCGGCGGCAGCGTCGACTGCGCGAGCTGCAGCTTTTCGCTGACGACCTGCCGGGCCTGATAGATGTCGGTGCCCCATTCGAACTCGACCCAGATCACGGCGATGCCGACGCCGGTTGACGAGCGCACGCGGCGCACGCCGGACGCGCCGTTGAGTGCCGTCTCGACGGGGAACGTGATCTGCGTTTCCACCTCCTGTGGCGCCATGCCGTGCGCTTCGGCAATGACGGTAACCGTGGGCGCGGTGAGGTCGGGGAACACGTCCACCGGCATGTTCACCGCTTCGTACGTGCCCCAGACGAGGAGCAGCGCCGCCGCCGTGAGGACGAACAGACGATTGCGAAGAGACCACTGAATGATGCGATCGATCATCGGGTCTCCTTAGTGGGCGTGACCGTGCGCCGGCACGGCTCCCGATGCTGCCTGCAGGCGGATGTTGTACGCGCCGCGCGTGACGACGCGATCGCCCGGCTTGAGCCCTTCGAGGATCTGCACGAGATCGCCCTGACGCGTGCCGACCTTCAGCGGCCGGCGCTCGAACAACTCGCCTTCGAGCTCGACATAGGCCACCGGCTGGCCGTCTTCATCGACGACCGACGAGAGCGGAATCACGATTCCGCGCTGCGTCGTGGCGGTGAAGACCTGCGCGCGCACGAACATGCCGGACTTCAGTTGTCCGTTCGGGTTCGGCACCTCGAAGATGAGCGGAAGCGTGCGCGTCTTCTCGTTGACGACGCCACCCGAGGCGACAACGCGTCCGCCCGTTTGCGGACTCACTTCAAACGCGCTCGGAAAACCTTCCGGCTGGAACCAGACGCTGTTCGACATCTGCACCTGGCCGATTTGTCCTTCGGGGATTTGCAGCTCGAGCCAGAGGCGCGACAGGTCGATGACGTGGAACAGCTCGCGCCCTTCCTCGATGAACTCGCCCGGCGCGACCGTCACCGCGACGATGGTCCCGGCGACCGGCGAGCGCACTTCGAAGCGTCCGCCCGACTGGCCGCCGGTGGCGCTCTGCGTGCCGCGATACTGCGCGAGCCGACTCTGCGCGGCCTGCAGATCGGCGCGTGCGGTCTGCTCTGTGCGTCGCGCGTCGGTGACGCGACGCTCGGGGATCGCTTCCTGCGCGAGCAGCGCTTCGAGTCGTGCGCGTTCGGCCTGCGCCTGCTGGAGGGCGATCTGCGCGCGCTGCACGTCGAGGTTGAGCGACGAAGGATCGACGTCGGTCGGTACGCGCGGGGCGATGACGCCGAGCACCTGATTGCGCGCGACCATCATGCCGATCTGCGGGTAGGTTCCACGGGCGAGGAAGCGTCCGCCGGCCGGTGCGCCGACGCGTGCTTCGCCATCGGGCCGGGGCCGGAGCACACCATTCGCCGGGACGGAGCCGCGCACTTCGCCTTCGGTCACAGGCGCGGTCGCGAACTCCGTCTTCCACTGCTGTTCCTTGAGGTAAACGATACCGCCGCCCTCTTCCTCCTCCTTCGGCGCGGAGGCGATCGCCGCCTGCTCCGACTCGAAGACGGTCATGATTCCGAGATCGTGGCGCGAGACTGCGCCGTCAAAAGCGATCTCGAACACGAGGCGCCGTCGTCCGCCGTGCTGCGGTTTGGCGACCGGGCGGAAGATGCCGGGTACGCTCGGTGCGTTGGCCGTGAAGCGCTCTTCCGGTGCGCCGCCTTCGCTGAGGATTGCCGTCACGGTTCCCGACGCAAGCGGTTTGAAATCGGAGAGGCGCGTGACGTGCGCAGCGAACGCCGACTGCGCGCCTTTCGCGAGGGCGTCGAACTCGACGAACAGCTCCGTGCGATCGGTGAAGTGCGTGAACGACAGCGCTTCGCGCTCTGGCGCTTTCGCTTCCTCGTGCTCGTGCTTGTTGCAGGCGATGGCCGCAACGATGAGCAGCAGAATTGCCGCGCGTGTGATGATCTTCATCGGTTGATTCCTCCAAGGGCGCGCGTCAGCTCGATCTCGGCTTCGCGTGCGCGTTGCTCCAGCTCTGCCGCTTCGACCTCGGCATCGAGCGCGGTGCGGTAGGCGTCCAGCAGTTCGAGGATGCCGACCTCTCCGGCGCGATACGCCGCTTCGGCCGTCGCGGTGAGTCGTTCGGATGTCGGCAGCGCCTGCTCGCGGAAGAGACGCGCGGCATTGCGCAGCTCGCGCGCTTCCGCGGCTAGGCCGCCGACTTCACCGCGGGCGCGGGTGACGAGGAGCGTGCGTTGTGCGTTGAGGATCGCCAGCCCCGCGGTCGCGCGTAGCAGCTCGTCCTGGCTGCGGTTGAAGAGCGGCAGGCTGACGCCTGCACCGAGAATCGCGCCGCCGTCGGTTTGCGTGTTCTTCATGCCTGCCGTGAGGTCGAAGAGCGGCACGCGCCAGCGCTGCGCGGCCTGTTGATCCAGCGTCGCCGCCTCGATGCGTTTCGCAATGGCCGCCACGTCGGGCCGCTGTTCGATGCGCGCGGTCAGCTCCGCATCCGCCGGGATCTCCGGCGGCGTCGGCCGCTGCAACGTGACGCCTTCCAGTTGTTCCGCGCCGAGCAGCGCAGCGAGCCGCCGTTGCGCCGCCACGAGTGCGCCGCGTTCCGCGGCGAGTCGCGCTTCTGCGCCGATCCGTTCCCGTTCGAGCCGTCGCCGGTCGTAACCCGAGACCTCGCCACCAGCTTGCAGGCGTGTCGCCGTTTCAGCAGCAGCGCCGATCTTGCGCGACCATTCGGTCAGCGCGCGCACGAGCTCCTGCTGGTTTGCGGCACGACTGAATTCCGATCGCACGATGCGCGCGAGATCGAGCTGTTGTCCCGCGACCTCCTGCTCCGTCGCTTCGACGCGCAGCTCGGCCGCTCGTGTTCGCATCGCTCGACGGCCGGAGAAGTCGAACGACTGCGAGAGCGTCAGGAACTGCTCGGTCTCGCCGGCGCTTTCGCGCGTGTAGTCGAGCGTGGGGTTCGGCCAGCGCCGCTCGCGCTCGACGTCACTGCGCGCGAGGTCGAGCTGCGCCGCGCTGAGCGCGATGACGCTCTGCGACGCCTGCGCGAGGCGCACGGCATCATCTTCCGTGAGAACGTTCGGGATCGTTTGTGCGCGTGCGATCGTCACGGAGACGAGCACGCCGATGATGAGGAATCGTAGAAAACGCAAAGTTCACTCCTGTCGCAGAAACGCGGGTCGTGAGAACGCGCTGCGAGGAGTGGCTCAGATGAGGAAGGTCGAGAGGAGCGGCTGCAGGCCGACGTCGTCGTCCATGCGCAACGCGCCGAACGACAGAACGTTGCGACCAGTGCTCGCGACGCTCGTCCATGTTGCCGCCGTGATGGCCGGGACGATCTCGACCGGCAGCGCCGCGCGTGTCGCGTCAGGGAACTGCGGAGCAGGCGAGGAGACGATCGGGTGCTCGTGATCGCTGTCAGCCTCGTACGCGCCCGCGTGCTCGTCGTGGTGATCGTGCAGGTCGTGCATGACGACGTGCATCGCGACCGGCGCGCCGAGGAGCGCGAGGACGAGGAAGGCGAAGAGACGAAGGGTCGAGCGAGACATTACGAACTAGTCGGCGCAAAGCCGGGAGACGCGGAAGTATATTCCGATGAACGACAAGCGAGCACGGCGGTTCGATACTCCGCCAGTACTCCCAGCCAATCATCAAAGCCCTCACCTGCCGCGACTGAGCGGACCAGCCAACAAGAGGTCGAGAAATACCAGGTCGTGAGGCTCGCCGACGAGATCGTGGTGGACCTGCTCAAGAACGCCTGCGGCGTCGACTACGCCCGCGCGTCCGCTGGAGGAATCGAGACCAAGACGATCGAGGGCGTTCCGATCCCTGTCGGCCGCAAGGAGTTGCTGATCGAGACACAGCAGACGGTTCGTCCGACCGATGCAGCGGACGTTCAGTTGGTGCGGCTGCGCATCGCGGCCGAAGGCGGTGGATGCAATCCTCCAAGCCACGCGTCAACTGGTACTCTCGCTGCGCGATGAGCGGTTCGTCTTCCATCGGCGCGAGTCAAACCACTGGATCAGCCGGCGAGGCCAGTGTGCGACTGCGAGGCGCCGCCATATGGGCGGCGTACGGCGCGGTCGAGGCGTTGTTCGCGGTCATGCTCCCGCGGGCGATGTTCCCGTCGACATTCATCCCGCCCGACGATCGTTACACGCTGTTCCTGCTGGTTCTCTATCCGCTTATCGGAGCTCTGCTTGGTCGTTTCGCCATGGTCGGGCTCGCGGCCGCGTTCGCCGCGAACGCCATCGCTGTCATGACCGGACCCGCACTGGCGGTTCCAGTCGTGAGTGCCGCGATCGCTGTCGTGATGTTGCGGAACCGTCCGTGGCTGGCCAGCCTGCTTCTGGTCGCGCCGCTATCGCTCGCCCGCGAGATCGGATTCTTCTACACGTTTCGCACGAAAGCGCTGCTCGCGGGCGCGGCGATGGTCGCGGTCGTGCTGCTCGGGATCGCCGGCGCGAAGGTGCGATGGTCCCTCAAGCCGGTCGCGACGATGGCGATCTTCGTGCTGACGATGGCCGGCGCGATGTTCATCAACGTTCCGCCGCCGCGCGACGTCGCGCCGGATCAGCCGCCGCCGCGCGCTGCCTCACCGAACGTCGTGCTCATCGTGATGGACACCGTACGCGCCGATCACCTGTCGGTCTACGGCTACGGCCGGAACACGACTCCCAATCTCGCGCAGTTCGCCACGACCGCGACGCTTTACAGTCGAGCCTACGCGGCCGCGAACATGACGCTGCCCTCCCACGCGTCGCTCTTCACCGGCCTCTATGGAAGCGAACACACCGCGCACTACGATGAAGGGTGGGCAGCCGGACGGCCGCTTCCGGCAGACGCGGTCACTGCCGCGGAGCTTTTGGCCGCGCGCGGTTACGCCACTGCATCCATCGCCGCGAACGGATACCTCGGCGAGGGATTCGGTCTCGATCAGGGATTCCAGCACCTCGATGTGCGGCCGCCGTGGATGGCGTACGGCATGCCGTCGAGCTTCTACCTGCGATCTCGTGTCGCCGCTCTCGCCTCCCGTGTGATCGAGCTCCCTCGACGAACCCGCCGCCTTTCGCGCGGCGGCGAGGAGATCAGCGATCTCGCGATTGCGTATCTCGATCGCATGACCGGAAAACGGCGGCCGTTTTTCCTGGTCCTCAACTATCTGGATGCTCACCACCCATACATCCCGCCGCCGCCGTATGACACGTTGTTCCCAGGCTACGACCCGACACAGCCGGCCGATCTGGAGAACCGGCTGATCGCTGCCTTCACCGGCGGTGCCCCGAAGATCACGCCGCGCGAGCGCGCGCATCTGATTTCGCAGTACGACGGCTCGATTGCGTTCGAAGACCATCAGATCGCCCGTGTATTCGCCGCGTTACGAGAGCGCGGCGTTTACGACCGCACGCTCATCATCGTGCTCTCCGATCACGGCGAGTCCTTCGGCGAGCATGGGATTCTCACCCACGGTCTCGCGAACTATGACTCCGAGACCCGCGTGCCGCTGATCGTGAAGAACCCCGGCCAGACCGCCGGCGTCGTGGTGGCGGAGCCGGTCAGTCTGCTTCACGCGTGGCCGCTGCTGTCGTCAATGCCTCAGACGACGTCTGTGATCATGACCGAGTCATTTCCGCTGCGCGGTCCGGGCGCAACGCTTCCGTCGCGGCGTCCGGGGACGGCAAAGATCGAGGGCACGCTGAAGACGATCGTGAACGTGAACGGCAGCGTGGAGAGCTACGACGTCGCCGCCGATCCCGGCGAGACGCGCAATCTCGCGCCGAGTGCCGATTCGCGGCGGATGGCGGAGGAGATTGCGAAGTGGCACCGGTCGCTCCGAGGAATCGATGCCGCCGCGCCGTCGCGTGCGATCGACCCGGAAATGGTGCGTCGTCTCCGCGCGCTCGGATACGTGCGGTGATTACTGCGCACGACGCCGGTGGACCAGGTGACTGCGCGGCAGAACTGTCAGCGGGCTAGTTGCCGGGCTTCACGCAGATCCGTCCCGTGTAGTCGATGCGTTGGAGGAGCGGCCGGGGGCGCAGCGTGGCCAGGAACTCGTCGGTTGCCTTTCGTGCTCCGCGCCAGTATCCGTAGTCGTCGATGATCAGCACGCCGCCGGGAACGAGCCGCGGGTAAAGCTGTTCGAGCTCGTGGCGCGTGGACGCATACCAGTCGGTATCGAGCCGGAGCAATGCAATCGCCTCCGGAGCGCACTCGGGCAGCGTCGCCATGACGTCGCCTTCGATGACCCGGAACCGCTGGAACGGATAGCCCGTGCGGCGAAGATTCCGTTCGACGCCGTCCCGGGCCGCAATGCCCCAGAACGGATCGCCCGGCTTCCGCTCATGCTCCTGCAGGATGTGGGCGGCCGCCCTGCCGCTCATGGCCTGCACGTCCTCGGCACCCGGCGCGGTCATGCCGTCGAACGTATCGTAGAGCCAGAGGTCGCGCGTGGTGTCGCCGCGCCGCAACAGCGTGGCCGCCATGAGCATGACGGATCCGCCGCGCCAGATGCCGCATTCGACGAAATCGCCCGGCAGTTCGTTCTCGACGATGTAGTTGGTTGCTGAATAGAGCGCGTACATCCGTTCGACCGACGTCATGGTCTGCTCGCGGCAGAGCTCATGAAGCTCCAGGAACTCCGGCTCGAGATCGAAGTGGTGGCTCACGCGCTGGCGATCTTCCTCAGTTCAGGCCCACCATGCCGGCGCACGGCCCGAGCCGAGCCATGGGTTCGAAACGTCCGATCCGACGATCTCCGGCAGGATCGGCATCAGCATCTCCATGTCGATCCGCGGATCCTTCGTGAAGGGTTGGCGAAGGATGGCCAGGAGCTCGCCGTGCTCGGGATGGAGCGGCGAGGTGACGTCCGCTTTTTCGAAAGCGGGTTCGGTGAAGGCGCCGTAATTCGTGAGGCGCTGCAGCCAGAAGCTGTCGACGCCGAGACGGTCGCCGAGGGCGATGAACTCGGGAAGCTCGCGAAAATTTTCGATCTGAACGACGAAGTTGATCTGCAGGCGGCGGATCGTTCCGGCCCTGCGCATCCGCGCAATGATTTCGAGATTTTCCATGAGCACCTTCCACTTGCCGGGACGGCGCACGCGCTCGTATGTCTCTGCGCGTGCCGCGTCGATGGAGATCGAAAGGTTGCCGATCATCTCCGGCAGTCTCGGGAACTCCGCCCATCGTTTGGCACTGAGCAGTTGAGCGTTCGTGATCAGGAACACGGATAGACCCGGGAACTCCTCACGATTCAGCGAGGCGAGAATCTTCCGGTAGTGCGTGCTCCCGAACGCCTCGCCGCCGCCCGAGATATAGGCCATTCCGTCCATTTTGCGCAGAAGCGGCAGCAGCACGCGATCGGCGGCGTCAAGGTAGACCCTCTGTGCTTCCGGGCCGGCCGTGACCACTTCCGTGCGGCATGACGGGCACGCCAGATTGCAGGTCTGGTCATGGTTCATCTCCACCATCGCGGGGGACTCCGCCAGGACGACCGTGCGCTCGTCGATGTACCGTCGCAGGACGGGATCCGTGACTTCCGCTTTCGACGGCAGCGTACGGGCCGCGATATACGAGCAAAGCGTGCGGCTGCAATACTTGAAATCGCCGTCGTGAATGGAGCGCCGGACCTCGATTGCTTCTTCCGAATTCCAGACAGCGCCGGCCGATGGCGCGTCGACGATGTTGCCAATCGCGTACGGCGCCCAGGCCGGGCAGCAGCAGGCGAATGCGTCACCCTTGAAGCTCGTCGACAGGTGCGTGAACGGCATCGGGCAGAACTTGTCGCGCAGGTCGTAATCGGTACCGGGAACGGCACGCGCGAGCAACTGCTGCGCGGTCTGACAAACCGCCTGCAGACGCAAGGCGCGGCGGACGAGCGGGACCGCTTCTTCCGTTCTGGCGCGATCGAGAAGCAGTTCCGCGTGCGCCAGAAGCGCCGAGCGATCGTCCTGCGCATGCTCGACCAGCGCGGCGGTGACCATCGCAGCATCGCCGCCGAATACGGGCTCGGCCCCGAGATACTCGGCGAGCGCACGCATGGCAGCAACGCGGACAGTGACGTCCACGTAAGACTGCAGCGCCGCGGGACGGAAGCTCGCTTCCGCGCATTCCGCGGCCGCGAGCAAGGAGTCGCAGAACGTACGGCGCGCCATCGCGCCGCCGCCGGCGAGCGACGCCGACAGCATTCGAAGGTGACCAGCGTGGAACGCCATGCGACGGATGGCCTGCGCGGGTGCTCCGCTGCGCGACTCGAAGCCCTCGAACGCGGCGCGCATCGCCGGCAGAGCGGCGCGCCGCCTTCGTGACGCGAACGTCGCCGCGAGCTCGTACCGCGCGCGTCCGGCGATTTCCCTGATCAGGAGTCGCGCCCCGGCAGGGATGAGCCGGACGGCAATCCGCCGGACCGAGCTCTTCATGCGGTACGGCTCTCCAGTTGCGACAGAAACATCTTCACCACTCGCGGACTGGCCATGGCTGGATCGCGCAGAATCGCGCGGAACTGTTCATGCTCCGGATGCGACGGAGAGGTGATGTCTTTCGAGGCGAACATCGCCGGCAGCTCGTGGCCGAAGCTGTAGTACTTCTGAAATGCGACGTCCGCGCCGATGTCCTCGCCCAGCTGGACGAAGGCGGGCATCTCACGAAAATTCGCACTCTGCACGACGAAGGCGATGACGAAGCTGTCCGGCTGTTCCACGTCGAGCTGCAGATCGCTCTTGACCAGATGCGTTCCTCCTGCAAAACGATTGCGTAAGAACGTGCCCGCGCGATTGAGCTCGCCCATGACTGCGAGGTTCTCGCGAATGACTTCCCACCGTCCGGGGCGGCGCACGTTCTCGTACGTCTGCCTGGTTGCCGCATCGACCGAGACGCGTAGCTCGACGATCTTTTCCGCAAGATGCGGCATGGCTTTCCATGTGTGCGGCGTCAAACCGAGGCCGTTCGTGAGCAGGAAAAGCCCGACACCCTCGTAACCCGGCTCCCGGAGCGCCTCGAGGATCGAGCGGTAATGACGGCTGGCGAACGGATCACCCCACGCGGTCAGATGGACGCCGATCCGCCGGTCGTGCAGCATCGGCAGGATGACCCGGTCGCGCGCGCGATCCAGGCGCTCGCTCTCCTCCCTGTTCGCCATCATCAAATCGTTACGGCATGTAGGGCAGGCCAGGTTGCACGAGCTGTCATGACCAAGTGCGACGTGGAGTGGACCGTCGGCAACGAGCGTCTCGCGATTGTCGATGATGCGGCGCAGACGCGGCGCCGTGACGGCTTCCGTCCGCGGCAGCTGGTCGTTCACGATGGCCGGACAGAGGGTTCGACTGCAGTAAGAGTAGTCGCCGTCGAGCACCGAACGCCGGACTTCCTGCATGCCGGGGGAGTTCCAGACGGCATTCGCCGATTCGCCTTCGAGCATGTTGCCGGTGACGAATGGCACCCACGCCGCGCAATCGCAGGCGTACGTCGAGCCCATCACCTGCTCGGTCGTGCCGGTCGTTTCATTCCACCGCACGCCCTGACCGCTCACGATCACCTCGAACGGCCGCGGACAAAAGCGGCCGCGCAGGTCGGCCAGGCCGTTCTCCTCATTGGCGGTGAGCGTTGCACCGGCGTTCCGCCGCGCGCGCAACGCATCCATGAGCAGCTTCTGGGAGAGCGGACAGGCGCTCATGATGTCCAGCGCGCGGCGTGCGCAGGCGGCGGCATCCTCATGCCGCCCGGCGTCGAGCATGCGCCGGCCGGCCACGACGAGCGCCTCACGGGCTCTTCCTGCCGCCGCGGCGATCCGCGTGGCAACGTCGATCTCGCTCGAGCGCAACTCCGCCGCGATCTCCCGCAGAAGCGCTTCGAAAACGACCACTGTCGCGGTGATGTCGCAGTATGCCCGGAGCTTCGCGCCTTTCGCGGTGATCTCGGCACAGAACGCCAGCGGGTCCAGCGCGTGATGAAGCTTCTGCACGAACTGCTGGTCGTCGAGCACTGACGGCCCGGCCAGCGACGACATCACCATGGCCAGACGAGGCCTGATTCGTTCGAGGACTTCGCGGACGTGCGCGTCGCCGCGCTCGCTGACCAGCAGCGGCGCAATCTTCGAATCTGCGCACCGGCGCAACCGGCGCCGCCAGGCGAGCTCGCGGGGCAGACGGATCCCACGCAAAGCGAGAGCCCGGGAACGGCGCATGAACGACGAATCAGGGCGCGTGCGTACGCTCACGCGATCCGCCTCAGGTAGCCGTCGACATTCCACGTCACGTTGCGGCCGTAGTAATGGCAGAGCGTTCCATCGATCTCGTAACGCCCGCCGGAACGGGCCAGGAACTCGTGGATCGCGCGGAGCGGTCCACCGTCGTACGCCTCCGCGGCGCGCATGGCCGTGAGGATGCCGTCCTCGACGACGATGTACTCACCGGGATGCAACCAGCCGTCGAAGAAGTCGAGCACCGCCGCGGTCGTGCCGGCGAAGTGGCTCGAGTCCTCGACCACCAGCAACGGACGCGCGAGCGACTGCATCACGTCCGGCGTCAGAACGTCGCCGAGCCGTCGTGCGTCGCCGCGGAGGAAGCGAACGGACGAATGCGACACACTTTCAGGCGGCTCGAGATCGATCGACAAAACGCGCATGCCGGAACGCTGGTCGGCGAACCAGAGCGCACTTCCGCCGGCATTCGTGCCGATCTCGATGAGCGTTGCCGGCTGCACCCGCTCGAGCAGCATGGTGTAGAGCGCGAGGTCGAACGGGTTCTTCAGCATCGGAAGACCGCGATAGCGGGTGTTCATCGTTCCGTGCTGAATCTTCATCAGGAGCTCGTAGGGGATGTCGCTCACGTGGCCATCATCTCGAGGAAATGCGCCTTCGCGGAGACGAGGAGGTCGCGCTTGCGCCCCTCGAAGCGCGACGCGGCGCGATCCATCAGCGCGCAGCGCTCGTCGACCGTCAGGCTCTCGACGCTATGGCGCCGCAGCACTGATGGCGGGATCGCCTTCGTGTTCAGGAACACGGCCGAGTTCACCTCGGTATCGCAGACGTATTCGAAGTAATCGGCGTAGAGCTCCATCGTCACATGCAGCCAACCCACCCAGTGATGGTAGAGATAGTCCTGCTGCACGACGAGGGACTTGCCCGGGATGAGGTGCGGGAAGAACTGCCAGGTGACCCAGTCGCAGACGGTCCAGTGCTTTGCCACGTCCACGAAGAGAATCTCGATCGGGCCGCCGCTCCACTGTTGCTCGCAGATGTCCCCCGCATGCACTTCGACGAGCTCCGAGTAAGGCGCGATGTTCTGGTCGAACTGCTCGGAGAAGCTGGTCCCGGCCGGCACGGTTTCCGGGAAATACACGCCGCGCGTCCAATCCTCGACCTCGAAGCGATCGTAGGAGTGGATCGGCGTGCCGCTCGCCGAACGCTTCCAGCGGCGATTGCGCCGCAGGCCTTCGGCCAGCGCGACCGTCGATCCGCCGAGAAACGAGCCGGCGTCGACGATCGCCCCGGCTCCGGTGTAAACGTCCTGCGCGAGATAATTCAAGAGGCGCAGTTCCTCCGGAATGAGCATCGTCGGAACGTTCGAGCAGGCCGCCGGCAGCGGTTGCTGGCGCCACTTCATGCCCAGCACGCCGGCCTCGCTCGCGTGCGGAACGCGGAAGACTGCCTGGACCGTGTTCGCATTCTTCAGCACCTTGAGGTCGGTGCGGCGGAAGAGACTCGTCATCGCGTACGTGATGATCCACGCGGCGCTCTTGCGCAGAAAGCCGCCTTTCTCGCGTGCGTACTCCCAGAGGATCCACCCGAGCGTCTGTGCGATCGAGTGCACCGGCAGCAGTTCGAGGACTTCCAGTCCGGCATTGCGTCCGAGTTGCGCCAGTCCGTCCGCGGTATAGCGCCGGTAATCGCCGGGGCAGGCGTGGTACGGCTGGAGGAACGGCACGGTGGCGATGATGTGCCCTCCCTTGCGCACGACGCGCGCGAGCTCGGCCATCGCGCGCTCGGGATCGATGATGTGCTCGAGCACCGCGTTGCAAAGCGCCGAGTCGAAGCTCGCGTCTTCGAACGGCATCGCTTCGATCGGACCGAGGATGACGGACGGGTCGTCGGAGCTGATGTCGTAGGACGTGAGCTCGGTGACCCCGTTGCGGCGGACGAAGTCCGCGATGTCACGCGATCCGCTGCCGGCATTCAGCATGCGCCCCGAGAGGTATCGCGCTACCGGCTGCAGCTCCTGCTCGAGCGGCTGAAAGCGGACCGGGCTGGTGCTCGGGAATCTCAAGACGGCGCCTCGGCCAGACCAAGTGCGTGGACGCGCTCGATGGCCCCGTCGCACGAAGTGGCCGCGGCCGCGCGGGCCCGGGCGCGTTCTCCGAGGAGACGCCGGCGCTCCGGATCGCATGCCAGCGCGACGATCGCGTTGCGGATCGCCTCCGCGTCACCCGGCTTCACGACGATTCCGGCGTCGCCGACCAGCGCGCCGTTGCCGCCGACGTCGGTGACGATGCAGGGAAGGCCGCACAGCATCGCCTCGCCGAGTGCGAGCGAGACTCCCTCGCCGAAGGCCGAGGCGAGAAGGAAGATGTCCGCGGCGCTGAGCACGCTCACGACATCGTCGCGCCAGCCGAGTGCGATGAAGCCGTGTTGAGTGGGGAGCGCATCCGTCCCTTTTCCAGCGGCCACGGTCACGACGCCGCGCAGTCCGCGCACGGCCTCGCAGGTCGTGGGCCAGTCTTTCTGCGGATCGACGCGCGCCAGCACTCCGACCACGATGTCATCGGGCTGAATCCCGAGTTGCTCGCGCAAGGTCGCACGTTGCCGTGCGTCGTGGCGGAAGACGTCCGCGTCGATCGAATTCGAGATGACCAGCGAGGCTGGCTCGCGGAATCCGATGGCGTGATGGAAGTCGCGGACCTCGGCGCCGTTGTACGCCACGCCGTCCACTCGACGGGAAAGCAGCACGTTCAGCCGGAGCACCGCACGGAACCTGCGCTTGAGTTTCTGCGACCCGAAGTCGGTGCTGAATGCGGCCCAGAAGATCCGTGCCCGGCTTCCTGCAAGAAAGCGCGCGCAAAAGACGAGTAGATTCGAGAAATAGTCCCAGCCATGCAGGATCTCCGGCTGTTCCGCGCGAATCAGACGCGCCAGGCGGAACAGGCCAGCCATGGCATGGTGGTAACGCGTCATGCCCAGGTCGACGACCTCGATGCCCGCGGACTCCAGGACCATGCGGAAGACGCCGCCCGGCCGCAGCGAGACGACGCGCATACGCCGCGGGGAGTGTTGCGGCAGGATGATGTTCGTCAGCAGGCGCTCCGCCCCTCCGCCATTCAGGGAATAGGTGATGTACATCGTTCGGCGGGCGGGGACGGTCATACGGTCATGCGGGGCGACGATTATGGCATCTGTCGGATGATTGCCGACATGTTGGCCATCCCAGTGTAATGCGGTGACATGGACACCGTGAGGTGAAGCACGTGCAGGCGCGCCTCGAGGACTTTGATGGCGCCCGGCTCGAGCTCGAATGCGGACACGTCGACGAAGACGTCGCCCACGCCGACATCGAGCCCGAACGAGACTTCGACGCGACGCCGCTCGCCGGCCACCGCCGGAACCGCCGCGATGCCGAGCATCACGGTATTGGTCGTGTAAATGCGCGTTCCTTCTTTCGTCGAGCAGGCGAAGCCGAAGTGCGGCGCCACGACATCGCGTGTGAACTCGACGTCGAAGACGATTCGCGCCGAGTCGCCGGCGTTGAAGGCGGTGGCTCCCTCGATCCCATTGCGGTACGCGACGACGTGAGAGATCGTTGCGCCTCCGAAACCATAGCGATGTTCGCTGCCGATCGCTCGGGCATGGCGCGGCAGCTCCGGTGCCGTGAAAAAGAGCTGATAGTACCGGTCGACGCCGCGTCCCGGGTCGCCGTCGAACGCCAGTCTGCCGTGGTCGAGCACGAGCGCCCGGTCGCAGATCGCCGTCAGGCCGTGCATGACGTGCGTGACGAGCAGGATGGTCGTGCCGCGGTCGCGCAACTCGCTGATCCGCCGGTAGCACTTCTGCTGAAACCGCGCGTCGCCGACGGCCAGCACTTCGTCGATCAGGAGGATGTCGGGCTCCTCGACAGCCGCACAAGCGAAGGCGAGGCGCAGGAACATCCCCGACGAGTACGTGCGCACCGGGCGATCGAAGAACTCGGCAAGCTCGGCGAACTGCTCGACGCGTCGCTCGCGCTCCAGCGGATCGTCGCCGTCGCGTGCGATGAGACGGTGATAGAAGCGCGCGTTCTCGCGGCCCGTGAGCTCGGGAAGGAAACTCCCGCCGAGGTCCAGCAGCGCGGTGACGCGGCCATTGACGATGACCTTGCCGGCGGACGGCTCGAGCAAACCGGCGACGAGATGCAGCAGTGTCGATTTCCCGACCCCGTTCGCGCCGATGACGGCCACGCTCTCGCCGCGGCCAACGGAGAAGCTGACCTGGTCCAGCACGGGCACGGCGACGTGACGGCGAGGCCCGAACGGCCAGAAGATCTCGAGCAGGCGATGGAGCGGTGAGCGGTAAAGGCGGAAGGTTTTCTGCACTTGCTCGAACTGCAGCGCGATCTCGCTCATCGCTGCATCCAGCTGCGCAGGCGCCGGCGTCCCCACGATCCCGCCCGCACCGCGAAGGCAAAGCCGGAGTCGATCGCCGCGAGCGCGAGCCGCCGCGTCCATCCGCCGCGCGTGTGTCCTGCCCCGGCTTCGTAACCCGCGGCCAGGATGTAGTAGCGATCGTTCACGGGAGTCTCGCCGTAGGGCGCAATGCGCGCGGGAAGTGAGCTGCGGACTTCGAACGCACACGACTCCTGCCGTTCCACGACCGGCTCGGGATACGGCCAGATTCGGTCGCTGCTCGTCACGCAAAAATCGGCCACGCCGAGGAAGGGAGCCTCGATCGCCGCGGCGCGACCGTCCATCGCGCGGCGAAGCGTCTCGCGCCGCACGACCATCGCGCCACCGGAGGTGATGCCGTCGAGGAGACTGACCGCCACGCAGCCTCCGAGCGGCGGAACGATCCGTGTCCCGAAGCTGCCTGTGGTCAGGCCGGCCGGCACGAGTCCATCGACATCCGCGCGTGCGAGCGCGTCGAGCATTGGCGGGAACGCTTCCGGCAGCACTGCCACTCCGGAGTGGATCAGCAGTACGGCGTCTTCCGTAATGCTCGCGAGCTCCGCCTCGAGGGCATCATTCTCGACCGAGAGGAGATCGATGTTCTCGTACGGCAACGCATCGCCACCCCGGTTGAGAATGATCAGGCGATCGATCTGCGGACACGCCCACACCGACTCCAGCGTGCGTGCCAGAGGCGCGCCGGCGGGATGATCGATGATCGCCACGGCCGTGGTGCGGGAAGGCGCGCCAGGCTTGGCATCCGCGAGAGGCGCGCCGGGAAGGAGCTCCCGCCAATGCGCGTGCATCTCGCTCCAGCTTCGCCGCGTCTCCTCCGGTGAGACGTCCGGCTGCGCGATCCATCCGCCCTGTTCGATGACGTCCGCAAGCGCGTTGCGCAGCGCCTCGGTCGTATCGTCGAAGAGCACGCGATCGCGGTCGGCGTTCGCAATCAGCTCGGGGATGCCGCCCGTGCGTGCGGCGAGAAATGGGATTCCCGCGCCGAGCGCCTCGTAAACCGTGCATGGCGAGTTGTCGAACGGCGACGGCATGACGGCGAGCTTCACGCCGTTCCGAACATCCCGCAAATACTGCAGCGCCTCGGGCTGGCCGAAATCCGTCAGCGTCCGGACGGTGAAGCGCCACGTGGCGGAGCGTTTCGCGATGTACTCCAGGCTGGGCATACCGGCGCACCGTTCGGGCTTGCCGAGGAACGTGACGGTGATCTCGCGGCGCGCGAGCTCGCCGGCCATCGCGTGCACGGCATTGCAGAAGAGGCGCAGTCCCTTGCGCTCTTCGAGACGTCCGAAGAAGACGATCTCCTTCGGTGAGGAGGTGCGACCGCGCTCGATGTGCGCCGCCGGCTGCTCGGGCATCACGTACTGCTGGACGCACGTTTGCGACGGGAGCTCGAAACCGCGCGACACGACCCAGTCCAGCAGATACCGGCTCGGGCTCCAGAGCAGATCGGCGCACGCCAGGCTGAGTCTCTCCGAATAGTCGAACGCGGCGCAGGCGCGGGTTGCGGGCAGAACGTGGTTGAGGTCGAACACCCATCGCGACGGGCTGTGGAGCGCGACCACCAGCAGGGAATCGGCGAACGCGATGCCGAGCGCCTTGGCGGCGAGAGCGAGGCTTCCCTCTCCACAGCAGTCATTGACGTGAATGACGTCGAATCTACGCTGGCGCAGTCGCCGGTACACGAGCCAGGGCGTCACGAAGCCGATCTCGCGGAGCGGACCGTCGAGCGGCTTCGTCTCTTCGATCGAGAGCGCGATCAGCTCGATGCCCTGTGCCGCGTAGTGCTTCACCCACCGTTTCAGCGGCACGTCCGGGTTCCAGATCGCGCCCGTGTACAGAACGGTGGTCGCGAAGCCGTCACGCGCGAGCACCTCCGCCAGGCCGGTCATCGACGTACCGACGCCGCCATTCTTGAACGGTCCAATGAGCTCGCTCGTCACGATGCACACGGAGGGTCGCGAAGGCGCTTCCACGTATGTGCGATCGAGCAGCGATGAGTACTCCGGACGCGGCGACAGCTGCAGATCGACGGATGAGATCGGAAGGCCGATGAGGTGCGGAGGCATCTGCCAGGCCACGCCGGGATCGGGGACGTGCGCGACCGGGGTGACGTCCCCTCGCCATGCGAATGCCATGATCTGGGCGGTCTGATAGACGACCACGCGGAATCCCTTCTCCTGCAGAAATCGCAGCGCCGCCGCAACCGCCGGCGCAGCGAGATCATGGAAGACGAATGCGCAGTCGCTGGCGGCAAACGCGAGCGCAGCCGCGGTATCGCGGAGCGGCGCAGGCGCCTCGTGGTCGCCATCGATGAAGAAAAGACTCCAGCGCTGCTTCAGGTCCGCGAGCGACCCCGGGCTGCGTCCGCGCGTGAGGTTGACCCGTTCGGAGACGCCGCAGCGCAGCAGTGACTCTTCCACCGACGCTCGTATTTGCGGGTCCTCGTGCGCCGGATCGAGGACATCGAGCAGCACGCCTGCCATGGCCAGGTGGCACGTCGACCATCCCAGCCAGCTTCCGATCTCCAGCGCGCGTCTGCCGGCGAACTGCAGCGCCAGATTGTGCAGCAGCACGGCCTCATCACGGTTGAGGAAGCCCATGAGCGGGTAGCGCTCGTCGGAATACCAGAGGTGCGGAACGTCGCGGCGGAGGTACTTCCACGGATGGTGCAGCGGATCGCCGGGACGCATGTGCGGGAAACAGTCGTCCGGCCGCACGATCTGCAATCCGGGGGAGATGTAGTCATACAGCGACCAGCCCGTCTCGTCGTTCGTCGTCAGAGGCATTCCCAGAAGTGAGGCTGCAGTCGCCGGAAAATCGCGCCACCGAGCAGGAGGAAGCAGGCAGTGACTGTCCAGAACGCGATCGTCGCCGTCGCAGACGGCGCGGGGAACGCTCGCGGCATGAGCGCGTAGCGGTAGCCGGAGACGACGTACGCGGCGGGGTTGAGCAAGAGCAGCGTCTGCCCTTGCGGGGGGAGCGCGCCCGACGCCCATGCCACTGGTGTGATCCAGAACCAGACGTTCAGAAGCGAGCCGACGAACTGCTGGACGTCCCGCACGATGACCGCGAGCGCAGAGAGCATCAGTCCGATGCCGAAAACGAGCGCGGCCGCGCATGCATAAAAATACGGAAGGAGCAGCAGCTCAGGAAGACGCGCATGGCCGGAGGAGAGCGCCGCGGCGACCGTGAGCACCAGCAGAATCGCGTGCGGCAGTGAGCTCACTACGATCGAGCTCGCGGAGATGGTCTGCAATGGAAACCGCACGTGCTTGACGAGGTTACGGCGCTCGACGATCGATCCCACGGCGCCGGCGACCGACGCGGACATCAGCGCCCAT
>CAMPKJ010000054.1 GCA_946887105.1 uncultured Acidobacteriota bacterium | reverse complement strand
ATCTGGTCGAGCACCCACTTGCGCAGCTTCGTCTTCGCGTCTTCCTGCTGCAGCACGTGAATGACGTCGCCGCGCTTCAGCACGCCGTCGAGCGTTTTCTTTCTCGTCCACGCCCAGGCTGCCGCAGGCAGCTCGATCCGTTCGTCGTTCATGCGCACGATGACGAGATCCTTCGTCACGCTGAGCACGACCGCGGGATACAGCTTGTCCACCGTGGCCGGCTCGTTGCTCCAGCTTGGATCGCGATAGGCCTCGGGATCGAGTCCTTCCGCGATCAGGTTGCGGGTCGGACGGCGGAAGCCGCGGCGCTTGTCGAACTTGCGCAGACCGCGTTGCAGCGCGCCTTCGGCGATCTGCTGGATGCGCAGGTCGAGCGTCGAATAGACTTTCAGGCCGCTGTTGTAGAGATTCTCGGCGCCGAACTCTTCGTTGTTGCGCTCGTTCTCTTCGATGTACTGGCGGATCTCTTCGGAGAAGTACGCACCGACGTTCGGCGCTTCATCCTTGAACGTGCCGAGGACGATCGGCGCGTTGACGGCCTGCTGGTACTGCTCGGGCTTGATGAATCCTTCCTTCAGCATGCGCGAGAGCACGTAGTCGCGGCGCATCTTGGAGCGCTCCGGATGATTCATCGGGCTGTAGTACATCGGCGAGCGGATCGATGCCGCGATCACGGCCGCCTCGGGCAGCGTGAGCTCTTTGGCGTGCTTGCCGAAGAAGAGCCGCGAGGCCGCTTCGACGCCATACGCGCCGTGTCCGAGGTACACCTGATTCGCGTACAGCTCGAAGATCTGATCCTTGGTGAAGTCCTTCTCGATCTGGATGGCGAAGAACGCTTCGTTGATCTTGCGGCGGAAGGTTTTGTCGGGCGTGAGGAAGACCTGCTTGGCGAGCTGCTGCGTCAACGTCGACGCGCCCTGCGCCCTGCGCCGCTCGACGATGTTCCGTAGCGCCGCGCGCACGATACCCTTCGGATCGACGCCGCCGTGCCGGTAGAACTCGGAGTCCTCGGTGGCGATGATGGCGTCGACCAGCCACGGCGACATGTCCTTCTTGGCCACGACGATGCGCTTCTGGATCGAGTACTCGGCGAACGGCACGCCGTGGCGGTCGTAGATGCGCGTGATGATGGCCGGCTGGTAGTCGGCGAGCGTCTTGACGCGCGGCATGCGCACGGCATGCGCGAACAGGAAGCCGGCCGGGATCCCCAGGAATGCCGCGCCGAGGATCATCAGCAGAACCTTCTTGCGCCGCGACGGCGGAGCCTGAGGGATCAGCTGGTGCTGCGGTTCGGGCTGGGGATCAATCGTGGGTTCGCTCACGGAAGAAGTTAACCACTATCTCGGGGTGGTGTCATCCCGCGGATGGCGTTGGGCGTTAGGCTTTCGGGCGGTCTCGCCAGAGCGCTGCGTCCCAAACGCCCAACGCCTAACGCCCAACGCCTTGTAGAATCCCACCAACATGTCCGCCCCATCCATCTCCCGCCCGCGCCAGGACTGGTCCCGCCGGGTCGCGGAGTCGCTCAAGCAGAACGGCGTCTGGCACACGTACGAAAAACTGCTCGAGGCGAGCCGTGCGTATCCAACCGACCTTTCGCTGCGCGGGTACGTGGAAATCGTGCGCAACACCATCGTGCGCGATTTCCTGGCGCACCCGCGTGGCATGCAGGCGGTGCCGAAGCTCACCGCCGAGTTCCTGTCGCACTTCGACCGCTTCAACCTCACCGCCCAGGAAGGCTATCTGGTCTCGCTCATCGACGGCCGGATGGACGTGCAGAAGCTGATGATCCTCAGCCCGTTCGATCACTTCACGACCATCTTCATCCTGGCCAAGCTCCAGCACGAGCGCGCCATCACGGTGCCGTCATGAAATACGCGCAGCTCCTCGATCATCTCGCTTCCTCCATCACCGTGGTCGGCGACAACGGCGCGATCCGTTATCGCAATCGCGCCTTCGATGCTGCGTTCGGCTCCGACGCCGAGGAGTGGCTCAAGGAAGCATCCCGCGCCGTCGCGGGCGAGCGCGGATGGCTGCAGGGCTTCTTCATGGAGGCCGAGGAGCAGCGCACCATCGACGTCGAGATCGAAGGCCGCGTCTATCGCATCGATCGGATCATGCGTCTCGATGACGATGACGGCGCGGGCGTGGCGCTGCTGTTCGAAGACGTGACCAGGCAGCGCGAGGCCGAACAGTCGAAATCGGACTTCACCGCGCAGATCGTGCACGACCTCCGCGGACCGCTGTCCGGCATCCAGGGCACGCTCGAGTTCGTGCTGGCGCAGGAAGGCAACAAGCTCGACTCCCTCTACTCCGACCTGCTGCAGGAAGCACATCGCGAGTCGGAACGGATGATGGGACTGATCAACGAGCTGCTCGACTTCTCGAAGATCCAGTCGGGCAACTTCACCGTCGAAGCGGAGCCGGTGCGCGTGGCGGGCGTGCTCAAACGCGCCGTGCGCAGCTTGCAGTCCGTGGCCTCGCGCGATGAGATCTTCCTGCTCAGCGCGCACGGCCGCGACGTCCCGCAGATCATCGGCAGCGTCGAGAAACTGACGCAGGCGGTGATCAACCTGATCTCGAACTCGTTGAAGTTCACCCCGAAGAAGGGGCTGATCTCCGTCGGCGCGCAGATCGTGCGCAACGGCGACGTGCCGGAGGCGATCGTCGTGACCGTGACCGACACCGGGATGGGCATGCGCGCCGAGGAGATCGATCAGATCTTCGAGAAATACAAGCAGAGCGGGACCAAATCGCTCCGCGGTGGCGGCGGCACGGGCCTCGGCCTGTACATCGTCAAGCAGGTGGTCGAGGCGCACGGCGGCGAGGTGAGCGTGGCCTCCATCGAAGGCGTGGGCACGAGCATGGTGCTGCGATTGCCGGTGAAACGCGTGGCGGCCTGAATCCTCAATGAAACGTTGAGCCCGTCTCCGGCACTACCCGACGGAGGTAGCGCTCATGAAACCCATTCTTTCGTTTCTGTTTTCCTTCTTCATTCTTGCGTCTCACGCTTCGGCAGCAGTCCTCGACAAGCATCGAACCGTCGCCACCGACGCGATCCTGCAAGCGGGGAACGGCATCTATTCGATCTTCGTCGAAGACGATCCCGCGTCGCCGAACTGCGGCACGTGGACCGCACGAACCGCGGCCCTGCACCCCGCCGGCCCGGGAAAGAACGTGCTCTATGGGCAGGGCACGTCGAACACGATCCTGCGGTCGTACACGACCGACAGCTATTACGCGACGGTGCCGATCACGACCGGAGCGGCGACCACGAGCCCGCTGTGTGCGACGCCGCCGCTGGTCACGCCGATCCTCTTCGGCAATGCGACCACCGGATACCGGCTGACGTGGTCGTTCCAGGATGGTGCGACCGGTCCGTCCATCGACTTCGTGCAGGAGATGGTCATCGTCGGGCCGGTGGACGGCAGCGAGACCATCGACAACACGGTCATTCGCGAAACGCACACGGTCCGCAACCGCGGTTCCGGCACGTTCGCGTTCGGCCTGCGCAAGCATTGGGACTGGCAGATCGAAGGCGACGACGGACCGTACTTCGGGAGTTGCGACTCGCCCACCGTTGCCTGCGACCGTTCGATGAATCTGACCGCGGACGGATCGCGCGACGGTGCCTATCCGTCGACGTACGTCATCAATCACGATCCGGTGGCCACGGGATGTCCGGGCAGCGTGACGCCGGTGGCAAGCGGTTGCACCGGACAACCGCTCTATCTCGTGGCCGGGACCGTGGCGCCGCCGTCGTCGCTCTTTCCTCCACCGACCGCGCCGGAGTTGCTGCAGTTCGGCCGCTGGCGTTCCCTCATTTCGAGCCGCTGGCTGCCCGCGCTGCAAGACGCCGCACTGTGTGGCGCGCGGGGCAGCGGCAGCGAGGATGACACCTCGGTCGCATATTTCTACGGCCTGACGCCGGAGACGGCCATCACGATCGGCACGGGCGAGGAACGCTCGTTCACGCAATACGTGGCCGCGGCGCCGGACCGGTGCCCCGCGATCGTGAGCGTGCCGCCGAGCGATCCCTGCTGCCCGCCCTGGAACTCGACGAAGCTCGAAGACATGCTCTTCTACTCGGGCAGTGGCGGCATCGGCGATCCGTACACGTTGAAGTTCCAGCCGTTCGTGTCCCTGCACACGCAGATGCAGGCGTACATCGACTATCTCAACGCGATGAACTCCGCGATCACGGCGATCACCATTCACTTCCGCGTGAACGACGCCGGCACCGGCAACACCCCGACCGGCGGGCCGCAGGTCGGCCTCGATCACTGGGTGACGTGGTCCGCCAACGGCAACGCGCCATCACCGAACTTCTTCAACATCGCCAACGAGCTGATGCAGATCAACCGCTGGTACCGGATCCACACCGGGATCTATCTGGAAAATGGGCAGCGGTTCTTCCCCGATACGTGCGCGAACAACGACGTCGACGTGCGCATCCAGGTGCAGCCGCATGCATTGCGTCCGGTGATCGAGTTCCGGAAAGCAAACGGCCGCACCGTCGAGAAGCCATTGCGCGACGTGCGTTAGATCGTGTCGAGAGGTGGCCGCCGCCACCTCTCCACGCTAGCGCGCGTCCACGTTCACGGTGCGGAATCCCACCAGATGCGATGCGGTATCCATCGCGCCGATGGCGATGCGCGTCTTCCCCGGCCACACTTCCACGCCGCTCTTGAACCGGTACGTCATTCCATGACGCCGGGCGTAATCAGCCTCGGAGATTTCGAACGTCTGGCGCTGGCGGCCCGACGTCATCGACGAACGCTCGAAGCCGGACGTGGCGTGGTGGATGTCGATCGTGGCGGCGTATCTGTCGCCGTCCTGTGTACGGAAGAAAGTCAGGGTCTCGAGCGGAATCACCACCTCGACCGGAACGTAGACGGTCGATCTCCCGCGCTGCGGCTTGCCCATTTCCACGGCCATGCGCAGCTCGTTCACGTTGCGCGGATAGAGCAGCGTCGACGCGACGAGATCGCCCATCTCCCGCTCCGGCGCACGGTCGATGACCTCGCTGCGCGTGCGCACGTGCAGCTCCGGACGATTGCGGACCAGCACCTTCACCTTGCGCGGTTTCGTCGCATCTTCCGTCGCGCGATAGCCAAGCGAGTAGTAGAAGCGGACGTCCGTCACGACCTGCTGGAAGAGGTCGTCGATCATCGCCGAGCCGCGCGTCCAATGGCCGCCTGTCTTTTCCGCGAGCGATTGCAGCGTCTGCCCGCGGAAGTGCATCAACTCGCCGAACGCATCGGTCCGCACGATCGGCGAAGCGAGTTTCTGCGCGTCCGTTCTGGCGACGCGCTCGGCGTTCGTGGCCGTGCGCCCGCGCAAGGCGCTGGCGAGTGGAATCTGCGGTTCCAGCGCGTAGATCGTCACCCCGTTCTTCGCGGCGGTGCGTCCGAGCTCGTCGATGAGCGGGTTGAAATCGCCGATGGGACCCCATTCGGTCACCGGCTGCTCGTCGCCGAGGCGCATCTGATCGAGCGGGTTGATGCCGATGCGGCCGGGGATGGAAGGCAGTCCATCGGTGAGCAGGACCACCACCTTGCGACCTTCGATTCCTGCCATCGAGCCGATGAGCGCACGCAGTTGCGCGAGCCGCTGCTGAACGCGCTCGCTCGACTGATACGCGTACAGGCTCTGGTTGTATCGCAAATCGCGCATGGCGAATGCGCTGAGCGAGCGGCGCGTGTATTCGTCGAAGTCGGTGAAGCCGAGCGTGCACGATTCGATCACTTCCGCCAGCACTTTGCGTGCGGACGCGGTGTCGGTCGTGAACGGCTGCGGCATCCGGTTCCCGCCATCGGGACGGACCACCGCGGCAAGGTCGCCCGGCTGCATCTGATCGAGCACCGCGTTTGCGTTCTCGATCAGAGCCTTCCGGACGGTCTTGCGGAGGCTCATGTCGTCCACGAAGAAGACGAAGCGCCGCGGCGGTGGCGGCGGCTCGTCACCCTGCACGGAGGGACGCTGAGGAGTTTCGGCAGTCCGTTCCGACTGACTGCTCTCGAACACCGAGAAGTTCGTGACGTTCTGCTCGACACCATTCTCGAGCACGATGAAGTCGTCGCTGGACAGCCCGCGCACCGGATTGCCGTTCGCGTCCGTGACCTGCACCTCGAGGTTGTGCAGCCGCACCTCGAACGTCTCGAAGTACGGCTGTTGCTGTCCGAACGCGGCAACGGCCGCGAAGATCACCACTGCGGGAAAAAGGCGACGCGTTCTCATTCGCTTACGACCTCCAGGTTCGTGAATCCCGCCACGCGGGATGCTTCATCCATCACGCCGACGGCGATGCGGGTGCGTCCGCGCGGCACTCGAATGCCGGTTTTGAAGCGGGTGGTCATCCCCGCGCGCGCGGCATGCTGCTCTGCGGTGATCTCGATGTTCTGCCGGTGCCTGCCCGAGGTGGTGAAGTTGTTCATCACACCCGCGGCGGCGAAGTGAATGTCGGCGATGGCCGCGTACTTGCCGCCATCGATTGCCGCAAACGTCAGTTTGTCGAGCGGGATCACGATATCGAGGGGCACGGTGTAGACCCTTCCGTCGCCGGCCGGCTTGCCCGTAGCTGCCGCGATCTTCAACTCGTTGTGATCGCGAGGAAAGAGCAGATTCGCGAACGTGATGTCGGCCATCTCGCGATCCGGCGGACGCTCGATGACGTCGGTGCGCGTGCGCGCGCGCAGTTCGGGACGGTTGCGGATGCGCACTTCGATGCGGCGCGGTTTATCGCGCGTGCCGGTGGCGCGATACGCGAGCGAGTAGTAGACGCGCATGTCGGAAGCCACCTGGCGGAAGACGTCGTCGATCGTGCCCGCGCCGCGGAACCACTTGCCGCCCGTTTTCTCCGTGAGCGACGTCAGCGTCTCTCCTCGATAGTGCAGCAGCTCGGGCAACATCTGCGAGGGCATGATCTGCGATCCCGCCACGTGCAGCGAAGGTCCTGGATCGCGAATGTCGACGAGGGCGCCGGGCCTGTTTCGCTGTGTGGTGCCGACCGTCCGCGATGCCGCGCCTTTGTGCACGGCGGGGCTGGCCGGCACCTCGGGCTCGAGCGCGTAGATCGTCACGCCGTGCGAAGCCGCGGTGCGCGCGAGGTCGTCGATGAGCGGGCCGAAATCACCGGTCTGTCCCCACTCCGTCACCTGGCGTACCGCTCCCTTCATCTGCTCTTCGAAGTCGATGGCATCGCGGCCGGGATACGACGGCAACCCGGCCGTGATCACCACCACGACCTTGCGTCCTTCGACGCCCGCCATCGATCCGATCAGCGCGCGCAACTGCGACAGGCGTTGCTGCACGCGGTCGCGGACCTGCTGCGCGTAAATGCCTTTCGCGTGATCTTGCTCGTCCTTGTTGTGGGCGACGGCGAGGGAGCGCGACAACTGCAGCATCTCCTGCAGGCCCGGCGCGTCGCCGCGGATCGTGCACGACTCGATGGCCGCGGTCAGCACGTTGCGCAGCGCAGCTTTGTCGGTCGTGTAGTCCTGCGCGACGCGGTTCGCGCCGGTCGGACGAACGACCGCGGCCATGTCGCCGTCGCGCAACTGATCGACGAGCGAGGTCGCGTGACGGATCAGGTTCTGTCGCGCGTTCTGCTGCACCGCCATGTCATCGACGAAGAAAACGAAACGGCGCGGCGGCGGCTGCTGCTCCTCGACCGCCGGCGGCGTCTCGGCGGCTGCCGTTGCATGCGCGCTGGAGACGCGGGAGGTGCCTTCGTCGTAGAGCGAAAAGTTGGTGATGGTCTTCTGGACGCCGTCTTCGAAAACGAGAAAGTCATCTTTCGTCAGACCGCGCACCGGATTGTCCTTTGCGTCGGTGACGACGACGTCGAGATTGTGCAGGCGTACTTCGAACGTTTCGAAGTACCCCTGCTGTGCCGGAAGCGCCGTCGCGAATGCGACGGCAGCGAAGACTGCCGCCGCTCGCCTCATTGCGCGAGGACCTCGACGGTTCGGAACCCGGTCAGCTTCGTGGCCGTGTCGAGCACGCCGATGGCGATGCGCGCGCGTCCCGGCGAGACCTGGATGCCGGTCTTGTAGCGATAGGTGGTCGTGCCGAGTTGCGCGTGCTGCTCGGGCGTGAGCTCGATGCGCTGCTCCCGCTTGCCGCCCATGCCGAAGTCGCGAAGCTCGCCCGCGGCGGCATAGTGCAGGTCGAACGACGCCACGTATTTGCCGCCGTCCACCGGCAGGAAGGTGAGGTTCTTCAGCGGAATCACGACGTCGACCGGGACGATGTACAAGCCACGATCTTTCTTCGGCGCACCCGGCGTCACGGTGATGCCGAGCTCGTTCACCGTGCGCGGATAGAGCAGGCTGGCCACGACCAGGTCGCTCATCTCGCGATCGGTGGTTTTCTCCAGCACCTCGGTGCGCGTGCGCACGCGCAGCCCGGGGCGGTTGCGCACGCTCACGCTGACGCGCTTCCCTTCCTCGGCCTCACCCGTCGCGCGATACGCGAGCGAGTAATAGAAACTGCTGTCTTCATCGACCTGCCGGAAGATGTCGTCGATGTTCGCCAGGCCGCGGAACCACTGTCCGCCGGTGGTCTTCGTCAACGTCGCCAGCGTCACCTCGGCGTTCTGCAGGAAGTCGCTCTGGAAGGACGGTGGCAGCTGCAGAGCGGGATCGGGCAACCCACCTCCCGGCTTGTTGGGAATGCTCACATTTTGTCTGGTCGCAAGGTCCAGCGGCACGTCGGGCTCGAGCGCGTAGATGGTCACACCGGCGGCGGCGGCACTGCGCGCCACTTCCTGGATGTCGGCGGTGTAATCGCGAATCACAGGATGTTGCGTTCGCTCCGGATCGTCGGGCTCGGAGTACACGCCAGTGTCGACGATCCGTGCACCTCTCGAATCGTCGGCGCGGTCGAGAGGTTGCTCCGTCGGTGCCGGTCCGATCGCGCCGAGCATCTCCGCGTGATCCCATGCTTCACTTCCGGGCCTGGCGGTCAGTCCCATCGCGACGAGCACGATGATCTTCTTCCCCTCGACGCCGGTCAGCGATGACGTCAGCGCGCGGAGCTGCCCCAGGCGATGCGCGACACGGCGCGCGGAGGCATCGGCATACTCGCGTTTGGCCACGCGGCGCAACTGCGGCGTCTCGGCATTCCTGAGCTGCCACCGCAACGCGGAAATCTCCTGCTTCGATCCCGAGAGCTCGACACCCGCGTCATCGATGGCCGCTTTCAGCGCCTGCTCGATGGCAGCGCGATCGCCGGTGAACTCCTGCACGATCTTCTCTTTCGTGGTCGGCCGCACCACGGCCGCGACGTCGCCGGGGCGCATCGCGGCGACGAACGCCTTCACGTTTTCGTAGAGGCGTTTTCGCGCCATGCGCTGCACGCCGAGCTCGTCGACGAAGAAGACGAAGCGGCGCGGCGGCGGCGCACTGACCACCGCTTCCGCTTCCGCGGAAGGAGCAGCCGGTTCCGCGGCGCTCGATGCCGTGCCGGCCGCCTGGTCGTAGATCGCGAAGTTCGTGATCTCCTGCGGCTTGCCGTTCTCGACGACCACGAAGTCGTCCCTGGTCAATCCACGAACAGGATTTCCTTTCGCGTCGGTGACCACGACGTCGAGATTCTGCAGGCGCAGCTCGAACGTCTCGATGTACGGAGTCTGGGCGACGCCAGCCGTCGCAGACAGCAGCGTGAACAACAGGGCAACCGATTTCACTGGACGATGACCTCGTTCTGTTTATTTGGCGGTGAGCGAGACCGACTGAAGGGATGCGAGACGCGACGTCGAGTCGACCACGCCGACCACGATGCGCACCTTGCCCTTCGGTACGGTGATGCGGGAGTTGTAGCGGTACCGGCCGCGCTTCATCTGCGCGTACTGCTGCGCCGTCAGCTCGACGATCTGATCCTGCCGCCCGTACGAGACGAACTCCTTCTCGTTCAGCGACGATGCGTAATGCACGCTGACCATGCCGCGATAGGTGCCGTCCTCATCGCGCATCAGGGTCAGGTTCTCGACCGGAATCACCACTTCGATCGGCACGGAGAAGTTCTTTCGTCCTTCCTTCTCCGGCTTTTCGGCCGAGACCTTCATCTGCAGGTCGTTGACGTCGGTCGGATAGAGCAGCGCCGCAATGACCCGTCCGGACATCTCGCGGCCCGACGGACGCTCGATGACCTCGGTGCGCGTGCGCACTTTCAGCTCGGGACGATTGCGCACCGTCACCTTGATGCGCCGCGCCTTGGTCGTGGAACCGGCGGCCGGTTTGTAAGCGAGCGAGTAGTAGAAGTGCAGGTCGTCGCTCAACCGGCGGAAGACGTCGTCGATGGCGCCGACGCCGCGGAACCACGTTCCGCCCGTCGTTTCGGTGAGCGAAGTCAGCGACTCGCCGCCGTAGTGCAGCAGGTCGTTGAGCATCTGCGACGGAACGACTTCGTTGCCGGAAACACCGCCGCCGAGGACCGAGGAGCCGAGCGTTCGCGAATCGGCGCCGCGGGTCACGGCGAGCATCTGCGGGACCTCGGGCTCGAGCGCGTAGATGGTCACGCCGTCAGCAGCAGCGGTGCGTGCGAGATCGGCGATCTCGCCGCGGAAGTCCATGCTCTCGACGCGATGCGCTCCCTGCCACTTCGGAGCCGCGTTCCAGTTCAGGATGTCGGCGCGCAGACCGCGCAAACGGCCCTGCTGCGGCAGCGGCGCCTCGCCTCCCATCTCCACTTCGAGCGCAGCCTTGGCCGCTTCCTCGGACGGCGACTGCTCCCGCTTTGCCTGCTCGTAGAGCCCCAACTGCTCCTCGAAACCATACGCCTCGCGTCCCGGCTCGGCGCTGAGACCGCTGGTGATGATGATCAGGACCTTCTTGCCGTCGGTGCCGGCCATCGATGCGGAGAGCGCGCGGAGCTGGCTGATGCGCTGCTCGACGCGGCTGCGGGTCATGTCGACGTACAGGCGCTTGGCCGCCGCGATTTCGTGCGGACCGTCCGCGTTCTGCATGGCGCGGCGGAACGTCTGCAATTCCGCGAAGGCCTGGTTGGTGATCTTCACCTTGCAGGAGTCGATCACCTTGTGCAGCGTCTTCTCGACTTCTTCGACCTCGCCGCTGTAGTTCTGCACCATGCGCGTGGTGCCGCTCGGCCTGACGATGGCCGCGACGTCGCCGGGCCGCATGGTGCGCACGAGCTCCGTGATGTGTTTCTTGAGCGTCGCGCGCGCTCTGGCCTGGATGGCCATGTCATCGATGAAGAAGACGAACCGCCGCGGCGGCGGCGCGCTGGCGGCCGGGCTCTCGCCGGTCGCGTCGCTGATCGCGTGGTCGCGCTGCGCCACGGTGTCGTCATAGACGGCGAAGTTGGTGACCGCCTGAGGCTTGCCGTCCTCGGTGACGATGAAGTCGTCCTTCGTCAGTCCGCGAACGGCGTTGCCGTCCTTGTCGGTGACCACGACATCGAGGTTGTGGATGCGGACCTCGTAGGTTTCGGAGTACGGCACCTGGGCGACAACGACGGAGGCAGCTAAGGCGAGGATCGTGAGCAGCAGGGCAGCCGATCTCATGCAGCGGGGTCCCCCTTCCGGTGCGTCTCTCTAGGACGTGACGCCGGTCACTCTGCGGTCGGCATGCCTGGGTTTTCGGCACTTTTGGGCACGATCTTGTCGCCGATTTGCGACAGCGCGTCCTGAATGGGAGTCAGAACAGCGCGAGCACGGAGTCGATCCCGTACGCGATCTCATCCTCGGTCACATCCGAGGCTACGACGCACTCTCCGACGCGCCGCGGAAAGACCATCACGCGCGCGGTGCCGGTGTTTTTCTTGTCGTGCTCGGTCGCGGCGAGGATGGCCGCGCGGTCGAGCTTCGGCGGCACGGCAGGGTCGTACGCGAGGATGACGCGCTCGATGCGCGCGGCTTCGTCGCGCGGAAGCAGTCCGCGCTGCACCGCGATCGCGTTCGCGCCGATCATCCCCCACGCCACCGCCTCGCCGTGCGTGAGGCCTTCGTACTGCAGCGCGGCTTCGATACCGTGCGCGATGGTGTGGCCGTAGTTGAGCAGGCGGCGCAGGTCGGCTTCCTTCTCATCGGCCGAGACGATGTCCGCCTTCACGCGAATGGCCTTGCGCACCATCTCGTCGAGATCGAACTGCTGCCGCTGGAACATCTCGAAGAGGGACGGATCCGCGATCACGCCGCCTTTCAGCGCCTCATACATCCCGCTGAGGCGCTCGCGCGCCGGAAGCGTGTCGAGCACGGACGTATCCGACACCACCGCGCACGGCGGATAAAAGCTGCCGATGAGGTTCTTCCCTTTCGGATGATTGACGGCCAGCTTCCCGCCGATCGAGCTGTCGACCTGCGCGAGGAGCGTGGTGGGGACATGCACGAGATCGATGCCGCGCAGAAAGATCGACGCCGCGAAGCCGGCCGTATCGCCGATCATCCCGCCGCCGACGACGATGGCCATCGAATCGCGCTTCGCCCCGCGGTCGAGCAACTGCGTGATCACCTCGTTCGCCGTGTCGAGGTTCTTGTGCGCCTCCCCTTCCTCGATCAGCACGAGCTCGGAGCCAGCGACCACTTCGCCGAACCGCTCATGCAACGCACGCGACGTGATGACGAACACCTTCCCCCGCGCCCGCACCAATGCACCAACACGCGGCAGCAGATCGCGCCCGACGTAAACGGGATAGGTGGCGCTGGACTGGTGGATGGTGAGGTAGGGGGTCATGACCGAGTCGCAAGTCTCAAAGTCGCAAAGTCGCAAAGAGGGTGTTCGCGCGTCCTTTGAGACTTTGCGACTTTGAGACTTTGAGACTCACTTCTTCACCCCAATCGCCAACTCGTCCAACTGCCGCACATCCACCTCCGACGGCGCCTCGCACATGAGGTCCTGCGCGCGCGCGGTCTTGGGGAAGGCGATCACGTCGCGCAGGGATTCGGAGCGGGACATGAGCATGGCCATACGGTCGACGCCGAGGGCGATGCCGCCGTGCGGTGGGGCGCCGTAGCGGAAGGCGTCGATGAGGAACCCGAAGCGCGAGCGCGCGTCGTCGTCGGTGATGCCGAGGGCTCGGAACATGCGCTGCTGGAGCTCGGGCTGATTGATGCGGATCGAGCCGCCGCCGAGCTCGAGGCCGTTCAGCACCACGTCGTACGCACGCGCGAGCACCGCACCCGGATCGTTTTCGAGCTGATCGAGTTGATGGAGCGCCGGCGACGTGAACGGATGATGGCGCGCGAAGTAGCGTCCCGATTCGTCATCCCATACGAACATCGGGAAGTCGGTGACCCAGAGGAAGTGCCACTGTTCGTCGGGGATGAGCTTCTCTTCTTTCGCGATCTTCAGACGCAGCGTCGACAACACGTCCCAGACGGTCGTGTTCCTGCCGGCCACGACCAGCGCGAGATCGTTCTCGTTCGCCTGCAGCGTCTGCCGCAGCGCGTCGTGCGCGCCTTCGTCGAGGAACTTCTTGATCGACGAGCCGCGCTGCGCGTCGAACTTGATCCACACCAGGCCCGACGCCTTCATCTTCTTCGCGTCCTCGGCGAGATCGTCGAGACGCTTGCGCGAGAACGACGCGCCGCCGGGCACCACGATCGCGCGCACCGTCTGTGCGGCACGGAACGGCTCGAACGCCAACTGCTGCGCCTGTGCGGTGATGTCGTTCAACTCCATGCCGAAGCGTGTGTCCGGACGATCGATGCCGAAGCGATCCATCGCTTCCTGCCACTTCATGCGCGGGAACGGCGTCGTGACCGGGATGTTCGCGACCGGGAAGATCTCGGCGAACAGTCCCTCGATCATCGCGTAGATGAACTCCTCGTCGATGAACGACGCCTCGACGTCGATCTGCGTGAACTCGGGCTGGCGATCGCGGCGCAGGTCTTCGTCGCGGAAGCAGCGCGCGATCTGGAAGTAGCGCTCCAGTCCCGCCACCATGCAGAGCTGTTTGAAGATCTGCGGCGACTGCGGCAGCGCGTAGAACTGTCCTTTGTGCACGCGGCTGGGCACGAGGTAATCGCGAGCTCCCTCGGGTGTCGATTTCGTGAGGATCGGCGTCTCCACTTCGAGGAATCCGAGCCGGTCGAAATAGTTGCGCGTCGCGAAGACGAGCTTGTGGCGCAGCATCAGATTGCGCGTGAGCGTGGGACGGCGCAGGTCGAGGTAGCGGTACTGCAGGCGCAACTCTTCCGCGGCGTCGGTCTCGTCGTCGATCGGGAACGGCGGCGTCTCGGCGCGATTGAGGATCTCGATCGCGCGGGCGACCACTTCGATGTCGCCCGTGGGCAGCTTCGCGTTCTTCTGCGCGTCGGCGCGCTCCACGATGTCGCCCGTCACGCGCACCACGAACTCGCCGCGCAGCTCCTTCGCGGCAGCGAGCAACTCCGCCGACGCACCGCGCTCGCGATCGATCACGATCTGGCAGACGCCGCTGCGGTCGCGCAGATCGATGAACACCAGCTCTCCGAAGTCGCGCTGCTTCTGCACCCATCCGTTCAGCATGACGGTCTGACCGACGTGATCGTTTCGAAGTGTTCCTGCGTAAATGCGGTTCATGTCGAGAGGTACTTTTCCTTGTAATTCACGTAATTGCGCCAGGACTGATCGAGGCGCGCCAGCTCTTCGTCCGTGAGCGGGCGTTTGATGCGCGCGGGCACGCCGACCACCAGCGTTCGCGGCGGGACGTGCATCCCCTCGGGCACGAGCGCGCCGGAGCCGACCAGGGCCTGCTCGCCGATCACGGCGCCGCTCAGCACGCGCGAGCCCATGCCGATCAGCGCACCGCGATGGATCGTGCAGCCATGCACGACCGCGCCGTGTCCGATGGTCACTTCCTCGGCGATGACGGTGGCGTGCGTGCCGTGATCGACGTGGATCGTGCAGTTGTCCTGCACGTTCGTGCGCGAGCCGATGCGGATGAAATTCACGTCGCCGCGGACGGTGGTCGAGTACCAGATCGAGCAGTCATTGCCGAGCTCGACATCGCCGATGACCGCGGCGTTCTCGGCCACGAAGACACGGGTGCCGAGGCGAGGATTTTTCCCTTCGTAACCGCGCAAAATCATTGGCGCGGGACTTTAGCACGCCGGTTCGCGTTGTCATGCCGGACGGTAATCTTTCAATGGTCCTTCGCCGAACGCTGTTCCTCTTCCTCACCTTTTTCCTGCTCGTCAATGCGCGGCAGCGCGCCGTTCAGCATCCGTCCGGAAGGTCGTTCAGCGACACCTTCTCCTATTCGCAGCCGGAGCGTGTGACGACGCGTCATCTGGAGCTCGATCTCACCATTGAGCCGGTCCTGAACCGGATCTACGGCCGCGTCACGCTGGACATCGAGAATCTCTCCGGCACGCGCACGCTGATCCTCGACACGTTCAAGTTGCAGATCGCCGCGGTGACGCGCGACGGCGTACCCGCCGCGTGGTCTCTCGGATCGGAGTCGGAGGTCGGGCAGCCGCTGATCATCGACATCGAGCCGGCCACCCGCTTCGTCACGATCGATTACCTGACCACGAATTCTCCGCCCTCTCCGACTCCTCTCTTCCAGCAGCCTCTGTTCTGGCTGTCTGTCGAGGCGACGCTGGCGGGAAAGAACCGGTTTGCCTACTCGCTGAACGAGCCGCTCGGCGCGCGCGCGTGGATCCCGCTGCAGGACACGCCGGTCGTGCGCACGACGTACGACGCAACGCTGCACGTACCGCCCGGCATGCTCGCGCTGATGGGCGCCGAGGGAAATCCCACGGCCATCAATGACACGGGCGTCTACACCTTCCACATGCCGAAGCCGATCCCGTCCTACCTGATTGCGTTTGCGGTCGGACGGCTGGAGTTCCGCGCGTTCGACGGCCGCACCGGGGTTTATGCCGAACCGGAGCTGATGGACGAGGCGTTCTGGGAGCTCCAGTCCCTGCCGGACATGATGGACATCGCCGAGGAGATCGCCGGGCCGTTTCCGTTCGCGCGGCACGACGTGCTGATCATGCCGCCGGGCTTTCCGGCCGGAGGCATGGAACATCCGATGCTCAATTTCCTGAGCCACACCTCCGCGGTGATCGGCGACCACGCCGCAAATCCGCCGCCGAAACGGCTGATCGCGCACGAGCTCGCGCATTCGTGGGCCGGCGACGCGGTCACGCTGGCGAGCTGGAATGACCTCTGGCTGAACGAAGGCATGGCCCGCTACATGGAGCTGCGCATTCTCGAAGAGATGCGCGACGCGGAGCTCACGGAGTTCGACTGGGCCAACCTGCGGGCCGCCGAGGAGGCCTTCACCATGCTGCATCGCCCGGTGACGTTCGCCGCCGAAGGCTTCGACACCACCAGCTACGACAAGGGCGCGCTGTTCATGCGCACCATCGAAGACCACCTCGGCCGCGCTGCGTTCGACCAGTTCCTGCGCGACTACTTCGAATCGATGCGCTGGCGCTCCATCGACACGGCGGCGTTCTTCGAAACGTTCCACGATCTCGTGCAACCCTCCGCGGCGCTGCTGGCCGACCTGCGACTCGAAGAGTGGGCGTACCAGCCCGGCTTGCCGTCGAACGTCACCACGCCGGGGACGTCGCCCATCCATGCCCGCATGCTCCCCCGGATCGTGGCCTTTCAAAACGGAGCGTCGCTCGCACAACTGAGCCCCGGGACCTGGTCGGAGACGGAGATCAACTACTTCTTCTCGAGGACCCAGTCGGCACACCGGCGTGCGCGCATGGCGGAGATCGACGCGGCTCTGTCGCCCGGCACGATGCACACGCCGCCGCGCCTCTGGCTCGTCGATGTGGTCACGGCGAGGCACGAGCCCGGCATGACCGCCGTCGAGCGCGTGCTTCTGCGAGGCGAACCGCGCGCGTGGCTCTTTCAGATCTACGATCTCCTGAACCGCTGGAATCCGGCCCGCGCGCGCGACATCTTCCAGCGTGCCCGGGCCGGTTACTTCCCCTACTACAGCCGCCAGCTGTCGCTGCTCCTCGGCGGCACGAACAGCAACACGCGGACGCTGCTGAAGGAAGCGGCGTGATGACAAACGTCAGCTGACAAAAAGCACGTCGAGCGCGTACATTGCGGGTATGGCGGACAGAGTGAAGTTCCGGTTGCGGGGCCGCGAGGTCTCGCGGGTCGAGGCGTTCAGCGACGTCGTGTTCGGATTCGCGCTGACGCTGATCGTCGTGTCGCTGGAAGTGCCGACCAGCTACGCCGAGCTGATGAACACGATGCGCGGCCTGCCCGCGTTCGCGATCTGCTTCGCGATCCTGACGTGGGTGTGGCACGTCCATCACACCTTCTTCCGCCGCTACGCGCTGTCCGACGAGATCACCATCGCACTGAACACGGCGCTGCTGTTCATCGTGCTCTTCTACATCTATCCGATGAAGTTCATGTTCTCGTTCGTGACCGGCGAGATCCGCGGCTCGATGAACGGCCGCAGCCTGATGCTGATCTACAGCATCGGGTTCATCGGCATCTTCACGCTGTTCCTGTTGATGTACTGGCACGCCTGGCGCCTGCGCGACGCACTCGAGCTGAACGAGATCGAGGTCTACGACACGGTCACCAGCATGTGCATGTACGCGAGCTACGTGGGCATCGGCCTGCTGTCGTGCGCGATCGCGTATTTCGCGACGGGACGTTACATCGGATACGCGGGGCTGGTTTACTGGCTGATCGGACCGGCCTCGGGATTCATCGGCTACAAACGCGGGATCAAACGCGGAATGCCGCGGTCCGCGCCGGCTGATGTGGCGGCCTCCAACGCTGCCACTTCCTGATCAGGGACGCCGGCGTTCCAGCTCTTTCGCTTGCAGGAACGCCAGGCGCGCTTCCTCCTTGCGCCCGAGCTTCAGGAACACTTCGCCCGCCAGCGCAAAGTAGCCCTTCGGCAACCCGTTCTTCCGCGAGTAGATCCGCTGTAGCGCCGCCAGCGCGCCATGCGGATCGTCCTGCGCGAGCAGCACCTGCGCGAGCACGAAATCGGATCCCGCCAGCTCCGCTTCACGCCTGGCCAGCGTGAGGTCGCCGCGAGCAGCGGCAATGCGCGCCAGCGTTTCATGCGTCCCGCGCGGGTCGTGTGCGAGCGCCAGCCGCGCGTGCGCCTCGGCATCATCGAGCGCACCTCGCGCGATGAGCACACCGGCCAGCGGCAACGCGAACGCGGGCGCGAGCTCCGGCGTCGTGCGGATGGCATCGCGATAGGTCTTCTCGGCGCGCGCGAGATCGCCCATCGCTTCATAGGCAACGCCGAGCTGATCGCGCAGATCACTCCATCCAGGGTTCGTGGCGAGCAGCCTCTCCATCAGCGCCGCCGCGTCCGCAAACGCTCCGCTGCTCATCAGCTCCGTGACCTGCTTCAGCGCGTCGAGATCCTGCAGGTGATCGCGGGGATTCAGCGAAGAAACGGCCGCGGGCGCCTGCGCGCTGACGTATCCGAGCGCCGCCAGCTTCTTCGCTTCCTCCGGATCGATGCGTTGCGCGACGGCGGGAGTGGGCGGCGCGACGGCAGCGCGCAGCTTTGCGTAGACGCGGCGCTCCGGCTCGCGCAGATCGCGCGTCTCGCGCGGATCGCGCGCGACGTCGTACAGCTCCGGCTTCGGTCCGTCGATCAGATGATGCGGCCACGCGATCAGCGAACGCAGCTCGCTCCATCCGAGGTGCAGGCGCGGGTAGAGCGTTTCGCCGTGAATCGGACGCGCGACTTGCGGATCGAGCAGCGAACGTCCGTCGTGTTTCGGCGCGGCTGCGCCGGTCACGGCGGCGATGGTCGGCAGCACATCGACGAGCTGCACCGCTTGCGCGACGCGCGTACCGCGGCGCTCGTTGCGCGGCAACTTCACGATCAGCGGCACCTGCAACGCCTCGCGATACAGCAGCACGCCGTGCTCGCGCTCTCCGTGATCGCCGAGACCCTCGCCGTGATCGGAGAGCAGGACGATCAGCGCGTCGTCGTAGATCCCCGACGCGCGTAGCGCATCGAGCAGCTCGCCGACCAATGCGTCCGACGCCACGATCTCCGCGTCGTAGGTCGGCTCGTACGGCGCGTGCGGCTCGAAGAGATGCACGAATGCGAAAAACGGCTGCGTCGACTTGCCGGCGATCCACTGCCTGGCGATGGCGATCGAATCGCGTCCGATCCGCGCAACGTTGCCGGTCGGCGCGCCTTCGATGAACGGGATCGCGTCGTCGTACGCATCGAAACCGGCGTTCGCGTTCGTCGTCGCGCGGAGCACGTATGCCGAGACCACGCCGCCCGTCGCATAGCCGTGCGCGCGCAACATCGACGCGATCGTCGGCGTCTTCGCATCGAGCCGGAAGCCGGCGTTGTCGCGGACACCGTGATGCGCGGGCAAGAGGCCGGTGAAGATCGAGGCGTGCGATGGCAGCGTCAGCGGCACGTGCGAAAAGGCGTGCTCGTACACGATGCCGTCCGCGGCGAGGCGGTCGATGGACGGCGTGGCGATGGCGCGGTACCCGTACGCGGGCAGATGATCGGAGCGCAGCGTGTCGATCGAGATGAGGATGACCGGAGGCTTCACCGGAGTGCGCTGGCAGGCGAAGAGCAGCGCGGCCACCGCGCTCAGGATCAGTCGCTGCGCCATAGCTTCCATGTCGCGATTGCCCATCCGATGCCGAACAGCAAGCATACCGATGCCACGCCCACCGTCGCCGCGGCCGGACCGAAGCGGTCCGACGCAATCCCCGCCGCGAGGCCGGACATGGCCATGGTCAACGTGACCATTCCGTAGTCGGCGGAGAAGATGCGGCCGCGGATGACATCGGGCGTTTCGCGCTGCAGGCCGTACGTCGAGATCTGCCAGGCCGCGCCGCCGCCGAGGTGCGCGAAGAGGACGGACAGCAACCCGAGCGACAGATTCGTCGACAGCGCGAGCGCGGTGTAGCCGGCGCCGAAGCCGATCACGCACCAGGCGATGGCGCGGTACTGCGTATCGCCGTCGCGGATGCTCGCGCGCAGCAGGAACGGCCCGAGCAGCGCGCCGATCCCGCGCGCGGCCAGCAGCAGCCCGATGCCCCACGCGCCGGCGCGGAACACCTCCCTGCCGAACACGCCCACCATCGCCACGACGCCGCCGCCGAGACCGTAGCCGGCTTTCACGGTCAGCAATCCGAGCACGCGCGGGCGATCCCGGGCGAAGCGGAACGTCTCGCGCACCGACTCGAGAAACGGCGGACGCGCATGACTGGCATCGCGATCCTCCGAAAAGCGTCCGCGCATGCGCATCAGAAGAATCGCCGAGACACCGAAGCTCATGGAGTCGAACACGAACGAGGCGTCGCGCCCGAGGAGTGCCGTCACCGCGCCGCCAATCCCGGCGCCCGCGGCGAGCATCGTGCCCCACGTCGATCCCATCAGCACATTCGCGGGCGCGAGATCCTCGGGTGCCACGATGTTCGGCAGCGATGCCTGCGCCGCCGGCTCGAAATACGCCGAGCCGGCCGCGATCAGGAACACGCCCGCGAATGCGAACGGCAGCATGGCCGGCGTGCGCGCGAGCAGCGGCAGCAGGCACGCGCCGATGCGCAGCAGATCGACGGCGATCATCAGCTTGCGCCGGTCGATGCGATCGACCAGATGCCCCGCGTGCGGCGTGAAGAGAAAGATCGGCAGCGTCTGGCAGAGGAGGACCAGCGACACCAGCGTCGCCGACGCGGTCAGCTCCAGCACGAGATCGAGCAGCGCGACGGTCAGGAACCAGTCGCCGCCCAGCGAGATCAGCGTCGCGAAGTACAGGAGCCGGAAATCGCGGTTGGTGCGGAGGAGGCGGAGGTACATCGCGCTTCGCAGTCTTAGAGTCGCAAAGTCGCAAAGTCTCAAAGTCGCAAAGAGTGTGGAGGGCACGCCCTTTGAGACTTTGCGACTTTTGCGACTCTCCGACTACCCCCCGTCCTCCGGGATCGGGTGGCCGATCGCACCGGCGCGCTCGTAGGTGAGGAACGAGTACGGATACTCGTTCTTCTCGTCGGCCTCGAAGTGCTCGGCGTCGACGAGGTGCCACTCGCTCACGTCGTCGAAGTCGGGGAAATACGTATCGCCCTCAATGTCGGCGTGAATGCGGGTCAGGTACATGCGGTCGGCGCGATGCATCGACTGCTGATAGATCTCCGCGCCGCCGGCGATGAACGGCTCCTCGTCGCCGCTCCGCTCCACGAGCTCGATGGCCTCTTCGAGCGACGGCACGACCACCACTCCTTCGGGAGCGAAGTCGCCCCGGCGCGTGACCACCACCATCACCCGTCCCGGCAGCGGCCTGCCGATCGAGTCCCACGTCTTGCGGCCCATGATCATGTGATGTCCCATGGTCATGCTCTTGAGCCGCTTCAGGTCCGCCGACTGGCGCCACGGGATTTCATTGGCACGTCCGATGACGTTGTTGGTCGACAGTGCCGCGATGATGGAGAGTCTCATACAGCGATCGGCGCTTTGATGGCCGGATGCGGATCATAGTTCTCGAGCGTGAAATCGCTGAACTTGAAATCGAAGATCGAGCGCACGCCGGGATTGAGGCGCATGGTGGGCAGCGGCCGCGGCTGGCGCGTGAGCTGCTCGCGCGCCTGGTCGACGTGATTGAGATAGAGGTGCACGTCGCCGAACGTGTGCACGAACTCGCCGGGCGCGAGGTTCGTCACCTGCGCGACCATGAGCGTCAGCAGCGCATACGAGGCGATGTTGAACGGCACGCCGAGAAACACGTCCGCGCTGCGCTGGTAGAGCTGGCAGGAGAGCCTTCCGTCCGCGACATAGAACTGGAACAGCGCATGACACGGCGAGAGGGCCATCTTCTCCAGCTCCCCGACGTTCCACGCGCTCACCACCAGGCGCCGCGAGTCGGGATTGCGGCGGATCTGTTCGAGGACCTCCGAAATCTGATCGATGGTCCGCCCGTCCGCCGTTGGCCACGCGCGCCATTGCCGTCCATACACCGGCCCCAGCTCGCCGTTCTCGTCCGCCCACTCATCCCAGATCGTGACCTTGTTCTCGTTGAGATAGCGCACGTTCGTCTCGCCCGCGAGAAACCAGAGCAACTCGTAGATGATCGAGCGCAGATGCAGTTTCTTCGTCGTCAGCAGCGGAAAGGATTCGGCGAGATCGAACCGCATCTGATGCCCGAAGATGCTCAACGTCCCCGTACCCGTGCGGTCGGTCTTGCGCGCCCCGCGATCGAGAATGGTTTGGAGGAGGGTGAGGTAGCTCTGCATCGGAGGCGATTGTAGCGCTGGAGATGTTGTCGTCACCGCTTACAATGCGCCGCTCATGCAGTACCAAACCGGCCTCCTCCACATCAACGGCCTCTCCACCGCCGATCTCGCATCGGAGTTCGGGACGCCGCTCTACGTCTATGACGCCGCGGTGATCCGGCGGCAGCTCGCGAACGTGCGCGGCGCGTTCTCCGCTCTCCCCTTCCAGCCGTTTTATGCGATGAAGGCGAACGGGAACCTTTCGCTGCTGCGGCTCATCCGCGAGCAGGGATTCGGGTGCGATGCGGTGTCGCCGGGCGAGATCCATCTGGCCATGCGCGCCGGGTTCACCGCCGGCGCGATCTGGTTCACGTGCTCGAACGTCTCCGACGATGACCTGCGCGCAATTCCCGATCCGCACATCGTCATCAACGTGAACTCCGTCGCGGAGATCGATCGCATCGTGGCCCTCGGATTGACCAATCCGATCGCGCTGCGCCTCAATCCGCCGGTCGGCGCCGGGCATCACGCCGACGTCATCACGGCCGGCGAGAGCGTGAAGTTCGGCATCGACGTCGCCGAGATCGCCACCGCGCGCATGCTGGTCGAGGACTCCGGCCGCCGCGTGGTCGGATTGCACGCGCACATCGGCTCGGGCGTCGACGACATCGCGCCTCTGCTGGAAGCCGCACGTTGTCTGCTCGAGCTCGCGCCGCACTTCAAGTGGCTGCGCTGGCTGAATTTCGGCGGCGGCATCTCCACGCCCTATCGTCCCGGCGACGCGGAGTTCCCGATCGCGCAGTACGGACAGGAACTGGCCGCGCTGGCCGGACCGCTGCTGCGCGAGCGCGGCCTCACCGCCATCCTCGAGCCGGGGCGCTATCTCGTCGCCGAATCGGGCACGCTGCTCGCCCGCGTCACCAGCAAGCGCATCAGCGCGGGCGTCGAATGGATCGGCTGCGACACCGGCTTCAATCACCTCGTGCGCCCGTCGAAGTACGGCGCGTATCACCACATCCTGAACGCGTCGCGCGGCTCGAACGGCTCGCTGCGCACGAGCTGGGACCCGAACCTCGAGCGCGATGAGCTGGTCGTGGCCGGCAATCTCTGCGAATCGGGCGACGTCTTCACGCGCACCGCGGGCCGCGTCGTCACGCGATCGCTCGACCGCACGCACATCGGCGACCTGATCGCCTTCTGCGACGCCGGCGCCTACGGCTTCTCGATGGCCTCGCACTACAACGCCCGCCTCCTCCCGGCCGAGGTGCTGATCGACGAGGGGAAGGCGCGGCTGATCCGCTCGCGGCAGACGCTGGCGGATCTGGTCAGGGGGATGGAGTGAGTTTGGCCTCGTCTCAAAGTCGCAAAGTCTCAAAGTCTCAAAGAGGAGGGCCGCGACGTCCTTTGCGACTTTGCGACTTTGCGACTTTGAGACTGGTCCTCGCGCTTCTCACCATCACACTCGCCAACTGCGCAACCACGAAACCGCAACCTATGCTGGACCTGAAAATCACCAACGGACGCATTCTCGACGGCACCGGCGCGCCGTGGTTCCGCGGCGACGTCGGTGTGCGCGGGGATGTCATCGTCGCCATCGGCGATCTCGCGGACATGCCGGCCAGGAGCACCATCGACGCTGCGAATCGCATCGTCTCTCCCGGCTTCATCGATCTCCTCGGCTGGTCGCAAATCTCCGTGATGAGCGATCCCGACCTGGAGT
>CAMPKJ010000053.1 GCA_946887105.1 uncultured Acidobacteriota bacterium | reverse complement strand
ATCGACAGCGCCAGCGCGGCGTCGGTGCCGGGACGGATGGCGATGTGCTCATCGGATGCGGCCGCGGTGCGCGTGCGCAGCGGGTCGATGCAGATCGTGGTCGCGCCGTTCGCCTTCGCCTTGCGGATGAACGGCCAGAGGTGCGGGTTCGACGTGAGCGTGTTGGTCCCCCACAGGAGGATCAGCTTCGCATTGACGACATCTTCCGGATCCGGCGCCATGCGCGTGCCGTACGTGACATTCAGCGCAGCAACGCCCGCGCTCGCGCAGATGGTGCGATCGAGAAGCGACGCGCCGATGCGATGGAAGAAGCGCCGGTCCATCGACTCGCCCTGGATGAGTCCCATCGTGCCCGCATACGAGTAGGGGAGGATCGCCTGCGGTCCGTCCGTGTCGATGACCTGCCGCAGTCTCGACGCAATCAAAGCCAGCGCCTCGTCCCACGTCGCGCGCCGGAACTTCCCTTCGCCCTTCGCGCCGATGCGGATCTGCGGATACAGCAAGCGGCCGTCGTGATACGTCCGCTCCAGATACTTCGCCACTTTCGTGCAGAGGAATCCCTGCGTGACCGCATGTTCGGGATCGCCGGCGATGCGAATCGCGCGTCCGTCTTCGACGGTCACGAGCATCGAGCAGGTGTCGGGGCAATCGTGCGGGCAGACCGCTTTGACGATGGCAGTCATTCTGAGCGACGCGAGTATGCCACGGGCCGGTGGTGCGATTTGTCGCGAGACGCTTCGCGAGAACTCGTGAAACCGCTCCCCGCCGTGGCGCGTGGAATGCGCCAATCTCCTGTCTTTCCAGCGACTTGACTTCGTTCTTCTCCATGGCAGCCCGCTCGCTCTAGTGGGCTGCCGGAGGAGAAGACATGAATCGAAAGAAGATCCTGCTCGTCGATGATTCCGCGACGACGCTGATGATGGAGCAGATGGTTCTTCGCGGGCAGGCGTACCAGATCGTCACCGCGAAGAATGGCCGCGAGGCGGTGACGACGGCCGCGATCGAAAAGCCCGATCTGATCCTGCTCGATGTAGTGATGCCCGAGATGAACGGCTTCGAGGCCTGTCGCCGCATCCGGCAGCAGGAAGAGACGAAGCACGTGCCGATCATCATGGTCACCACCAAAGGCGAAGAGCAGAACGTCGAGACCGGATTCGAGAGCGGTTGCAGCGACTACATCACCAAGCCGATCAACGGCGCCGAGCTGCTCACCAAGGTGCGCGGCTTTCTCGATGAAGGCGGTACGCAGTGAGCGCCCCGAACGACAACGCCGGCGGCCATTACGTGCAGAAGGTCCGCGACGATACCAATCGCGCGATGTCCGAGATCAAGGGGCAGAACGAGCGGCTGCGGATCATGGTCGCGGCGCTGGAGGCCGACCGTTCCCGTCTGCAACTCGAGAAGATCCGCCTGCAGGAGCAGCTCATGAACGTGCGCGAAGACCTGGCCCAGCGGGTCGACGAGCACAACACGCTCATGCGCCGCTTGTCCGAGGTGCAGCGCGAGAACGAATCCGTCGCCGGACGCTTCGTCGAGATCGAGACGCAGAACACCAACCTCGCGAATCTCTACGTTGCCGGATACCAGCTGCACGGCAGTCTCGATCGCGCGCAGGTTCTCGCGGCCATCAAAGAGATCGTCATCAACCTGATCGGCTCCGAAGACTTCGCCGTCTTCGAACGCGACGGAGAAGACCGCCTGCGGATGATCGACTGGTTCGAAGAACCGCCGTCGATGTTCCACGAGGTGGCGTTCGGCGACGGGATCATCGGACAGGTTGCCGCGACCGGAGAGGCATTCGTCGCGAACGGGGACCATGGCCGCAGCGTCGGCATGGCCGCCTGCGTTCCGCTGCAGGTCGACGGCCGTGTCACCGGCGCGATCGCGGTCTTCCGGCTGCTTCCGCAGAAGCACCAGGGGCTCGAGTCACTCGACGAAGAGCTCCTCGGCCTGCTGGCCAGTCAGGCCGGCATCGCGCTGTATTGCACGTCGCTCCACGCGCAGGTCCTCGCCGGCCGGCAGCTCGCGGAGTCGTCGCGATGAAGATGTGCGTCGTTCCCGCTATGGATCCGGAGAAGCGCGGGCAGATGGCGCGGCGGATCTATCTCCATCCCGGTGGTCTCTGGTGCGAGCCATCGGCCGCGGCGATCACCACGGTTCTCGGCTCGTGCGTCGCGGTCTGCCTGTGGGATCCGCAGACGACGCTCGGCGGCATCAATCATTTCATCCTCCCGCTCGGCGGAGCCGCGATCTCGCCGCGATACGGCAACCACGCCATGTCGATGCTGCTCGACCGCATGCTGAAGAACGGCGCGCATCGCGAGACGCTCCTCGCCTGCGTGTTCGGCGGCGCATCGCTGATGCCGGGCGACGCAAAAGGGCCGGCGCTGGGCAGCCGGAATGTGGCCGAGGCGTTCGAGTTCCTCGAGCGCAATGAGATTGCCGTGCTGCGTCACGACGTCGAAGGACGCCAGGGGCGGAAGCTCACGTTCCGGACCGCCGACGGCACGACGCTCATCAGGAAGCTGTAGATCGTGCTCGACAACGAATCGATGGCTGCATTGCTCGACGCGTTCATCGCCGAGTCCGACGAAGGGCTGGCGGCGGCGGAGGAGGCGTTGCTCGTTCTCGAGCGCTCGCCCGAGGATGCGGGGGCGCTGGCGTCGGTCTTCCGCGCGGTCCATACGCTCAAGGGCAACTCGGGCATCTTCGACTTCGAAGCGATCGCCAGGATTGCGCACGCGATGGAGGATCTGCTCGATCGCCTGCGCGCCGGGCAGACCGTGGTCTCGAACGGCATCATCACGCTGCTCCTCGAATCGGTCGACGCGCTGCGCGGACTGCTGTTCGAATCCGATCGCAAGCGCGTGCTCTCCGCGGCCGAGCTGCAGCTCATCGAACAACTGCGCGGCGCCGATCCGATGCACGTGCCCGCGCACGGCGCGCCGATGCTTCCCTTGCCGGAACGAGCGTCGCGCACGCTGCGCATCGACCTGGCGAAGCTCGATCGATTGCTCGACCTGAGCGGCGAGATCGGCATCGCGCGCGGCCGGCTCAGCGAGATGCTCGGCGATCCCGCGACCACCACCCGCATCGCGCTCGAAGCGCAACGCGACGCCGACCATCTCCATCTCGAGCTGCAGGAGCTGGTCATGAAGCTGCGCATGGTGCCGGTCGGCCCGACGTTCCGGCAGTTCCAGCGGATCGTGCGCGACACCGCCCGCGCGCTCGGCAAGGAAGCGGAGCTGCAGATCGAAGGCGTCGACGTCGAAGTGGACATGACCGTGATCGAACACCTGCGCGATCCGCTCATCCATATGATCCGCAACAGCGTCGGCCACGGAATCGAAGAGCCCCGGATACGCCAGGCTGCGAACAAGCCGGCCATCGGAACGCTCGTCCTGCGCAGTTTCCGTGAGGCCGGCACGATCGTCATCGAGCTCGCCGACGACGGAGGTGGCATCGATCGCGACCGCGTCATCCGCCGCGCACGCGAACGCGGTCTCGTATCCGAAAGCGAAACGCCCGGCGATGCACAGGTCGCGGAGCTCATCTTTCATCCCGGATTCTCGACCGCCGACGCGGTCACCGACCTCTCCGGACGTGGCGTCGGTCTGGACGTCGTGCGGCGCAACATCGATGCGATCCACGGATCGGTGAGCGTCGAGAGCGAGGCGGGGAAAGGGACCACCTTCCGCGTCCGTCTTCCGCTCACGCTGGCCATCGTCGACGGGCTCGGCGTCGGCGTCGGCGGAGAGTCGTTCGTGATTCCGATGGAAGCGGTCGTGGAGGCGCTGCATCTGCCGCCGGATGCCGCTGCACGCGAGCGCGACATCGGGGTGCTCAGTCATCGCGGCGAGAGCATTCCGTTCATACGACTGCGCGAGCGCCTGTCGCTCGACAGTCTCGAAAAACCGGCGGCCGAGCGCGAGAACATCGTGGTCGTTCGCTACGGCCGCGGACGCGCCGGCCTCGTCGTCGACGAGCTCCACGGCGAATGTCACACCATCGTCAAGCCGCTGCCGAAGTCTCTGCGCGGCATCGCCGGTCTGTCCGGCTCGGCCATCCTTCCGAACGGCAGGATCGCTTTCATCATCGACGTTCCCGCACTGCTGCAGGTCGAGATCGACCGGCGCGTTTCCGTCATCCGCAATCCAACACGCATCCATCAGGAGTGGTCATGTTCCGCAAACTGAAGTTCGTCCATCGGGTTCTCATGATGCCGGCCATTGCCGCGCTGGCACTGGTGCTCATCCTCGGCACGACCGTCTTCGCAGTCTCGCGCACCGAGTCGTTCAGCACGATGATCGAGGTCGGCTACTTCCCGGCCACCGAGATGCACCACGATCTCCACGAGATCCTCACCGCCATCCAGCGCGCCTTGCAGGATGCCGCGGCCGCGCACGATCCGGCCGGGATCCAGGAAGCCGATGCGCTGAAGGAGAAGTTCCTGGCCCGTCTCGAAAAAGAAAGCGCCAATCCCGCGGTCGAGGCGGCGGAGATCGAGCGTCTGCGCGGCTTGCTCAATGCCTACTACGGCCTCGGGCGCGGCATGACCGTGCGGCTCATCGCCGCGGAGACCGGCGTGAGCTTCGCGGAATCGCTCGAAGACATGCGCCGCCGCCACAACGATCTCTCCACCGCGCTCGATACGACGCGCTCGCAGGGAAAGCAGAACATCCAGAAGGCGTTCAGCGAAGTGCGCGACCTGCACCGCTCCACGCAATGGCTGGTGGTGGTGATCAGCATCATCTGCCTGCTGCTGCTGGCCGGCATTTCGGTGATGCTGATCCGCAGCCTGACGCGGCCGCTGCACCAGGCCGTGGAAGTGGCCAATCAACTGGCGGCAGGCAATCTGGCCGCGCATATCGACGGCTCCCGCGACGATGAGATCGGCCGGTTGCTGCAATCGATGAAGCGGATGGTGGAGTACTTCCAGGAGATGGCCGGCGCGGCCGAGCGGATCTCGCGCGGCGACGTCAGCGCGACCGTGGCGCCGCGCTCGGACAACGACACCCTTGGCCGATCGTTCCGCGACATGGTGGTGTACCTCCAGGAGATGACCGGCATCGCCGACTCCATCGCCGCGGGCGATCTCACGTCCACGATCAAGCCGAAGTCGAATGACGACACGCTCGCGCTGGCGCTGCGCAAGATGACGCGCAATCTGGCGCAGATGATCGGCGACGTCCGTTCCGGCGTGGCCACGCTTTCGACGGCGTCGACGCAGGTGTCGTCGACCGCGCAAAGCCTGTCGCGCGGCACGAGCAGCCAGAGCGCGTCGGTCGAACAGGCCACGGCCAGTCTCGAGCAGATGACCGCCTCGATCACGCAGAACGCGGCCAACAGTCAGGAGATGCGCGACATGGCCATCCAGGGCGCGCGCGACGCGGAGCTCAGCGGACGCGCCGTGGGCGAGACGAAGGAGGCCATGGAGGCGATCGCCGAAAAGATCAGCATCGTCGAAGACATCGCCTACCAGACCAATCTGCTCGCGCTGAATGCGGCCATCGAAGCAGCGCGTGCGGGCGAGCACGGGCGCGGGTTCGCGGTCGTGGCCAGCGAAGTGCGCAAGCTCGCGGAGCGCAGCCAGAGCGCCGCGAAGGAGATCGGCGGACTGGCGGGATCGAGCGTCCGCATCGCCGAGCGTTCGGCGACGTCGCTCACGCAGCTCGTGCCGTCGATTCACAAGACCGCGGAGCTGGTGCAGGAGGTCTCCGCCGCGTCGAACGAACAATCGACCGGCGTCGCGCAGATCAATCAGGCCATGAGCCTGCTCGATCAGATCACCCAGCAGAACGCATCGGCGGCCGAAGAGCTCTCGGCCACCGCGGAGGAACTGGCGGGGCAGGCCAAGACGCTGCGGCAGCGCATGGAGATCTTCACGCTCGGCGCCAAGCGCGCTGCCGCCGATGACGACGCGCCGGCGCTCGACGAAGTTCCGCTCATCGCGCCGTATCGCCCCTCTGCCGCGGAGCTGTCGCAGTTCGACTACGAGAGGTTCTGATGGCCCAACAGTTACTCACCTTTCTCATCGGCGACGACGAATACGGCATCTCCATCCTGCGCGTGCGCGAGATCGCGGAGTACCGGACGCTCACGCCCGTGCCGATGACCGCGGCGTGGATGCGCGGGGTCATGAATCTGCGCGGCACGGTCGTGCCGGTGGTCGATCTCGCGGCCAGACTCGGACTGGAGCGGACGAACGTCTCCCGCCGCACCTGTCTGATCATCGTGGAGATGGACGTCGATACGGAGAAGGTGGTGATCGCGGTGATGGTCGATGGCGTGAGCCGCGTCGTCGACGTCGACGAATCCGAGATTCAGGAGCCGCCGCCGTTCGGCCTCGGCATCGACTTCGTTCCCGGCCTGGTGCGCGTCGATGAACGATTGATCGTGCTCCTCGACCTCACGGCCATCCTCTCGACCGCGGAGATCCTCGATGCCGCCGCGTTACTCGCCGATGCACGTCAGTGAGATCGTGCCGATGTCGGACCGCGAGTTCCGCGGCTTCCGCGATCTCGTCTATCGCGAGTCGGGGATCCATCTGTCGGAGCACAAGCGCGAGTTACTGACCGCGCGGCTCTCGCGCCGGATCCGCACGTTGGGAATGATGCGCTTCGGCCAATACCTGACGCTCGTCGAGCGCGAACCGCAGGAGCGCGTGGAAATGCTCGACCGGCTGGTGACGAACGAGACCCGATTCTTTCGCGAGCCGGCGCAGTTCGAATATCTCGAGACGCAGATCGTTCCGCGCTGGCGCGCCGAGGCGGAACAACGTGCGCGTGCGCGCCGCGTGCGCGTCTGGAGCGCCGGCTGCTCGACCGGACAGGAGCCGTATTCGATCGCGATGACGCTGCTCGCGCACCTGGAGGGATGGGACATCGAAGTGCTGGCAACCGATCTCTCCGGACGCGCGTTACGCCAGGCCATCGCCGGCGTGTGGCCGCTCGACAAGGCCGCGGAGATCCCGGATCCGTATCTGAAGGCTTACATGATGCGCGGCGTTCGCTCGCAGAGCGGCAGGATGTCGGCCTCCGATGCGGTGCGCTCGGTAATTCGCTTTCAACGGCTCAACCTGCACGACGAGCTGCCGGAGCTCGGGGCGTTCGATCTGATCTTCTGCCGGAACGTGCTGATCTACTTCGATCCCGCTTCGCGCACGCGGGCGGTGGCGCGAATCCTCACCCGCCTGACGCCCGCCGGCTATCTCTTCCTCGGTCACTCGGAGAGTCTGCTCAGCTCCGGACTGCGCCTGCGGCCGATGGCGCCGTCGGTCTACTCGCGGATGGCGCGATGACCGCGCTGAACGTGCTCGTCATCGACGACTCGGCCGTGGTGCGTCAGGTGATGACGGCGCTGCTCGGACCGACCATGACCGTCCGGACCGCCGCCGATCCGCTGATTGCCATGACCAAGATGGAGAGCAGCCGTCCGGACGTGATCGTCCTCGATCTGGAGATGCCGCGCATGGACGGCCTGACGTTTCTCCGCAAGCTGATGGAAGAGACGCCGCTGCCGGTGGTGGTCTGTTCGAGCTTCGCGGAGTCGTCGAGCGAGTTGACCATGCGCGCGCTGCAGCTCGGCGCAGTCGATGTCGTGCTCAAGCCAAAGGTGCGCGTCGGCGAGCCGCTCAGCGATTCGGCCATCGCGCTGATCGACACGGTGCGCGCGGCGTCGCATGCACGCGTCGCCAAGTCGCGGTCGCGTCTCATCGCCGAGGACCGGCATTCGCGCCTCACGCTCGCGGCCGCGCCGTGCGCGAACACCGGCCGCGCCGCGGCAACGCAGGCGATCGCCATCGGCGCATCGACCGGCGGGACCGAGGTGCTCAAGCAACTCCTCGATCAGATGCCCGCCGACGCGCCGCCGATCGTGATCGTGCAGCACATGCCGGAGCGCTTCACCGCCGCGTTCGCACGGCGTCTCAACGAGACGTCGGCGATGTCGGTCCGCGAAGCGGCGGCGGGCGACGTCCTGCGGCGCGGTACCGCGTTCATCGCTCCGGGCGATCGTCATCTCAGGCTCGTGCGGCAGGGGAGAGACTCCGTCGGCATCTCGCTGCACGAGGGCGCGCTGGTCAATCGCCATCGTCCCAGCGTCGACGTGCTTTTCACATCGGCGGCGCGCGCGCTCGGTGGCGCCGCCGCCGGCGTGCTGCTCACCGGCATGGGCCGGGATGGCGCGCAGGGGCTGCTGGAAATGCGCACCGCCGGCGCGCTGACAATCGCGCAGGACGAGGCGAGCAGCGTGGTCTTCGGCATGCCGAAGGCGGCCATCGAGATCGGCGCGGCGGAACGGATCCTTCCGGCCGATGCGATCGGGGCGACGCTCCTCCGCATCGCCCGGGGAGATAATGAGTGACGATCCCACCATGCAGATCCATTTGCCGGCCGCACTCGATGGCAGCGAGCAGGCGCTCGAAGAGGTCTTCCGCCACACGCCCGTAGGCGTCGTGCTGACGGATCTCCACGGCGCCGTCCTCGACGCGAACGTCGCGTTCTGCGCGATGCTCGGCCGCCATCGCGACGAGATCGTCGGACAGACGTTCGGCGCGTTCGTCCATCCCGAGGAAGCGGACGCCGCGCGCCTCTCCATCGGACGGTTGCGAGCCGAAGAGGTCAGCAGCCTCGAGACGGTCCGGCGCTGGATTGCCCGCGATGGCCGGACGCTCACGACGAAAGTCACCGCGTCCATCGTGCGCTCGAAAGACGGCGAGCCGATCTGCGGGATCGGATTCATCGAAGACGTCGGCGAGCGGATGGCGATGGAGAACGCGTTGCGCGAGAGCGAAGCGCGCTATCGCCGCGTGGTCGAAGATCAGACGGAGCTCATCGTCCGATGTCTGCCCGACGGCACGCGCACGTTCGTCAACGAAGCCTACTGCCGCTACAGCGAGGCCACGGCCGCGGAGCTGATCGGAACGTCGTTCTTCCCGTGCATCCCCGAGGACGAGCAGGAACTGGTGCGGCGCAAGTACGCGACGCTGACGGTGGAACAGCCTGTGGCCACGGACGAGCATCGGGTCTTCACACCGCGAGGCGTGATGCGCTGGCATCGCTGGACGGACCGGGGCATCTTCGATGCCGAGGGCCGGCTGGTCGAGATCCAGGCGGTGGGGCGCGACATCACGGACGAGCGCGAGTCGGAGGAGTTGCGGCGCCGCAGCGAAGAAAACTACCGGCAGCTGTACAGCGCACTGCCGGTCGCGGTCTGGGAGACCGACTTCAGCGAGACGCTTCCGGCCCTCGCGCGTGCGGGCATCGACACGCCCGCGCAGTTGATCGCGACGATCGAAAACGATCCGGCGCGCTTTCTGGAGCTGGCGAAGAATTCGAACGTGGTCACGGCGAACGATGCCGCGCTGGCGATGGCCGGCGCATCCACTCCCGCCGCGATGTTCGAGTGGCTGACCTCGCGTTATACCTTCGACGCGGCGATCGCGTATGCACGCGCGGCCGCGGCGCTCCTGCTGGGCGACGTGCCGGTCGTCGACGTCGAGCTGCCGTTGCGCGCGCCGGACGGCCGCAGGCTCGATCTGCTGCAACGCCTGGCGCGGCTTCCCAACTGGCCGGCCGAGCCGCGGCTGATCGCCATCGCCCTCGACGTCACCGATCGCAAGCGCACCGAGCGCGATCTCGTGCATCGCAAACAGATCCTCGAAGAAGCGGAAGTGCTCGCCCGCATCGGGAGCTATGAGTGGGATGTGTCGACCGATCAGGTCTTCGGCTCCGCCGGTTTCTGGCGCATCTTCACCGGGCAGGCGCAGGCGCGATTCGGATCGGTCGAAGAAGTGGTGGCGTGCTTCCGGGAGGATTTCCAGCCGCGCATCCGCGAGCGATTCGCATGGATGGCCGTGCACGGGCACCGCAAGGAAGGCGCCGACCGCGAGTCGATCCTGGTGCACGCGGATGGGACCACGATCGTCGCGCGCGGTGCGTCGTTCGCGGAGCGGAATGCGGCCGGCGACGTGACCCGCGTCTACGGGATCGTCCAGGACGTCACCGAGCAGCGGCAGATCGAGGAGGCCGCACAGCGCGAGCGCGAAGCGATGACCCGCGCGGACAAGATGATCTCCCTCGGCGTGCTGGTGTCCGGCGTCGCGCACGAGATCAACAATCCCAATCACTCCATCATGTTGAATGCGCCGTTGCTGCGCGACGCGTGGCGAAGCATCATCCCGATCGTCGACGAGCATGCGTCGCGCGAGGGCGCGACACGCATCGGGAACATGCCGTGGGAGGAGATGCGCGGCGAAGGTGCGGCGATGATCGACGACATCGAGCGCGCGTCCGAGCGCATCCGCGGCATCGTCACCGAACTGCGCGGCTTCGCACTCGATCACTATGACGGCGAGCGCCGTCCGGTCTCGATGAACGACGTGGTCAGCTCCTCGCTGCGCCTGTTGGGCAGTCACATCCGCAAGGCGACCACGCGATTCTCCACCGTCCTCGCGCCCGATCTCCCCAATGTTCCAGCCAACCAGGGCCGCCTCGAACAGGTCCTGGTCAATCTGGTCATCAACGCCTGCCAGGCGCTGGAGAACGCCGACTGCGCGATCGTCATCGAGACCGGCCGCACGCCCACGCACGTGTTCGTGCGCGTCACGGATGAAGGCCCGGGCATCGCCGCCGACGACCTGCGCAAGATCAAGGATCCGTTCTTCACCACCAAGCGCGCGAGCGGCGGCTCGGGACTGGGCCTGGCCGTGTCGGATCGCATCGCGCAGGAGCACGGCGGCGAGTTGACGTTCGAGTCCACGCCGGGCGCGGGCACCAGCGCAACGTTGTCCATCCCTATCGAGAGGCGTGCATGGCAACCATCCTGATCGTCGACGACGAGGAAGTGGTCCTCAACGGTGTGCGGCGCACGCTGCGCGCGAACGGCTTAGACGAGGTGCTGATGTGCGCCGACTCCCTGAGCGTCGAGCCGCTGCTCGAAGACGAGCCGGTCGCGCTGATCCTGCTCGATCTGATGATGCCGCACATCGGCGGCCGCGAGCTGCTGGAGCGCATCGCCTCCTCGCATCCCGAGATTCCGGTGGTCGTCGTCACCGCGGAACAGGACGTGCGGATCGCGGTGGACTGCATGAAAGTCGGCGCGTACGACTATCTCCTGAAGCCGGTCGGACCCGACGAGCTGATCGCCACCGTGAGGCGCGCACTCGAGCACCGCGAGCTCCGCGACGAGAATGCGCGGCTTCGCTCGAAACTGCTCGAGCAGGATCTCGAACAGCCGCGCGCCTTCGCCGGTCTGATCACCGCGGATGCGTCGATGATCCGCCTGTTCGCGTATCTCGAGGTGATCGCGCGCGGATCGCATCCGGCGCTGATCACCGGAGAAACGGGAACGGGCAAGGAGTTGATCGCGCGCGCGCTGCACGAGCTCAGCGGACGCCGCGGCCCGTTCATCGCCGTCAACGTCGCGGGACTGGACGACACGATGTTCTCGGACACGCTGTTCGGGCATCGTCCGGGAGCGTTCACCGGCGCGAGCGGCACACGCCGCGGCATGATCGAGCAGGCCGGGCGCGGAACGTTGTTCCTCGACGAGATCGGCGATCTGGCCGAGGCGTCGCAGGTGAAGTTGTTGCGCGTGTTGCAGGAGCGCGAGTACTACACCCTCGGCGACGACGTGCCGAAGCGGCTGGAGGCGCGGGTCATCGCGGCGACGCATCAGGATGTGTCGCGCTTGCGGCGTGATCTGTACTTCCGCCTCCGCTCGTACCACGTGCGCATCCCGCCGCTGCGCGAGCGCGCCGGCGATCTGCCGCTGCTCGTCAACCACATCGGGCGCGAAGCGGCCCAGGACCTCGGCAAGCAGCCGCCCGTCGTGCCGGAACGCCTCTATCGCGCACTCGGCCGGTACGAGTTTCCGGGCAACATCCGCGAGCTGCGGGCGATGGTCTTCGATGCGGTCGCGCGCCACACCACCGGGCCGCTGCCGGTCGATCCATTCATCGAATCGATGGGAACGTCCGGCATTCAGGATGACGACACCGTGCGCGCCGACGTGACGCGCGGCGACATCATCAGCGATCCGCAGTGGCGCGACATGGAGCGCACGAACCTGCTCAATGCTCTTCGCCGCGCGAACTGGAAAATCTCGGGCCGCGGCGGCGCCGCCGAACTGCTGCACATCAAGCCCTCGACGCTCGAGTCGCGGATGAAGGCGTTCGCCATCGAGAAGCCGTAGGCAGGGATTCTCGCGAAATTCTCGCGGAAACTCGCGAAACCGGCTTCTTTCCAGAACGCGTCGTTTTCGCACAAACGGCGCATTGTCAGAAACTTACGCAAGCTGGCCCGCATGGTCTCCCGGTTGCCCTGAGAGGCACCGGAGGATTTTGCAGAATGCATCGTTTCCATCGGATTTTCTGCTGTCTCGTGCTGACGGCTTTGGCGGCATCGCCGCTGGCCGCACAGACGACGGGCAGCACCATCGACATCCACGGTTTCGGCGGCTGGGCCTACGGCAAGACGGACGGTCACAAGTATTCGCTCGGCACGGAAGCCGGCGAATACGACAACGCCGAGTTCGCGCTCAATGTCTCCGCCAAACCAATCGAGAAGCTTTCGATCGTCGCGCAGATGCGCCTCGAATCGGGCAGCGATCAGGAGCAGGCGGAGCTCGATTATGCGTTCGCGGAGTGGGCGTTCCATGACGCCGCGCGCGTGCGCGCCGGACGCGTGAAGCATCCGTTCGGCATCTACGGCGAGGTGTTCGACGTCGGCACCGTTCGTCCGTTCTATTCGCTGCCGCAAAGTCTGTACGGAGCGAACGGCTTCACGGCGCGCGCGTACAACGGCGCCGGCATCACCGGAACGGTGGCGGCCGGCAAATGGGGCCTGCAGTACGACGTGTACGGCGGACAGATCGAAGGCGACTTCGAGACGCCCGGTTTGCTGTCGACGTCCAGCAAGTTCTTCGCGGAGCCGTCCATCACGTTCGGCTATCGCGTGGAGGATGCATACGGCGGACGGCTCAACGTCACCACGCCGGTGGACGGGCTGACCTTCGGCGGCTCCGGCTACAGCGGCCAGGCATACACGGATCTCTCCAACGTCGACACCGACAAGCGCGACGTGTTCGCCGCGCACGCCGAATACGCGCGCAATCGCTTCGCGGTGCGCAGCGAATGGGGACATCTGAAGAACGGCAGCGACTTCGAAGTCGACGCCGGCTACATCGAAACGTCGTATCGCATCGGCGAGCACTGGCAGGTGGCGGCGCGCTGGGATCAAGTCGACGTGACGCTGCCGGGGACGGATCTCGACGATCTGCCGGCGATCTTTCCGCAGCTCCTCGAGCATCGCGAGGCGGCGCTGGGCGTCAGTTACTGGTTCAGCCCGAGCTTCGTCGTCCGCGGCAGCTATCAGCGCACGGAAGGCAACCGCTTCGCCTTCCCGGAGACCAGCGACCAGGTGAAGGCCGCGCTGGCCAGCGGCATTCTCGAGCGCGACACCGACATGATCCTGGTCGGCGCGCAGTTCAGCTTCTGAGGAGACGACGATGATGATCAAGAAACGATTCGTCGCCGCGCTCGGACTGTTCCTGCTGTTGTCGATCGCCCGTGCCAACGCGGCGGGCGTGAAGGTGGTCGTGCACGCGACGAACGCGCAGGACTCGGTCACCAAAACGAAGATCGCCGACCTGTTCCTCAAACGGGTCACGCGCTGGGAGAACGGGCGCGCGGTCATACCGGTCGATCAGTCGGAGAAGAGCGCCGCGCGCGCCACCTTCACGAAGGATCTCCTCGGCAAGGAAGTGCTCTGGGTGAAGAGCTACTGGCAGAAGATGATCTTCTCCGGACGCGCCACGCCGCCGGCGGAGCTCTCCACCGACACGCAGGTGCTCGAGCTGATCCGAACCAATCCCGACGCCGTCGGTTACGTCAGCGAGAGCGCGACGATTCCGGCCGGCGTGAAAGTGCTGACGGTCCAGGACTGATGCTCGATCCGGAAGCGCAGCTCGCGGCGGCACTGCTCGAGGGAGCCGCGTCTCTGGTGTGGTCGACCGGCGCGGACCTTCGGCTGACCGCGGCGCGAGGAGCCGCGTTGCGCCAGCCGGGCGTCGACATTCAGGAGATGGTGAGCCGCACCGCGGCGGTTCACCATCGCGTCCTCCGCGGCGAGACCATCGACGTCGATTACGAGATGGCGGATCGCGTGTACGAGGTGCATCTCGCGCCGCTGCGCGTTCCGGGCGGACCGATCGCAGGTTGTCTCGGCATTGCCCGCGACACCACGGCACTGCGGCGCGCGGAACGGACCGTTGCGTGGCAGGCGGCGCACGACGCGCTCACGCGCCTGCCCAACCGGGCCGATCTCCGCGAGAACCTGACGCGATCGATCCGCGACACGCGACGCAGCAGCGGCGCGCTGGCGTTGCTGATCCTCGACATCGACTCGATGCATTGCGTGAACGACGCCGCGGGGCAGGAGGCCGGCGATGCGCTGCTGCGGATGGTTGCCGCGCGCATCGTCTCGGCCGCCGCGGACGGTTTCGTGGCCCGCATCGGCGGCGACTCGTTCGCGGTGCTCACCACCGCGCCGCACCTGGCGGTGACCGAAGTCATCGGTGCGGCCATTGCATCGACGCCGTTCGCCGTTGGCGCAGCCGAGATCCGCGTCACCGCGAGCATCGGCGTCGCTGAATTTCCGCGACACGGAGACTCCGCCGATCAACTCTTCCGGGCCGCCGAAGCGGCGTTGCGGCGAGCCGTGGACCTCGGTGGCCACCGCCATCAACTCGCCTCCGCCGATCTCACCATCGCCGCGGCGGAGCGGCTGGGCGTCGAAACGCGTCTGCGCCGCGCCATCGAGCTGGGCGAGCTGTCTCTTGTCTATCAACCGCAGGTCCGCCTGCCCGACGGCGGTCTCCTCGGATTGGAAGCATTGCTGCGCTGGAAACGCGACGGCGAGCTGATTCCAGCCGCGGCCTTCATCCGCGCCGTGGAAGAGAGCGCGATCATCATCGACGTCGGCGAATGGGTGATCGATGAGGCCTGCCGCCAGCTGCGCGCGTGGCGCGAGTGCGGCATCGCACCGCCGCGCATCGCGTTGAACGTCGGCGCGCGACACTTCCAGCATCCGGGGTTTCTCGACACCGTACGACGGGCCATCGAGCGCCACGGCATCGAGCGCAATACGCTCGAGATCGAGATCACCGAGACGACGGCCATGTCCAACGCCGACGCCACCGTGCGGTTGATCGACGATCTCCGCGACCTCGGCGTCGAGATCACCATCGATGACTTCGGCACCGGCTACTCGTCGCTCGCCTATCTGAAACGATTCGCGATCACGGGGGTGAAGATCGATCGCTCCTTCGTCCACGACCTGCCGGCTTCGCGATCCGCCGGCGCGATCGTCAACGCCATCCTCGCCACCGCGCACGCACTCGGCCTGCGCGTGGTGGCCGAAGGCGTCGAAGAACCAGAGCAAGCCGGGTTCCTGACCGACGCCGGATGCGATGAAGCACAAGGGTATTGGTTCGGACGCCCGATGACCGCGGGCGCAATCGAAGCGCACATGCGTGCGCTGTGACCGCTACTCGCGCTCCAGCACCATCGCTACGCCGATTCCACCCGCCGCGCAGACGGTCACCAATCCGTACTGCTCGCCGGTCCGTTGCAGCTCGTTGCACACGGTCGTGACGATGCGCGCGCCGGTGGCGCCGAACGGGTGGCCGAGGGCGATGGAGCCGCCGGTGCGGTTGATCTGGGCCGGATCGATCTGTCCGATCGCTTCGCTGCGGCCGAGCTTCTCCTGCGCGATCTTCTTCGAGCCGATCCACTGGATGTTCGACAGCACCTGCGCGGCGAAGGCCTCGTGCATCTCGATGACTTTGATCTCGTCGAGCTTCACCTTCGCGCGCTCGAGCGCGATCGGCAGCGCGAAGACGGGGCCCTGCAGCAGCTGATCGAACGGATCGACCGCGGCGTATGCGTAGCTCTTGATGTAGCCGAGCGGTTTGATGCCGAGCGCCTTCGCCTTCTCTTCCGACATCAGGATCACCGCGGCGGCGCCGTCGGTGAGCGGCGATGCATTCGCGGCGGTGATCGTGCCGTACTTGCGGTCGAAGACCGGCTTCAGTTTCGCCATCGCCTCCAGCGTGCTGTCGCCGCGGATGAGATTGTCGGTCTCGACGATGTTGTCGAAGGACGGCGGCACGACTACCGGCATCACTTCGTCTTTGAAGCGTCCGCTGGCCGTCGCTTCCGCGGCGCGGTGATGGCTCTGCAGCGCGAAACGATCCTGCTCCTCGCGCGTGATGCCGTTGGCCTTGGCCATCTTCTCGGCCGACTCGCCCATGGTCAGTCCGGTGGACGACTCGGCGATCGCCGGCGCGTCGGGCGCGAGGTCTCTCGGACGGATCTTCGCGAACGCGGCCAGCTTGCCGGAGAGCGATTTCTGCTTGCTCGCGGAGACGAGCGCGTCGGCGAATTTCTTCGAGAAGAGAATGGGCACGTCGGAGAGCGACTCCGCGCCGCCCGCGATGACGGTGTCGGCGTAACCGCGCGCGATCATGTCCGAGCCGGAGGTGATGGCCTGGTTCGCCGACGCACACGCTTCGCTCACGCTGTGCGCGGGGATCTTGCGCGGCAACCCGGTGCCGAGCACGATCTCGCGCGCGATGTTCGGCGCCTTCACCGAGGGGATGACGTTGCCGAAGACCAGCTCCTGCACCTCGTTCGGATCGATACCGGAACGCTGCAGCAACTCGGTGACGACGATCTTGCCGAGGTCGAGAGCGGAGAGATGGGCGTAATGCGTTCCCGACTTCGCAAACGGCGTGCGAAGACCGGCCACGACTGCCACGCGCGGAGAGTATTGCCACGTCATGCGCGGAGCATACAACAGCGAAGTTCCTCGGTTCCTCGGCGGTTCCTCGGAGTTCCTCGGAGGAGGGGCGGCGCACTCCGAGGAACCCGAGGAACCCGCGGAACAGCTAGACTTCCAGCCATGCAACCGAACCCACTGCGTGAAGGGCTCGAACAGGAGCGCGTGCCGGAGCCATCGTGCCTGGTGATCTTCGGCGCGTCGGGCGATCTCACGCAGCGCAAGCTGATCCCGGGCCTGTACTCGCTCGCGCATGACGGTCTGCTGCCGCCGGGTCAGACCATCGTCGGCTTCGCGCGCGCGCCGATCAGCAACGACGACTTCCGCGACGTCATGAAAGGGGCCTGCAACGAGCACGCGCGTACGCGTCCCGTCGATGAGGCGGTGTGGGAGAACTTCGCGAAGGGGCTGTTCTACGTGCAGGGGGAGTTCGGCGACGCATCGGCATACGACCGTCTGCGCGATCGGCTGGCCGAGTACGACAAGACCCGCGGCACCGACGGCCGGCGCATCTATTACCTGGCCGTTCCGCCCGACTTTTTCCCGACAGTCGTGGAGACGCTCGGCGCGAAAGGGATGGTCCACGATCCCGAAACCAGCGGTCCGTACACGCGCGTGATCGTCGAGAAGCCGTTCGGCCACGACCTCGCATCGGCGCGCGAGCTGAACCGCGTGGCCGTGCACACGTTCCGCGAGCGGCAGGTGTTCCGCATCGATCACTACCTCGGCAAGGAAACCGTGCAGAACCTGCTCGTGCTGCGCTTCGCGAACGGCATCTTCGAGCCGTTCTGGAATCGCCAGTACATCGATCACGTGCAGTTCACCGTGGCCGAGTCGATCGGCGTGGAGAAGCGCGGCAGCTACTTCGACGGCGCCGGCATCGCGCGCGACATCATCCAGAACCACATGCTGCAGCTGGTCTCACTCGTGGCGATGGAACCGCCGGTGGCGTTCGAAGCCGACGCGGTGCGCGACGAGAAGGTGAAGGTCCTGCGCGCGCTGCGTCCGCTCTCCGCCGCCGACGCCGTCCGTGCGCAGTACGCCGCGGGCTCCGTCCTCGGCGAGCCGGTGGCTGCCTACCGCAATGAAGAGAAGGTCAACCCCGAATCGACCACGGAGACGTACGCGGCGCTGAAGATCTTCATCGACAACTGGCGCTGGGCAGACGTGCCGTTCTACCTGCGCGCCGGCAAGCGTCTGCCGAAGCGCGTCACCGACATCTCGATCCACTTCCGTCCCGCGCCGTATCCGCTGTTCAGCCGATTGGGGATGAAGATGCACGCGAACGTGCTGGCGATCCGCATCCAGCCGGACGAGGGGATCTCGCTCAAGTTCGACTCGAAGCTGCCCGGGCCGACGGTGCGCACCGCGCCGGTGTCGATGGAGTTCCGGTACGCGACGTCGTTCGGCGCGGAGCCGCCCGAGGCGTACGAACGGTTGCTGCTGGAGACGATGCAGGGAGATGCGACGCTGTTCGCGCGCCGCGACGAAATCGAGACCGCGTGGGCGTGGCTCGACCCGCTGCTCGACGCGTGGTCGCGCGACGAAGCGCCGCTGCACTTCCATCCGGCCGGGCAATGGGGGGCGGAGGCGGCGGATGAACTGATCGAAAGGGACGGCCGCAAATGGCGACGTCCGTAGCGGATGTGACGTCCATCGAGCGCCAGCTCGCGGAGCTGTGGCGCGCGGAGAAACACGAAGGCGAGCGCGCGGTCACGCGCGCGGCGTTGTGGAACGTGGTGGCGCACACGTGGAGCGCGGCCGAGCACACGCGGGCAACGGAAGTGCTGGCGCGCGCGAGCGCGAAGGTGCCGCAGCGCACGATCGTCGTGCGCGCGGATCCGCGCGGCGACGACGGCATCGCCTCGTGGATCTCGGCGAACTGCCATCTCGTCGGGGGCGGACGGCAGGTTTGTTCGGAAGAGGTGGTGATCGTCGCGGCGGGGGAGCGCGTGCAGCACATCCCGCCGCTGGTCAGCGCGCTGCTGTTGCCCGACATGCCGGTGGCGGTGTGGTGGCTGGGCGATCTTCCGAACGATCAGCATCGCTACGTCGAGACGCTGCTCGATCCCGCCGACCGCCTGATCGTCGACTCGTCGCACTTCAACGGCGCGGCCGATCTCGAGCTCGTGTCGCGCATCGGCGAACAGACCACCACCGCGCCCGCGGACTTGAACTGGGCGCGCATCGAAGAGTGGCGCTCGGCCACGGCGGCGTTGTTCGATCCGCCGTCGATGCGCGAGCGGCTGCGCGCGATCCGCAGCGTGAAAGTGATCAGCGGCGGCGGAACGTCATTCGGAGAAATCGCCGAGGCGCTGTTGTACGTGGCATGGCTGACGGCGCAGAGCGGAACGGAGATCGCGTTCGAGCACGCGCAGCGCGGACTCGAGCCGGGGATCTGCGAGATCGAGATTCACTTTGCCGATACGACGGCGATGATCCGGCAGGAGCGCGAGCGCGGCGTGCTCGTCGCACGCGCGGATGGAATCGAGACGTCCATCGACTGCATCACGCGCTCGCTCGCGCGGGAGACCGAGGAGCTGATCGTGCGGCTGCTCAAACGGCCGGAAGCGGATCGCGTGTATCTGAGGACGCTGAAGATCGCGCGGAGACTCGCCGCGTGAACCTGCGGGTCTTCGACGACGGGGAAGATCTCGCGAACGCCGCGGCACGCGCCATCCGGCAGAGCGGTGCCAGGACGATCGGTCTCACCGGCGGCACGACGCCGATCCGGCTGTACGAGATTCTGGCGGAGTCGCTGCCGCAGGACGTGACGTGGGTGCTCGTCGACGAGCGTTACGTGCCGCCCGATGATCCGCAGTCGAACGCGGCCATGATCGAGCGGACGCTCTTCGCGCGCGGCGTACCGGAGCGGTGGCTGCGATTCAAGACAGAGCGGAACGATCCCGCTGAGACCGCGCGTGTGTTCGACGAGGAATGGCGCGCCCTCGGCATCGCCGCGCTCGATCTGGTTCTGCTCGGATGCGGCGACGATGGACATACGGCCTCGCTCTTTCCGGGGACGCCGGTGCTCGATGTCGAGGATCGCATCGCCAGTGCGGTGTTCGTGCCGCGGCTCGATCAGTGGCGCGTCACGCTGACCATGCCGGTGCTGCGCGCGGCGACGTCACGCATGGTGCTGGCGATGGGCGCGGCGAAGGCCAAGGTCATTCGCGAGGTGCAGGAAGGAGCGGCGCATCCGGTTGCGCTCGCGACACGGGGAGTGGAGACGTGGTGGTTCGTGGATCGCGCGGCGGCCGCGGTGCAGCCGCCGCGCATCTGAATCGCGTTACTGCGCCGGCACGTACGTCGGATCGATGGTCTTGTTGTCCACCACCGAACCGTACGCCGCCACCCTGCCGTTGCCGCCGATCACCTTCACGCTCACGCGTCCTGTGTACGACGCGCCGCTGATTCCGAGCTGATCGAAGATGCGGCCGAGCTGGCGGAACTCGTTCCCGTTCAGCGGGACCTCGGTGCGTGCGCTGATCTTGCTGCCGTTCGTGCCGACCACTTCGACCGTCACCGGATTGCCGGTCACTTCGACCAGGCCGAGGTTCGTGCGGTACTGGTCGGACTGCTCGAGCTGCAGCACTTCCAGCGCGCGATCGGTGAGGCCGACACCATCGGCCGCGGTCACGCCGGGAATGAACTGGCCGTACGTACCGCCGTCGCTGTCGCGGCTGTACGTGCGCGCGGTCACGACCAGCGAGGACGTGCCCGGCGCGTCGAGCGTCACGGCTCCGCCGGTGCGGGACAGTTGGAAGAGCTCCGGCAGAACGTTGTCGATGGCGTGCACGTGGCCGGGCTGGATGGTCAAGGTCACGTTCGCGGGCCGCGGCGTGTTGTCGCCGGTCTGCGGGTAATACGCGAGCGTGACCGGCACCGGCGCGTTGCCGGCGTTGTAGATGCGCATGTCGGTGTGGAAGTTCGACGCCGGACCGTTGTCGAGCTCCGCGACGCCGGGGAGCACGTAATGCTGCGACGCGACGCGCTGCGCCTGCACCGGGAAGACCAGCAGCGGATCGGCGGTGGCGTTGTCGACCACCGAGGCGTACGACGACACCTTGCCGCCCGGCGAGATCACTTCGACTTCCACGCGGCCGTCGCTGATCGCGGTCGGGCCGAAGACGGCCGAGACCGAAGTCTGCTCGTGTCCGTACGGCTGAATGTTCCGCTCGACCTGTTTGATGATGTTGTTCGCGCCGTCGCGCAGCGTGAGCCGCATGGTGGCGAACGTGCCCGAGCCTTCCACGAAGCCGAGGTTCGTGCGGAAGCCGCTGGCGTCGAGGCTGTTCGAGATCTGCTGCAGGCTGATCTTCGCCAGCGAGTCGCTCAGGACGTTGCCGACGAACTTGTCGAGGCCGAGCGCGGGGATGAACTGGCCGAGCGTGCAGCGCACCACCTTGCAGTCGGCGTTCGCGCTGACGCTGCTGGCGTCGATCGCGTACGTGCGGCTGGAGGCGAAGGTGGCCTGCGGATTGGCGTTGTTGAGCGGACGGATCTCGAGCGTGCCCAGTCCGCCTTCGCCGAGAACGCCGGCGCCGAACCACGCCTTCACGATGTCGTCGAGGCCCTTGGTGTCGCCCGGGTTGATGGTCAGCGGCAACTGCTTGCCGGTCTGGGTACCGTTCGTCTGCGACGGCGTGAACGACAGCTCGTAATCGATTGCGGTGCCGGAGGCGTTCACGATACGCACGTCCGACTGGAAGTGCGTGCCGATCCCGCCGGCATGCGCGATGGCGGGGACGAGCAGCGTTCCCGGAGGCGCGTTCGGATCGCGCGGCGCGGGCGTGACCGGCGTGACTTTGCTGACCGTGAAGGGCAGCGTGAACTTCTTGTCCGCCTCGGTCACGATGCCGTGGCGCGCGGACGACGGTTGCGAGCGCGTCACCAGCACCGTGCCGGTGGTCGAGCCGATGTCGAGCAAGGACGGATTGATCGTGAACTGCACGGTCGTGCCGCCCGCCGACAGCGCACCCGAGGACGGGAACACGGTCAGCCACGGCACGTCGGTGATGATCGCGAACGTGTCGTTGTTCGTGGCGGTCTCGCCGAAACCGGGCACGAGATAGTCCTGGATGAACGTCTGCGCTGCGCTCTGTGGCACGCTGATCGAAAACTCCGTGCTCGATTGCGACTGCGGACGCGTGATCACGGTGCTGGTCACCTTCGAATACGTGCCCGGCAGTTGCGTGCAGCCGGAGATGCCGCGCACGCGATAGTAGAAGCGCGTGTCGGTGGCGATCTCGAGATGCGGGGCGATGGTCTGGTGCAGCTCGCCGGTGATCGTGAACGTCTTCAGGCCGACCGTGAAGTTGTCATCGCGCGCTTCCTGCAATTCGAACTTCGGCGTCTGCACGAGGTTGCCCGTCCAGCTGACGTCGTAGCCGGCGGTGTAGTGCGAGATCGAGGGCGCCGAGATCGCCGGCGTGTCCGCCGTTCCGCAACTGACGGTGACGACCACGGTGGCGCTGTTGATGGAGTTGTTGCACGCGTCCGCCACCTTGACCCAGTAGTTGAACGTGCCGCTGGCGGCGAACGGCCCGATGGGCAGGCCGGAGGTGGTGCCGCCGGCGATGGGCGTCGTGGTGACGCCGGTCGCTCCCTGATACCACTGATACGTGAACGGGCCGGTGCCGGCGGGCGTGACGTTGATGGTGACGCTATCGCCGACGAGGAGCCCGACCGTGGCGGGGATGTTCACGATCGAGAGCGGCAGGCACGCGCTGCCGACGGTGATGGTGGCCTGCGCGCTGTCGGTGTGTCCGCAATTGTTGATCGCACGCACCCAGTACGACGTGGTCTGCGTGAGCGCGGGCGTGGTGAAGCTCGGGGAGTTCGTGCCGACTTTGTTCGTGGTCACGCCCACTTCGCCGCGATACCACTCATACGTGACGGTGGTGTTGCTGGTGGTGGTGACGGTGAGCGTGGCGGTGGCGTTCGGCGCGATGTTCTGGCTCTGCGGCTGCGACGTGAACGCCGGTTTCGGGCAGGCCTGCACTTCGACGGTGGCGGTCTCGCTGAGCGCGACCAGACCGCAGTCGTTCGTGACTTTCACCCAGTACGACGTGGTCTGCGTGAGCTGCGGCGTGGTGAAGCTCGGCGAACTGTTGCCGACCGGATTCGACGTATCGCCGTGGTTGCCGCGATACCACTGATAGCTGAACGGTGCGCCACCCGCGGCGACGACGGTGAGCGTGGCGGTGGTATTCGGCGCGATGTTTTTGTTCTGCGGCTGCTCGGTGATTTCCGGGACCGGGCATTCCTGCACGTTGACCGTGATGGTGCTGCTGGGAACGCTCTGCGGAGGCGTGCAGCCGGTGACCTTGACCCAATACGAAGTGGTCTCGGTCAGCGGCGGGGTCGTGAACTGGCTGCTGTTCGTACCGACAGGGTTGGAGGTGTCGCCGGAATTGCCGCGGTACCACTGATAGGTGAAGGGCGTGGTGCCGCTGGCGGTGACGGAGAGCGTGCGCGTCTCTCCGGCGAAGATTGTCCCGCCGCCGGAGGTGTTGAGGCCGGACGGAGGATCGCAGGGCGCGCCTTCGCCGTAAAGCTCCGACATGGCGTCGTTGTCCCAATCCTGCAGGTCGGCGCCGCCGAGCGGAACGCTCGAGTTCATCAACGCGGAGTTGCTGGAAGGAGAGCCTTCGTCCGAGTGGCGCAAGGAGATGGTGTGGCCGAGTTCATGCGCGACGATGGACTCGAACGCTTCGTCGGTGTACGTGCCCGGACGAACGAGCACGTCACCACCAATCGCGGTGTAGAAATCCTGGCCCCGGAACGAATGGATCGTGTCCGTCGCCCACACGCCGCCGCACGCGATGCTGCCGGAACACACACCGAAATCAGGTGAGCTCGTGTTGTTAAGGAGGATGGTGTTCTCGTTGTCGTATACGGTGAGGTCAGTGGCGAGGCTGTTACCGCCGAGCGCTAGGTTTACGTTAGAACCCGAATGTTCGTTCCAAGCCTGCATCGCAGTCTCGAGGAGGGGCGGCTCAAAGTCGATCCCTCCTTGATCGCCGCTCCATAGGTAGCCGATCAAACAATTGGTTTCGCAGTTCGGCCATCGGACCGGAAGAAATGGGCCGCCATCAGGACCATCGACGATCGCGTAGTCACCCGCCGCTTCGCTTTTCACGGAGCGGCGATTCGTGGCCGGAAGCTCGGCCGCGGG
>CAMPKJ010000052.1 GCA_946887105.1 uncultured Acidobacteriota bacterium | reverse complement strand
ATACTCTCCGCCCATGCGCTCCATCATCACCGGCACCGGCATCGGCATCCCCAACAACGTCGTCACGAACCACGACCTGGCGAAGGTCATGGCCACGTCGGATGAATGGATCCGCACGCGCAGCGGCGTCGAGGAGCGGCGGTACGTCGACGACGGCCAGGGCTCCTCGGATCTGGGCAGACTGGCGGCCGAGCAAGCGCTGGCAGCCGCGGGAAAGACGAAGGACGACATCGACGCGATCGTCTTCGCCACGATGACGCCCGATCACTTCTTTCCCGGCAACGGCCCGGTGCTGCAGGCGAAGATGGGCTTCGCGGAAACGACGCCGACGTTCGACATCCGCCAGCAGTGCTCCGGCTTTCTGTACGGACTCGATCTCGCCGACTCGCTGGTGCGCAGCGGCAAGTACAAACGCGTGCTGCTGATCGGCGCGGACGTCCACACGCCATTCATGCCGTGGCAGAACAACTGGGACCTGACCATCGGCAAGTCGACGCGCGAAACGACGCCGGAGGAGTACGCGGCGAATACGGCCATCCGCGACCGGACGGTGTTGTTCGGCGACGGCGCCGGCGCGGTGATCGTCGAGGCGTCGGAGAACGGCGACGGACGCGGCATCCTGGCCACGAGGCTCTTCACGAACGGCTCGAACATCGAGGCGCTGTACACGGCGGGCGTCGGTTTCCGGCGGCGGCCGTTCGTGACGCACGAGCAGCTCGACGCGACCGAACAGATCCCGGTGATGGAAGGCCGCGAGGTGTTCAAGCAGGCGGTGTCGAAGATGCCGGCGGCGGTGCGCGACGTCTGTGCGGCCGAGGGGGTGGACCCGTCGCAGATCGACCTGCTGATCATTCATCAGGCCAACCTGCGCATCGTGGAAGCGGTCGCGAAGCAGCTCGGACTGCCGCCGGAGAAAGTGCCGCACAACATCGAGCGCTACGGCAACACCACCGCCGGCACGCTGCCGATCCTCTTCCACGAGCTCGTGCAGGACGGACGCGTGCAGCCGGGCATGCTGGTCTGCTTCACCGCCCTCGGCTCGGGACTGCACTGGGGCGCGGCGTTGTATCGTGCGTGAATGCGCCTTCTCGCGATCGGTCTCTTCGCAGTCTCGCTGAACGCACAAACGCTCCCCTTCCTCGACGACAGGGAAATCTCCGCGCTGGCGACCGAGATCTCCGGTGAGACCGCGAAGCGCAACGTCGAAGGATTCTCGCGGCACCACCGCATGCGCGGCTCGCACGGATTCCGCGCCGCGGCCGACCAGATCGTCGCCGATCTGAAACGCTACGGTCTCGCTAGCGCGCACATCGAGTCGCTGCCGGCGGACGGCACGATCTTCTACGGCACGCAGCGATCGCGCCCGGCATGGAACGCCGAATTCGCGGAGCTGTGGGAGCTCGACGCGGATGGCGGTCGCAGAACGCGCATCGCCAGCTGGGAGGCCGCGCCGATCACGCTCGCGCAGGACAGCGTCAGCGGCGAAGCGACCGCGGAGCTGATCGACATCGGCGCGGGGACGAGCGAAGCGGATTACGCAAACAAAAAGATCAAGGGAAAGCTCGTCCTCACCTCATCGCAACCCGGCAGTGTCGCACCGCTGGCGATCGGGCGTTTCGGCGCGGCGGGGATCATCAGCTACGCGCAGAACCAGCGCACTGCCTGGTACGGCGAGGACGACACGCTGATCCGCTGGGGACATCTCGAAACGTTTGCGCCCGATGACGAGCGCACGTTCGCGTTCATGGTCTCGCTACGCACCGCACGCGCGCTGCAGCAGCGGCTCCGGTCCGGCGAAACGATCCGCATGCACGCCGCCGTGCGCGCAGGGCAGGAAAGAGGCGCATACGACATCGCCACGGCGGTGATCCCGGGCAGCGATCTGCGCGAGCAGGAGATCGTGTACAGCTGCCATCTCGATCACCCGCGCCCGGGCGCGAACGACAACGCCTCGGGATGCGCGGCGATCCTCGAAGTGGCGCGGTCGCTCTCGAAGTTGATCGCCGAAAAGCGGCTCGCGCCGCCGCGGCGCACGATCCGCTTCGTCTGGCCGCCCGAGATCGAAGGAACGCTGGCGCTGCTGAATGGACGCCCCGAGCTCGCGCAGCGCATCAAGGCAGCCATCCATCTGGACATGGTCGGCGGCGGCCCGGAGACGAAGGCGATCTTTCACGTCACGCGCGGTCCGGCCAGCCTGCCGTCGTTCGTGTACGACGTCGCGCAATCGGTGGGCATGCTCGTCAACGAACAAACCGCCGCGTACGCGATGACCGGCACGGCGCGCTGGCCCCTGCTCGCCAGCGACGGCACGAAGGATCCGCTCCGCGCCGCGTTCGTGCCGCTCACGCTCGGCAGCGATCATCAGGTCTACAGCGACAGCTCGTTCGGCATCCCCGCCATCTATCTCAACGACTGGCCGGATCGCTACATCCACACCAACAAGGACGTGCCGGCGAACATCGACGCGACCAAACTCGCGCGGGCGGCGTTCATTGCCGCCGCGAGCGGCTACGCGCTGGCCACCATCGGCGACGGCGACAAACACGCGCTACGCGAGATGGTCGAAGCGTTCGCGCTCGAGCGAGGCGCCGTCGCCATGCGTCGCAAAGACCCGAACGTCACCAAGTTCGCGCGCTGGTACGAACAACAGATGTTGTCATCGCTCGACACATTTGGAGTGCGGCCGCCGCAGCTGCCGCTTTCCAGGGGCGCGTACCGGCGCAATCCGAAGATCAAGGGAACGATGGGCGCGTTCGGCTACGACTACTTCACCGCGCACTACGCGAAGCACAAGGAAATCCGTCTGGGCGGGGAGTATCAGTACGAAGCGCTGAACCTCGTCGATGGCCGCCGCAGCGTCGAGGAGATCCGCGATGCGCTGTCGGCGATCTACGCGCCGGTGGCGGTGGAGGATGTGCGGCAGTACCTGGAGGCGCTGGCGTCGATCGAGGTCATTCAGCTCACTCCTTGAGATACCGCTCCATCAACGTCGCGTTCTCGTTCATGGCCCGGATCTGAATCCAGTACGCCCGCGCGAACATGAGGATCGACACCGCCGTCAGCACGTCGTGCACCCACACGGGTGTCTTGCCGCTGCCGACGCCGCCGCCGGTGATGAACGTGACCATGATCGCGGTCATGGCCCACATCGCCGCGGGGAAGACGCGCGATTTGAAGTCCTTGGTCTGCTGCACGACCGACGGATCCTGATCCGACTTGTCCTTCAGCTCCTTGCCCGTGCCGATGAAGAAGAACATGGTCATCGACTGCGAGAAGAGCCCGATCACGACCGTCACCAGCGCGACGATGATGTGATCGGCCATGTGCGCCGGCGACGCGCGGAAACCCATGATCACGGTCACGATGAGACCGGCGATGGTGACGAGTGTGCTGATCAGAAGTGCCTGGGCCATTGGCGCGGCATTGTACGGAGTTCCTCGGAGTGCCTCGGCAGTTCCTCGGAGTTCCTCGGGTGGCCGCTCCGAGGAACCGAGGAACTCCGAGGAACCCGAGGAACCGCCCTCTGATATCCTCCGCCGCCGTGACCAGCTATCGCGATTCCGGGGTCGACATCGACGCGCAGGACGAGGCGCTGCGCGAGGTGCGGCGCATCGCGCGCGATACCTACACGCCCGGCGTGCTGTCCGACATCGGCTCGTTCGGCGGTCTCTTTCGCGGCACTTTCGAAGGGATCGAAAAGCCGATCCTGGTCTCGTCGACGGACGGCGTGGGAACGAAGCTGCGCGTCGCGCAGGCGATGAAGATTCACGATACCGTCGGCTACGACCTGGTCTCCCACTGCGTGAACGACATCCTGGTGCAGGGCGCGCGTCCGCTGTTCTTCCTCGACTACTACGCCACCGGCAAACTGCGTCCGCCGGTGATGACCGACGTCATCCGCGGCATGGCCCGCGCGTGCAAGGAAAACCACTGCGCGCTCATCGGCGGCGAGACCGCGGAGATGCCCGGCTTCTATTCCGACGAGGACTACGACGTGGCCGGCTTCATCCTCGGCGTGGTCGACGAGAAGAACCTCATCGACGGCAAGGCCGTGCGCGAAGGCGACGTGCTGCTCGGCCTGCCCTCCGTCGGCCTGCACACGAACGGCTATTCGCTCGCGCGCAAGGTGCTGTTCGAGAAACTCGGCTACGACCACCAGTCCATCATCCCCGGCATCGGCAAGGCAGGCGAGGCGCTGCTCGCGCCGCACATTTCGTATCTCAAACCGCTGCTGCCGCTGGTCGAGCAGAATGCGCTGCACGCGATGGCGCACATCACCGGCGGCGGCCTGACCGACAACGTTCCGCGCGTGCTGCCCTCGACGCTCGACGCGCGCATCAAGCTCGGCTCGTGGCCGGTGCTGCCGCTGTTCCAGCTCATCTTCGAAAAAGGCGGCGTCGATCGCGAGGAAATGCTGCGCGTCTTCAACATGGGCATCGGCATGGTGCTGTTCGCCGGCGCCGATCAGGTCGACTCAATCTCGAAGCACTTCGCGCAGATCGGCCAGAAGTTCTACTTCATCGGAAATGTCGTGAAGGGCTCGGGCAAAGTCGCGTACGACATCCCGCCGAGCGGTTACGCAAGCTGGATCGAGTGACGTGCGGCTGGCCATCCTCCTCTCGGGCCGCGGCTCGAACTTCCAGGCCATCCACGAAGCGGTGAAGCGTGGCGCGCTCGACGCCGACATCGCGCTCGTGATCTCCAATCGCCCCGATGCGCCAGGCATCGAGCGCGCACGCGAGTACGGCTACGACGCGCACGTCGTCGATCACAAAACATTCGCGAATCGCGCCGCGCACGAAGCGGAAGTACTGCGCCTGCTCGATGGCGCGCGTCCCGACTTCATCGTGCTGGCCGGCTACATGCGCCTGCTCAGCGCCGCGTTCGTCGAACGCTGGCGCGACCGCATCCTGAACATTCACCCCTCGCTGCTGCCCGCATTCCCGGGAGTCGACGCGCAGGCGCAGGCGGTCGCGTACGGCGTGAAAGTCTCCGGCTGCACCGTGCACTTCGTCGACGAGCACCTCGACGCCGGCCCGATCATCGTCCAACGCGTCGTCGAGGTGCGTGAAGACGACGACGCCTCGACTCTCGCCGCACGCATCCTGGAACAGGAGCATGCGGCGTACGCGGAGGCGTTGGGGATGTTGCGTGGGGGTTACCGCATCGAGGGACGGAGAGTGTTGTTCGAGTAGTTGGCGCCCGCGCGCGAAGCGCGCGTCAGAACGGCCAGAACGACTTCCACCACGGCTGCTTGTCCACTGCTTCCGCCGCGAGCGCGGGGATCTTCGCCAGCACCTTGCCGTCCTGCTGCACGACGATCGTGCCGACCTGCTGTCCCTGCTTCACCGGCGCGAGAACGGGGCTGCCCTGATAGGCGACGGTCACGCCTTTTTCCTGTCCGCGTTTCACCAGCGCGGTTGCGTCCGAGGCGGGCGCCACCGGAACCGTGGCCGCGCGGCCGCCCGTGACCGGCGCCTGTCCGACCACCGTTCCCTTCTTCGCGGGGATGACCATGCGGTAGTTGACGAAAGCCTGGTTCATCAGGCGCGCCGCGTTGGCGAATGAGCCGTTCGGACCGCCGCCGGTCTTCGCGCCCATGACCACCGCGATCACCTCGATGTTGTTGCGTTTCGCGGACGCCGTCACGCAGTAGCCGGCCTTCGCGGTGTAGCCGGTCTTGATGCCGGTGGCGTCCTGCATGTAGTTGGCCTTGCGCGGATTGATGAGGTGATTGGGGTTGTAGATCCGTTCCAGCGTCCCGTTCCGGAACGGCATCTCCGCGATCACGCTCAGCTTCTGCATGAACGGGTGCTTCATCAGCTCCCTGCCGAGGATGGCCAGATCGTGCGGACACATCGAGTCCACCATCTCCGGATTCTCGGAATTGGGGAGGCCGTGCGGATCGTAAAACTTCGAATGCGTCAGCCCGAGCTCCTGCGCGCGCTGATTCATCATGTCCGCGAACGCCTCCGAGGATCCGGCGATCTTTTCCGCGAGCGCGGTGCACGCGTCGTTCGCCGACTGCACTTTCGCGGCGATGATCAGATTCTTCACCGGCCACACCGAGCCCGCGCGCAGATAGATCTGGGAACCGCCCATCTTGCTGGCGCGCGCGGAGATCGTCACCGGTGTTTCGTATTTCAGGTTTCCGGCGCGGATCTCTTCCATGGCCAGGAGCAGCGTCATCATCTTGGCCATGGATGCCGTCGGCAGCGACTGGTGCTCGTTCTCGGCGTGCAGCACCTGGCCCGTCGACGTCTCGATCACGTACGCGGCGGTGTAGCCCTTGCCGGTGGTGTCGACGGCGGCGCCCTGCGCCTGGCCGGGGCCTTCTTCGTTCTGCGCGAAGAGCGGTGTCGCGGCGAGTGCCGCAACGAGAAATGCCATCCTGAACAGCTTCATCAACTCGAGCTCCCGATCGTGGTTTTCGTCAACCCGCCGGACTGCACGGTGCGTACCACGAGGCTGAGCTCATTTGACCGCGGCGCGCTTCTTGGTCGCGCGCGACGTGCGCGGGATGGAGCTGATCACCGTCCAGTCGTGTTTGTGGACTACCACCGGCTCGCTCGACGACGGCCAGAGATCGATGGGGATGTAGTAGTAGCCGTCGCCGAGGACGCGCGACTTGATGGCCAGATCGCGCATGCTCTTGCAGAGGCCCTTCTTCCCGCGGATCGCACTCCGTTCGACCATCACCCCGGTCGACTCGCCGACTCCCTGAAAAACACTGATCTCCGCACAGAGTGAATTCACTAACGTCATTGCTACTCCCAGGCACAGACACAACTGTGCTCGGTCGGGAGTTAGCAAGGTGCGCGCCCGGACGCGCCTGCGGCGCGTTCGGGCGGGCATCGGGCGGACGAGTGGCGCATGAGGAAGAGCATCGCGGACGTGCGCGTGCTCGCGTGAACGCGGGCGTCGTCAGGCGCTGGGCGGTTGGGAGGCGTCGCGACCGGGGAGCTCGTTGCACAAAACGACAACTCCCAAACGCCTAACGCCCTCCGCGCGAGGTCACTCGCGGAGCTCGACGTTCCAATACGCCTCATCCAGAAAGTTCTTCCAGATCTCCGGGTACGTCCGTCCCTGGAGGCGATGGAGGGGGTGCCACTTCGGACGCACCGGGTGGCGGCGGAGGCGCATCTCGCACTCGCTGAGGAGCTTGTTTCCCTTGCGCACGTTGCACGGCAGGCAGGCGCAGACGACGTTCTCCCACGACGACTTTCCGCCGCGCGAGATGGGCACCACGTGATCGAGCGACAACTCGGACGAGGAGAACTTCTTCCCGCAGTACTGGCAGCGGTTCTGGTCGCGCAGATAGATGTTGCCGCGCGAGAACTTCACTTCCTGCCGCGGCAGGCGGTCGAAGACCAGCAGCTGTACCACGTGCGGGATGAGGATGTTCCGGCTCGGCGTGGCGACGTAGTGGTCGTCCGGCTGGACCGGGATGTCCATCCAGTTCTCGAAGTCGTAGGTCCGGTACTCGGAATCGACCGCGCGAACCTGTCCCTTGTAGAGGAGGGTCAGAGCGCGTCGGACCGACGTGATCTGCACCGCCTGAAACAATCGATTCAGAACCAGCACATGACCGTCGAGCATAGTTTCCTTTGTTGAAAGTCATGATACACGACGCCCATTCCACAGCTCCGTATTGCCAAGAACCCCTGCTTTGCGACACACTTAGGAGCTAGACGAACTCGATCAGCTCTTTGGAGCGGCGGCCGCGCTGTCAATGTACGGGCGGAATCCGCGTATCGTGAGACGCTTCGCGCGCGAAGTTCAGCGGGCGTCACGGGTGTGTTTTGGGAGGCATGTATGCGCGTTTGGTCACGGATCGCTCTGGTCGTCCTTACCCTTCTTTGTACGTCCGCTCCGCTGTTGGCCGAGCACCTCACGGCGGATTGTCCGCTCTCGCTCGCGGACTCCACACCGGCTGCGACGAGCTTCGATCTCTCGCCGCACGGCGTGTTCCGCTTCGGCGACACGGTCTACGCGCTGCGCGGACAGGTGCTGACCACCTACACGCCCAACGACGTCGGCAATCTGCAAATCTCGCGCGAGGACTTCCTCGGCTCGATGGCCGCTCGTGAGACCGAAGGCGGCGTGGCCTTCTCGGATGGCTTCCTCTTCGTCAGCAGCGAAGCAGGCCTCGAGATCTACGACCTCCGCGACACGCGCTTGAACGGAACCGCGCCCGTGCTCGTGCATCGCGCACCCGGCTTCCACTACCGGCGCATGGCCGTGACCGGCAACCGGCTGGCGGGACTCTTCCCGCAGACCGACATGCCGTGCTACCCCCGCCCCGGCTCGCTCTCCTCGCAATGCCCGACGCGCATCGAGCTGGTGGACATCACCACGCTCACGAACCCGCAGCGCATCACCGGCATCAACTCCTTCGCCGATTCCGACTACCGCGGCTGGAACGACGTCGCGTTCAACTTCGGCGTGCTGATCGCGGTCTCCGAGGAGGCCGTGGTTGCGTTCGACATCACCAACCCCTTCCTGCCTCGCGAGTTCAGCTTCGTGCGCCGCCCCGGCAAGTGGCTGGTGAGCAACGGCGCGGACTTCCTGGCGGTCGGCAGCGACGACTCCATCGATGGCTACACGATCCGTCCGGGCCTGGTGCCGTTCTTCCTCCGCAACAAGTTCCTGACCCTTCCGCAGTACGTGCGCATCGGCCGCGCCAACGAGATCCGCTTCAGCCGCCACGCTTCGTGGGATGACGCGAACGCGCGCCTGGTGACCATGATCGAGGAAGTGGACGCGCAGACGCTCGCCGCCGCGCGCACGGTCGCCTTCGACGTGTTCGACTTCCTCGTACCGCAGTTCGAAGGGGATGCCGAGCGCATCTATGAAGAAGTGACCATGGTCCAGGACGACGAGGTCAAGTACAACCCGGCCGTAGTCGGCAACTACGTCTACGTCATCGGCGAAGACACGGGCGTCCAGAGCTGGGGCTCCTGCGGCGTCGCGGCAGGACGCATCGAGCTCGAGAGTCCGTTCCATCTGACCTGCGGCGGCGCACAGCTGCACGGCTGGGTGACCGGCACGCAGAAGATCGTGAACGTGGAGTTGTTCCTCAACAACGCGGCCCTCGGCGCCGCGACGCTGGGCGGACCACTCCGCTACGACGTCTCCTCGCCGACGCCGGTGACCCAGTGGCGCCTGAACGTGAACCTCGATAACACCGCACGCGGCGAGTACCAGCTCCGCGCCCTCGCGACGGATGCTCTCGGCAACCGCAGACAGTTCGCGATGAAGCGCGTGTTCTTCCAGGGGCCGGGACAGAACTGCACGAACCCGCGCAGACGCTCCGTCCGTTAAGCAACCGTCCTAACTCATCTCCTCGACGATTCGCTGTGCGGCCGACCTCGCGTCGGCCGCACTCGTGATGGGGCGGCCCACCACGATGTAATCCGCTCCCGCCGCGATGGCCTCGCGCGGCGTCATCATCCGCCGCTGATCGCCGGCATCGCTTCCCGCGGGACGAATGCCGGGCGTGAGGATCACGAAGTCCTCGCCGCAAGCCTCGCGAATCGCACGGATCTCCAGCGGCGACGCCACCACGCCGCGCAGTCCCGAGTCCCTCGCCAATTGCGCCAGCCGCACCGCGTTATCGACCGGCGTTCCCGCGAATCCGATCCGCGCCAGCTCCGGCTCGTCGAGGCTGGTCAGGATGGTCACGGCCAGCACCAGGAGCGAGTTCCTCGGAGACCCGCCACCCGAGGAACCCGAGGAACCGAGGAACTCCGAGGAACCCGCGGCAGCGCACGCGCGGAGCATCGCCTCGCCGCCCGCCGCATGCACCGTGGCGATCGACGCGCCGAGCCCCGCCGCCTCGCCGACTGCGTGCCTGGCCGTGTTCGGGATGTCGTGAATCTTCAGATCGAGGAACACCCGCTCGCCCGATGAGACGATCTCGCGCACGATCTGCGGTCCGTTGGCGATGAAGGCCTGCAATCCGATCTTGAAGACGCCCACCGTGCCGCGCAGGTCATCGACGAGACGGAGAATCTCGTCGCGTTTCGAGACGTCGACGGCGACGACGAGGCGGTCGCGAGGTTGCATCGGCGCATGATAATGAACGCGCGCATGGACAAGTTCACCATCTCCCGCACCCTCGACGAGATCTCGCGTTACATCCAGCTCAGCGATCCGAATCCGTTCAAAGCAAAGGCATTCGAGAAAGCCGCGCGCGCGGTCGAGAATCTCGAAGGCGACCTCGACCCGCTCGTCGAATCGGGCGCGATCTACGACGTCTCGGGCGTCGGCAAGGCCACCGGCAAGGTGATCGAGGAGCTCGCGCGCACTGGCACGTCCGAGTATCTCGAGGAGCTGCGCGCGCAGTATCCGCCGGGCATCTTCGAACTGTTGCGCGTTCCGAAACTCGGCCTCAAGAAGATCGGCCAGCTCTACACCGACCTCGGCATCGCATCCATCGACGAGCTCGAAGCGGCGGCGCGCGACGGCCGCATCGCCAAACTCAAAGGATTCGGCGCGAAGACTGCCGAGCACATTCTCAAAGGGGTGAGCTTCGCGCGCTTGCGCGAGTCGAGCTTCCTGCTCCCGGTCGGCATCGAAGTCGGCGAGCTGCTGCGCGAGAAGCTCGCCGATTACGATGAAGTCGAAAACGCCGAAGTCTCCGGCAGCGTACGCCGGCGGCTGGAAGTCATTCACAACGTGAACATCGTCGTGGCGACGAAGAAGCCGGCCGCGGTGGCAAAGCATCTGCGCGAGCTCGTCGCCGATCTCGAGGAGGTCGACGAGCAGACGTTCAAAGGCACCGCACGCCGCGAGATGGACGTCTACTTCCACCTCGCCTCGCCGGCCGAATTCGGATCGACGCTGCTGCGCACCACCGGCAGCGCGGAATTCGTCGGAGCGTTCGGCGCGATTGCGAAAGCGAAGACCGAACAGGATCTCTTCGAGAAAGCGGGCGTGCCGTACGTCGAGCCGGAACGCCGCGAGACCGCCGAAGACCTGACGGTGAAGAAGCGGCCGAAACTCGTCGAGGTGTCGCACCTGCGCGGCACGTTTCACGTCCACACGACGTTCTCGGACGGCCGCAACAGCGTCGCCGAAATGCTCGCCGCCGCACAGGCGCGCGGCTGGGAGTACGTCGGCATCTCCGATCACTCGCCGACCGCGTATTACGCCGGCGGACTCTCCGAGGAGCGGCTGAAACAGCAGCATGCCGAGATCGCGCGCGAGGAGAAGAACGTCGCGCCCATGCGCGTGTTCCGCGGCACCGAGGCGGACATCCTGCAGAACGGCACGATCGATTACGGCGCGAAGGTGCTGTCGAAGCTCGACTTCGTGATCGCCTCGATCCATTCGAGCTTCACCATGCCGAAGGATGAGATGACGGACCGCATCCTGAAGGCGATGGACGATCCTTACGTCACGTTCATCGGCCATCTCACCGGCCGTCGGCTGCTCTCACGCGAAGGCTACAGCGTCGACTACGACCGCATCTTCGAGAAGGCGGGAGCGCGCGGCGTGATGATCGAGATCAACGGGAACCCGCAGCGTCTCGATCTCGACTGGCGCTACATCCGGCGCGCGCTCGACCGCGGCGTGCTGTTCAGCATCAATCCCGACGCGCACTCGATCGGCGAATACAACGCCGTGATCACCGGGACGTGGGTGGCGCGCAAGGCGGGGCTGGGGCCGAAGCAGATCTTCAATACGCGCGATGCGGATGAAGTGGCGGAGTTTCTCGCCGCCAGAAAAAGATCGGGCGCGGCACACGGGTGAGCGTCGTGTGCCGCGCCCTGCGGCATGTAGGAGGCCGGCCACGCGCCGGCTTGGAGTTATCGCTGTGCTGTTACTACGATCATCAGTGCGCGCTGGCTTTTCGCATCCCGCGTCGCGCCGATGACCACCGTCTGGCCTAGTTTGAGATTGAGCGTCGTCTTGAGCATCGGCGCGAGCTGATCGCCTTCCGCGCGCAGCAGTTTGAAATCGACGATCTGCACCGAGTCCGACGCCGGATCGTATTCGCCGAAGCGGAAATCGGCGCGGTAGCCCTCGATCGTGACCACGCTCGGCTCGCCTTCCTTGCCGCTCGCGCTGGCCTCGCCGAGGCTTTCCAGGACGTTGTAGCGGAGAACGGCCAGCTTCGACGAAACGTCTTCGGGGATCTCCGGATCGATGCGGTTCTCCGGAGCGCGGCTCGCCGAAACGAGCCCGATCTCGAGCTGCAACGCTTTCGCGGGCGCGTCGAACGCCGCCAGCGCCGCGGTGATCTTCTTCAGATTTTCCGGAAGGTCGGTGACCACCAGCGAGTTCGCCGCCGGCTGGATGGACATCGAGCCGTCCACGCTCAGGATGTTCTTGATCACGTTCGCGGCCTTGTCGGCCTGCTTGTGCTTGAACGTGAACGTCTTCGCGGTCAGGGTCTTACCCACGTCCGCCGCATCCGCGAATGCGGGCGCGGCGAACAGCAGGACGATCGTCATCAATATCGTGATTCGCTTCATAAGTCCGCCGGGAGGTTTTCGTCGAAGATCATCACGATCTTCACTTCGTCGGCCGCTCCCTCGCTCGGCATCTCGACGATCGTGGCACTCTGGGATTCATACGTTTCGACGACCGGTTTCGTCGCAAGTTTTTGCGGCGTGACCGGCGCGATGCTGCGCGCGACCGTGACCGGCGTCGCGGCCGGAGTGTTCGCAGCCTGGTTGTAGAGCATCGCGCCCGTGATTCCCGCGGCCACGGTCGCGGCCACGGCGAGCCGGCGCGGCCAGCTCACGACCTTGTGGTTCGCCGCGACGGTGCTCTCCGCGGCGCGCACGCGCACCTGCTGCATCACGTCGTCGACGAACGCATCGACGCCGCCCGGCGGGATCATCTCGCCACCGCCAAGTGCACGGAACATCGCATCCGGGTCGATCCGGACGGCGAAGTCGAGGCAGCGGTCGCAGGCGCGGAGGTGCTCGAGCACGGGCGCGCTTTCAGGATCGGCCTCGAAACGCGTACGGAAAGCGTCACACGAGATCATCGTTCCCTCCAGAGCTGCGCGTATTCGGGATAGCGCCTCTGCAGCTGCTGCTGCATCAATTTGCGGGCGTTGAACAGATGGTTGCGGACCGTCGACTCGCGGCAGCCAAGGATCTTCGCGATCTCGGCGGACGGCAGGTCCTCCATCTGATTCATGATGAAGATGGTCTTCTGCTTCGGCGAGAGCACATTGGAGATCTCGTTGAAGACGTTCTCGACTTCCTTGCGCTGCACGAGCACCGTCTGCTCGGCGTCCGCGGCGGTCTTGACCAGCCGCAGGTTCGAGTTCACGGCGTTGTCGCGCGACTGCTTGTTGCGCATGAAGTCGATGGCCACGTTCGTCACCATGCGGTACAGCCAGGTGTCGAACGCGTACTGCGGGTCGTACTTCTCGAGGTTCTCCCAAAGCTTGAGGAAGACCAGCTGGGAGATGTCCTTCGCGTCTTCCGCGTTGCCGATGACGCGGTAGCAGAGCGCGTAGACCTTGGTGGTCTTGCGGCGCACGAGCGTCTCGAACGCGTCGGTGTCGCCGGCGCGAATGGTCTGTACGAGCTGCCGGTCGTCGGGCTCGACGCTGGAAATCGTCGGCATCATCAGGAGTTCCGCGGACATTGCCCTGTACTACGGGGCTCGTTGGCGGAACGTCTAGGCCGGTTGGCGCCTTCCCGGCGGAGCACCTCGGAGTTCCTCGGGTTCCTCGGAGTTCCTCGGGTGGCGGGTCTCGCCGAGGAACCGAGGAACTCCGAGGAACCGAGGAACCGCCACTGCTACAATCCCTGGAACATGCGAGTCCTCGTGGTCGGTCAGGGTGCGCGCGAGCATGCGCTCTGCTGGAAATTGAAGCAATCGCCTCTCGTACGTGAGGTTTACGCGGCGCCGGGCAACGCCGGAATCGCCTCCGCGGCCGACTGCGTCCCGATCGGCGTGGCGGACATCGTCGAGCTCGCCGACTTCGCGGAAAAGCTCAAGATGGACCTGACCATCGTCGGCCCCGAGCTTCCCCTGACCCTCGGCATCGTCGACGAGTTCCAGAAACGCGGCCTGAACATCTTCGGCCCCACCCGCCTGGCCGCCGAGCTCGAAGGCTCCAAGGTCTTCTCGAAGGAGTTCATGCGCAAGTACGGCATCCCCACCGCGGAGGCCGAGACCTGCAACTCCATCGATGAAGCGAAGGCGGCGCTGAAGAGGATCGGCTACCCGGCCGTGCTGAAGATCGACGGACTCGCGGCCGGCAAGGGCGTGGTGATCGTCGAGTCGAAAAATGACGCGGACGAGTACCTGCGCATGGTGTTCGAGGAAAAGAAGTTCGGCACCGCCGCGGCGCGCATTCTGGTCGAGGAGTTCCTGACCGGCGAAGAAGTCTCGTTCATGGTGATCACGGACGGGAAGAAGTCCCTCCCGCTCGCGCCCGCGAAGGACTACAAGAAGGCGTTCGACGGCGAGACCGGCCCGAACACCGGCGGCATGGGCGCGCACTCGCCGGCCGTCGTGCTGAACGCCGAGACCGCGGGCGAGATCATGAAGTCGATCGTCCTGCCGACGGTCCAGGGCATGGCCTCCGAGGGGCGTCCGTACACCGGAGTGCTGTACGCGGGACTGATGCTGACGCCGAACGGGCCGAAAGTGCTCGAGTACAACTGCCGCTTCGGCGATCCCGAGACGCAGGTGCAGATGCTGCGGATGGATGACGATCTCGCCGACGTCTGCCTGAAAGCCGCGCGCGGAAACCTCGGCGACTACAAGACGCTGAACTTCCGCAAGGAGGCCGCGGCCTGTGTCGTGATCGCGGTCGACGGCTATCCGGACGACTTCGCGAAAGGGCAGGAAGTGGAGATCGACGCGGTCGACGACGAGTCGGTGGTGATCTTTCACGCCGGCGTCGTGAAGCGCGGCGGAAAGCTCGTCAACCAGGCCGGCCGCGTGGTGAGCGTCTGCGCGCGTGCGGCGACGCTGTCCGAGGCGCTGGCGAAGGCGTACGAAGCCGCGCCGAAAGTGCGGTTCGAAGGTGCGCGCTACCGCCGCGACATCGGCTATCGCGCGCTCGAAATCCGCAAGGCGGTAACAGCAGAGTGAGCAAGCCGTGGGTTCTGATCATCATGGGCAGCGACTCCGACGCGGAGGTGATGTCGCAAGCCGCCGCCGCGCTCGATGAGGCCGGCATTCCGTACGAGTTCACCGTCGCCTCGGCCCATCGCAGCCCCGAGCGCGCGAAACAGATCATCACCAACGCCGAAGCGAACGGCTGCGCCGTGTTCATCGCCGGCGCGGGCATGGCCGCGCACCTCCCGGGCGTGGTGGCATCGTTCACGACGCGTCCGGTGATCGGCGTCCCGCTCGCCAGCGGCGCGTTGCAGGGCCTCGACGCGCTCTACGCCATCGTGCAGATGCCTCCCGGAATCCCGGTCGCAAGCGTGGCCATCGGCGGCGCGCGCAACGCGGGCATTCTCGCCGCGCAGATCATCGCCGCGAGCGACGACGCGCTTGCGGCGAAGCTGAAAGAGCAGCGGCGCGGGATGGCGGACGCGGTGGCGGCGAAGTCGAAGAAGGTCGAGAAGTCGACGCGCCACTAAGCCCCCTCTCCCCGCTGCGCGGGGAGAGGGTCAGGGTGAGGGGCAGAGGTGGCGCGCGCTTCGCTCCTCACCCCAGCCCTCTCCCCGCCCAGCGGGGAGAGGGGGACCTGGGAAAGACCGCATACTTACCGCTGCGATGGCTCATTCGCACGCGCATCACCATCACGCCTCCGTCTCGCGCAAGCTGACCATTGCCACCGCTGCGAACGTGCTGGTGGTGGTCGCCGAGATCGCCATCGGCGTCTACGCCGGCTCGCTCGCGCTCATCGGCGACGCGCTGCACAACCTCACCGACGTCGCCGCGCTGGCCATCGCCCTGATCGCGGTGCGGCTGGAGCGCAAGACGCCGACGCACGAGAAGACGTTCGGCTATCAGCGCGCGGGGATTCTCGCCGCGTTCGTGAACGCCGGGCTGCTGGTGGCGTTCACGCTGTTCCTCTTCCGCGAATCGTGGGAGCGCCTCCAGCATCCGCATGAAGTGCACACCACGGCCATGCTGATCATGGCCGCGATCGCGCTGATCGTGAACGCCTCGACAGCCATGTCGATCCATCACGAGAGCCGCCAGGACGTGAACGTGCGCGGCGCGTTCGTGCACATGATCGGCGACGCGGTGTCGTCCGCCGGCATCATCGTCGCCGCGATTCTGATCCGCATCACCGGCAACACGATCTGGGACGCGCTGGTGACGATGTTCATCGCACTGCTGATCCTCTGGAGCAGCTACGGCGTGCTGCGCGAGTCGATGAATCTCCTGCTCGAAGGCACGCCCGCCGGCATCGATCCCGCCGCCGTGACCCGGTCCCTCGGCGAAGTGGACGGCATCCTCGGCGTGCACCATCTGCACATCTGGGCGCTCGGTCCATCCAGCCCCGCGCTCTCCTGTCACATCATGGTCGGGGACGTGCCGGTGAAGAACACGGCGAAACTGCTCGAGGAGATCACGGCCATGCTGGCGCGCGAGTACCACATCGCGCACGTGACCATCCAGTTCGAGCTGGCCGAATGTCCGGCCGACGATCCGTACTGCACGCCGTTCGCGAGGAAGAAATGAAGCCGCGTTTCTTTGCCACGCCCGAGGCGTTTCGCGCGTGGCTCGAGAAACACCATGCGACGCAGAAGGAGTTGCTGGTCGGCTTCTACAAAAAAGAGTCGGGCCGGAAGAGCATCACCTGGCCGGAGTCGGTCGACGAGGCGCTCTGCTACGGCTGGATCGACGGGATCCGCAAAAGCATCGACGAGATCAGCTACACGATCCGCTTCACGCCGCGCCAGGCCAGAAGCAAATGGAGCGCGGTGAACATCGGGCGCGTCGGCGAGCTGACGAAGCTCGGCCGGATGAAACCGGAAGGCCTGGCGATCTTCGAGAAGCGCGGCGCTTCACAGGCAGAAGGCTATTCGTACGAACGGAAAGAAGCGCAACTCCCTCCGGCGATGGAGAAGCGCTTCCGCGCCAACAATGCCGCATGGACGTTCTGGGAAGCGCAGCCGCCGTATTACAAACGCACGCTGAGCTGGTGGGTGATCAGCGCGAAACGAGAAGAGACGAAAGAGAAACGGCTCGAGCAGTTGATCGCCGCGAGCGCGGAGGGGCGGCGGATCACTTGACGGTGTAGCTGTCCGGATACGTGAACGTCACCACCGCCTTGTTGATCCCGTTCTGCAGCGCAATCCCGAGATTCGGCGACATGACATAGAACGGACGCAAGTCGACGGCATTGCCGAGATTGAGCGTGCCTGACGTGGCGCAGAGATCGCCGAAGCGATTCACGTTCTCGATCGGACGCTTGGCGCGCATCGAGGGATAAAGCCGGCTGACGTCATCGCGCAAAGCACCCACCGGCCTCTGTTCGTAGGTCTTGGTGAACGACGTCACGGCCAGCTCTTCCTTCGCCACGCGGCCCTTGTCATCGTACGAATACGAAACCGCGGCGGACCAGTCGGTCTTCGGTTTGCCTTCCGCCGGAAAGCCTTCCACGCCGCCGTGGAGGTTCACCGAAGCCAGCACATCGTTCGCGTACGCGAAGTCGGCGCTCATGACCACGATGTGATTGCAGGCCGCGGTGTTCTGGTACTCGACGTGCTGCTGCGCGATGCGGCCGTTCGCGTCGAACACATAGCGATTCATGTAGCGCTGGTTGTCGATGAGGATGTCTTCGCGATCGAGCAGGAACACGCCCTCGCCGGCCGCGTGCGCGCTGTAATTCAGGATCTCGCCGCCGATGGTGGACGCGATCTTCTCGAGATACTGCAGACCCTGCACGTACTTGATCTCATTGCCCTGTTTGTCCTTCCAGCCCTGCAGCACGTCGCCTGAATACGTCCAGCCCTCCGCGCGCCGCGCATCCTGGATGGCGCGCTGCTTGGCGGGCGTGTAGCGCAGCGCCTCGCGCATCGTCCCGTCCTTGAACATGCACGGCAGGATGTCGTTGCGATGGAAACGGTCGTCGGCGAAGTACGTCGCGCGCGTCGCCGATGCGCCGTCGATGCACGGCCGCGAGCTCCAGGCCGGCGCGCTGGTGAGGTACGGCCCATGCCAGCAGCGCTCGCACCACGTCGCACCGTTCGGCAGCTTGTGTCCGCAGAACGAGCAGACCAGCTTGTGCTGCATGTCGTCCACTTCGCGCTGCAGGTCGTACACACGCTCGTCGACGCTCTGCTTCAGCCGCGGGTCGTTCTCCAGCTGCGTGTAGCGCCTGTAGCGCTCGATGGCTTTGCCGTAATCGCCGAGCTTTTCGTGGATCAGGGCCTGGTTGTACACCGGCGCGGCGTCATTCGGACGCAGCTGCTCGGCCTGTTCGTAGAGGCGCAGCGCCTCCGGCAGCTCGGCCCGGCCATAGACGAACTTCGCGCGATTGAAGAGATCCGAGTACTCCTGATCGAGCTGACGCTTCTTCTGCAGCTCGCGCTGGAACTGCAGCTCGAGCTGCAGCTTGCTCATGTTCGCTTTCTCGGGTCCGTCCGGGAAGAGCTGCAGGTACCGGTCGACCTTCACCTGCGCCTCGGAATAGCGCCCCGCGCGCGCGAGGACGACGCCCATGTTGTACAGCACCGCCGGCTGATCCGGCTTCAGCGCATCGGCCTTGGCGAGGTTGTCGTACGCGGATGCGTAGTCGGCGAGGTCGGCGAATTTCTTTCCGAAGAACACCGCCTTGGTGAACTCTTCCTCCACCGCCGGATTCGGCGCCGGAGTCTCCTGCGCATGCACCGACAACGCGATCAGCAGCGCGGCAATCAGTTTCTTCATCGCAGGAATCCTTCCACGATGCTCGACAGCCACAGCCGCTGATCCTCGGTCGGCTGCGTCTGCGCGAGCACGAGATACAGCGCCTGCTTCTTCTGGTCCGTGCTCACCCCGCCGGTCGTGTCGCGCAGCGCGCGCTCCGGTTCGGCAGCGATGGCGGGATCGATCTCGAACACGACGTCGGCCGCATCCTTCGGCGCCCAATGCGGGCGAATGCGCTCGCCGAAGAGCCGCGCGATCACCGCCATCCGTTCGCTCTCGCCCTGCGCGTCGCGCGCGGCGGCGGCCAGCCGGCTGCGCATGCCGGAGCCTTCGATGAGCAGGCGCAGGTTCGAGAGCAGCTGGATGCGCTGCATGCACGCCTCGAAGATCTTCGATTTCACGTTCTCGTCGCCGATGGCGCCGGCGGCGCGAAGGACGTTCTGGATGCGCTGCGTTTCGTAGCTGACGAAGCGCTCCGCGGTCTCCTCGGCCGAGACGATGTCTTCCTCGGGCACGGTGCTGGCGATGACCGCCTCGTTCGTGTGCGTCTCCGGCTCAACCGGCGCGGCGACGGCGACTTCCTCGGTCGGAGGCTCCGGCAGCGCGTCGATCTCGCTCCCGGCAGGCTCCGGCGTTCCGGCCGCGGATGGCGGCGGTTCCGGCGCCGGCGGCGGGGCCATGACGTCGACCAGCGGCAGGTCGAGCGCGGCCACGGTCGGCCTGGTCGTGTCGACGGTGTTGGTCGAGCGGAGATCCTCGGTCGCGGTCAGGATGGACGCCGGTCCCGCTTGCGGCAGCGGCGCAAGTTTCGGCGCGGCCAGCAGCGGCGTCAGCGGCGGATCGGTCCAGAGCGACTGCACGATCTCCGACGCACTCGTGAGTTTGTTGTCGAGTAGCTTCTCGCGGACGCGCAGCCGCGCTTCCTCGGCCGCGCGCAACTGCGCCGTGCGCTGCAGATCGGTCAGATAGTTCGGCGCCGTGCGATCGACGGTCATGTCGCAGTGACACGGCCCGATGCGATCGGGCTCGTATTGCCGCTGCTCGCGCGTGACGCGGAAGTACTCGACCACCTTCGCGTTCGCCGCCACCTGCACGTCGCGCGCGCGATCGCACGCCACCGGCGTCGCGAACTGGTTCCCGCCCGAGACTTCGACGAACGACTTCGTGTCGGGGCGGTAGAGCTGTACGTGATAGTGATACGCGCTGCACGCTCCGCCGGCCGGTGACGTCGGACAGACCAGCGCCGGCTGGGGGGTCGCAGGCATGGCGGCGAAACTCAAAATCGCTGTGAGGAGCACCCGGGATCGCATGAATGACGGCGATTATACGGTGCAGGTAAACGGGCCATTCAACGGCTGCGTCTCTCAGTCGTAATGCACGACAAGGAGATATGAACGTGAGAAAACGACTGATCCTCATCACCGTCATCGTGGCCGCCGTGGCCGCGGTCCCTTTCCTCTATGCCGGCCCGGGACACGGACGCGGGCATGGACGCGGACATGAACGCGGACAGGGCATGCACGGCATGGCCTTCCTCGGGCATCTCGCGCACGCCAAGAGTGAGCTCGACCTCAGCGACGCGCAGATGGACCAGCTGAAGGCCATCGTCAAGGAGACGCGCGAGCAGAACGCGCAATATCGCGATCAGGTGCACGGCACGCTGAAGTCCGTGGCCACGACGCTGCTCACCAATCCGAACGACGTCGCCGGCGCGCAGGCGATCCTCGATCAGCAGGCTTCGGCCGAGAAGGCGCTGAAGTCGAACCTGCTCGTGGCCGCATCGAAGGCGCTGAACGTGCTCACGCCCGAGCAGCGCACCAAGCTCGCACTGCACCTCGCCGAGCACGGCAAGCGGTGGGAGAATCGCGGACACTGAGAGGTGAGCGATGAGGACCCACTCGAGACCCGCGCCATCGCGCGCGTGCAGCAGGGCGACGCCGGTGCCTACGACTACCTGGTGTCGAAATACCTGCGGCGGGTGGTGTCCATCGCCTGGGGCGTCGTGCGCAACCCGCACGACGCCGAAGACCTCGCGCAGGAGGCGTTCGTGAAGGCGTATCAGAACATCGGCAGGTTCCGGGCCGGCCAGTCGTTCGGCCCATGGATCTACCGCATCGTCACGAATGCCGCCCTCGACACGAGAAAGCACCGCACCAGGTTCCCGCACGAGCCGATCCTGGAGACGGAGCCGGCCGCACGCCGCGACGACGCAACGCTTCCGGCCATGACCAACGAGATCGCGCAGCGCATCGACGCCGCGATCGAAGAGCTGCCGGAGATGCAGCGCATCGTGGCGCGACTGCACCTGGTCGAGGAGTTCGACCATCAGCAGATCGCAGCCATGACCGGGCTCAGCGAAGGAACGGTGCGCTCGCACCTTTCACTGGCCAGAAAGAAACTGCGCGAGAAGCTGTCGGATCTTTACGGAGAGGCTGATGACTGACGACCCTTTTTTTCAGCGCCTGCGCGAGGACGCACGCACGCTGCGGCATGAGCCGGATGACGTCGCGCTGGCGCGGATGCGCGCGCGCATTCACACGCGCATCGCCGAACCGGTTGTCCAACCAACGGTGGCCGACCTGCTGGCCGCGTGGTTCCGGCCGCTGATCGCGACCGCCGCGACGCTGGCGCTCGTCGCCGCGATCGGAACGAGCGTGCTGCGCAGCAATGAAGACGTGTCGATCGCCGACACCGCCATCGAGATCACGGTGGGAGGGGAGACCTGGCGTGTCGGCGGCTAAGACCACCATCGTGGCCATCCTGGTCGTGGTAGTGACCTTCACCGCCGGCGTGGCCGTGGGCGTGTTCGCGACGCACGTCGTGCACGTGCGCGGCGAGCACATGCCGTCGGTCTTTCCGGCGAAGATGATGGTGAACCGCCTCGACCGCCGTCTCGATCTCACGGATCAGCAGCGCGCGCAGGTCGAACAGATCATCCGCCGCCATCACACCGCCATCACCGCGATGTGGCAGGACCTGCACCCGCGCGTTCACGCCGAGATCGAACAGGCCAACGTCGAGATCACGCGCATCCTCACTCCCGAGCAACGCAAGAAGTTCGAGCGCATCAAGCTGCACCTCGGCGGACGTCGCGGAGGTAGAGCGCGAACGGAATCCACCAGATGAAGTCGTTCGTCACGCAGAGCACGACGGCCTTCATCGGCCACGCTCCCGTGGCGATCAGCTGCATCATTCCGAGCGGCCCGAGGACCTTGCCGAGCAATCCCACGGCGGCGATCTCGAAGCCGCGCTCGGGCGCTCGCGCGACCTGCCAGTAGAGCAATCCGTACACGCCCACGACCATGCCCAGGCAGGCGAAGATGGCCGGATGATTCAGCGGCGGCATGCCGGCGTAGCGGAACAGCCACTGCGGATCGAGCGCCGAACACGCGCCCCATCCCAGGTTGTACGCGCCGGCGAGTGCGAAGACGATCTGATGGAACCGGCGCCGTTTCATTCGCGGACGAACTGTAGCAGCCGCTCGGCATCGAGGACGGACGGCACGTGGACACCCGGCTCCGGGAGATGCTCCAGCGCGAAGACCAGAGGGAGGATGGCCAGCCGCTGATCGGCGCCGTTCACGCGCTCCACGCGATCGGCAGCGCGGACTTCGACGTACCCGCCGCGCGTGCCGAAGCGTGCGAGCTTCGCGATGCGCGCGATCCCTTTCGCGATGCGCATTCGTGCTTCGATCGGCAGCATCGCCAGCGCGCGCATGGCCAGGGAGACGCCCGGAATCTCGAAGCGCGTGCGCACTTCGGCGTCGATCCCCATGCGACGCAACAGCTCGCGATCGGGCGAGTGCAACGCGGAGCCGCTGGCGATCGCCGCGGCCCCTTTCGCGTTGTCGTTGCCGATGTAGAGCGTGATCGTCACGCGTTCCGGCGCGCCCATGCTGCGCACCAGCGCGCACGAGATCGCGGGCAGCGTCGACAGCCCCGGCATCACCACCACAGCGCGCTCGCGCGCCAGCGCGTCGAGTGATGCATCGTCGACGAGATCGAAGAACCAGCGTGCGTCATCGGCGATGTCCAGCCAGTGCGCGCCGCTCTCGACGACCGCGCGAACGATCCGGCGGTCGAGCCGCTGGAACGGTCCCGCGGCGCAGACGAAGGCAAACGCGTCGCGAGCGGCACGACCGCCGGCATCGACATCGTTCAGGTCGAGCGTTTCGCGAGTGGTCGCGATCACGTCGTAGTCCTCGCGCAGCTCGTGCACGAGCAGCGAACCGAACACGCCGCGCGCGCCCGCGACTACAACTCGCTTCTTCGCAGCCACAGACCCACCACGATCACCCAGAGCGTGAACAGCGGAAAGAGGATCGCGGACGTGATCAGCTCGAGACGCGCGTCGTGTGCGAGAGAAGCCAGCGCAAGCGCGAACCCGCTCGCCGCCACCGGTCCCGCGAGCGCCAGCGCGGGCTTCGGCAGCTGACGCCATCCCGCGATCGCGAGCAGCACCAGCGCCACCGTGTACAAGCCGTTTGCCGCATAGCCGATCAGCACCTCCAGCTCGCGATCGAGTGCCGTGAAGGCCTCGCCGCGCAGGTCGGGCAGCACGCCCATGTAGCGCGCCTCGCAGAGGAAGTCGATCGCCAGCCCGGCGGTGGCAGTCGCCATCGCGGCGATCGACAGCGCGCCGCGGAAACGCATCGCCAGCACTCCGTAAAACGCGAGCAGCGAGACGGCTGCGATCTGCCAGAGCATCCAGCCGGTCGTCCACGCCGCCCGGTGCGACGCCATGTACGCGAGACGTTCCTCGTCCGCGAACCCGGGCAGGCCGCGCCGCAGCAACAACAGCATCGCAAGCGAGGCGATGATGTGCGTTGCCGCGGCGAGCCACGCAACGTTCGAATCGCGCCGCAAGTTATGGCGCCTGCGCCGCCGCTGCCGCCTGCTGCTCGGCGAGCATCTGCGGCGTCGTGGCCGGTTGATTGACGAGATCCGTGTACTCGAAGAGCGCCGTGGTCAGGTAGCGCTCGCCGGTGCTGGCCAGTACCGCCACCACGCGCTTGCCGGGGCCGAGCTCCTTCGCGAGCTCGATCGCCGCCCACGTCACCGCACCGGAGGAGATACCGACGAAGATCCCTTCCTCCTTGGCGAGCCGGCGCGCGTAGTTCACCGAGTCCTCGAACGTCGCATCCATCACGCGATCGACGACGTTCGCGTCGTAGATCGCCGGCACCATGCCCGCGCCGATGCCCTGGATCTTGTGCGGCTTGTGCTCGCCGCCTTTGAGCACTTGCGACTCGATCGGCTCGACCGCGGCGACGATCAGGTTCGGCAGCTCTTTCTTGAGCACCGATCCGGCCCCCGTGACCGTTCCTCCC
>CAMPKJ010000051.1 GCA_946887105.1 uncultured Acidobacteriota bacterium | reverse complement strand
TTCGAAGTAGCGCCGCCGCACGATGTCCCACAGCCGGTCCCTTCGCCGCCGGAAGGTCACCTCGGCACCAGTGAGCGCACCTTCGGTGACGAAGTATTCGTTCGGCGCGATCGAGACGCGCGGCAGCGTTTCCAGACCTCGGCCGAGGCGCACGTCGCGATCGTGGAGATAGTAATCGGCGAACGGGAGCAGCGAAGGATGCACCCATACGACGCTGCCCGGCGGCACGCGCGCGCGGATCCATCCCATCGCCGCGTGGGTCGGCGCGTTGACCCGCCGCACCTCGTACAACGCCGGCGCCGTCCAGTACGCGAAGCGCGCCGTGATGAGCAACATCACCACCACCTGCGCGACAGGCGCCCAGCGTCGCAGTGGAATGGTCGCGATCTCCGCGGCGAAGGCCGCGAGCAGTGCCCAGAGCAGCACGTACGACGTCGAATAGCGATGCACCGAGTTCAGGTCGAGCATCAGCCAGGCGAAGAATGCGAACGGACCGAACGTGGCGAAGGCGATCCAGACGCCGAGCCGCGGACGGATCATCGCACTCAGTAACCCGAGAATCGCCAGCGCGGTCACCACGAACGTCAGCCGTCCGCCCGGCGTCGGGTGCAGGAGAAAGTCGTCGACGATCTCCGGGAGCGGCTCGCGGTCCGGACTGAGGTACGAATCGATCGTGCGCACCCATTTGCGCACGTGCTCGAGTTGCCCGCGATACGCCTCGATGGAATCGGACGCCAGCGCCGCGCCGAGGTAACTCGCGCCGATGATGCTCGCCACAATCAGCGCTGCCGCGACGACACGCCGCCACGCGCGCAGCTCGAACAACTGAAACCGTATTTGAAACCATGTCGCGATCGCCAGCGGCGCGAACCCGAACAGCAACGCCTGACTGCGGACCCCCGCGGCCACGCCGAGCATGGCCGCGCCGGCGAGATAGGAGCGGGGATCGCGACAGCCGCGCATCAGCAGCCACGCCGCCGCGAGCGACGGCGCGGTTCCGGCGATGTCGCTGAATGCGGTCCCGCCGTAGAACCAGACGTTCGGAAAGAACACGTACAGCAGCGCGCCGAGCAGCGAGGTCCGAAACGAGAAGCGCAGCTCCCGCGCGAGCGAGAAGGCGAGAGGAAAGAGAAGACAGGCGGCGAAGACCACCACGGTCTGGCAGGCGCGGAAGTCGCTCGACACGAACGGCCGGACCAGCTTGGCGGCGAGCATGTAGAGCGGGAAGCCGGGCGGGTGCGGGTGATGGTCGCGGCCGACGTTGAACTCGCGCACGCCGGAGGCGAACTGCGCCTCATCCCAGTCCCACAGGCTCGGCGCGATGGCGTAGAGGCGCGTGGCCGTGACGACGGCCAGAGCGATCCAGAAAATCCGGCGCTGCCACTCGGTCAGCGGGCTGGGCGGTTCGAGCAGCGAGTGCCACTGTCCTGCTAGCAAGGGCACCATTCTCGCAAAATCGCGCTGCGATGGCGGCCAAGGGGGTGCGACGCCGCTGGAATCTCGAAGTGAACGGGATCCGGCGGGAGGGCACGAAAGAAAAAGGCTTCACCTACCGGCTGGCCGACGGCTCGCCTGTCGACGATGAGCGAGTCCTCGCACGGATCGCGAAATTGCGCATCCCTCCCGCGTGGCAGAACGTGCGCATCGCGCGCGGCGACGCAGCTCCGCTGCAGGCCGTCGGCGTCGACAAGAAGGGACGCACGCAGTACCTCTACCACTCGCGATTCCGCGCGCAGCGCGAAGAGGCGAAATTCAAGCGCGTGGTGGAGTTCGGCGAGGCCCTCCCCGCGCTGCGCCGCCGCGTGCGCGCGGACCTCAGAAGCAGCCCCGACGCGCTGGAGCGGCAACGCGTGCTCGCGGCGATGGTGCGGCTCATCGATCAGGGCTTCTTCCGCATCGGCAACGACAAGAGCGCGAAGTCGGAGTCGACCTACGGACTCTCCACCATTCGCGCCTCGCATGTGAAAGTGGACGGGCCGGTGGTCCGCTTCGACTACATCGGCAAGTGGAAAAAGCAGCAGCAGCGCGCGGTCGACGATCCCGACGTCGCGGCCATCGTGAAAGCGTTGAAGAAGATGGACGGGAAGGCGGAGCTGTTCAAGTTCGCGCAGAACGACCGGCTCATCGACATCAAGGACCGGCAGATCAACGACTACATCCAGGCCATCATCGGCAAGGACTTCACGGCCAAGGATTTCCGCACCTGGGCCGGCACGCTGCTCTGCTCGATCGCGCTGGCGATGCAGGGACAGGGCACGACCAAGACCGAGCGCAAACGCCGCGTGCGCAAGGCCATCGCCGCCACCGCCGACCAGCTCGGGAACACGCCCGCCGTTTGCCGCTCGTCGTACATCTGCCCGCGGCTGCTCGACGAGTACATGGAAGGCAAGCCGTTCGAGATGCTGCGCAAAACGCGCAAAGGCAGTCCGGTGGTGCGGGTCGGACTGTCGATGGAAGAGCGCGCGCTGCTGAAGTTTCTGCGCGAGACCATCGCGGATCGCCGCCGCGCGCCGCGCGCTGCATGAGCGGCGCCTCTCCCCGCTTCGCGGGGAGAGGCAACTGCGCGGCGTTAGAACGTCTGCCCGATCCAGAAGCTCGTGCGGTATCCCTTCTCGAGCTCCTCGAAGTCGTACCGCTTCGCGAAATCCCAGTTCAGCTGCATGCCCAGCAGGTTGAACGAGACGCCCAGTCCGACCGACGCCTTGGCGTCATCGAGGCGGCCTTCGTCGTCGCGGAACTGGAACGGACGATCCGCGAACTTCGCGGCGCCGATGTCGAAGAACAGCGCGCCGCGGACCTGTTGCAGCACGAGTACGGGCGTGGCCAGGACGTCGATGAGCGGGAAGCGGAACTCGACGTTCGCGAAGGCGGCGTGCTGTCCGATCAGCGTGCGGAAGTCATAGCCGCGCAGCGTGTTCAATCCCCCAAAGTACGCGAAATTCGGCGCGTTCCCCTCGGACCAGTTCGCGAAGACGCGCGTGGCCAGCAGCGTGCGCGAGCTGATCTGGAAGTACTCGCGCCAGTCCATGGTCAGGTCGGCGCTGAGCGTGCCGCCGTCGGTCATGTCCGGCGCATACGACGCGCCGATCTCGTAGCGGCGGCCGGAGATCGGACCGAAGAACTTCCACACCGTGCTGTCGCCGGTGAAGGTCGTGCTGACGATCGGGAACTTGTCGTCGCGCTGTTCGAAGTCGACCAGGTCCTCGCCACCCGCAGGGTTCTCGAAGAAACGCGGATAGAAGTAATTGCGGCTCAGATATCCGACCCCGCCGTCGATGCGGTGATAGCGGTTGAACGGGTAACTGACGATGCCCATCAGCCCCGTCTCCCGGTACGTCTGCCGCCGGTTCAGCTCCCCGGTCTGGAGGTTCTGCGTGACATAGAACGAACGGTTGTCGAAGAGCCGCGCGCCCCAGCTGGTGCGGCGGCGCAGATCGAGATAGAGGAAATCGAAATTCGAGAACGAGGCCACGGAATCGAGCGAAGCGATGAAGCGGCGCCCGCCGAGCATGTCGCTCATGAAGATGGTCGTGCGCGATACGAACAACTGATCGGAGGTCACGCCGGCGTTGACCGAAATGTCCTCGATGAACAGCTTGAAGCCGCCGGTCCTCTCGATCTTTTCCTCGTCGAGGAAGAACTCCGACGTCGAGCGGAAGATCGAACGCTCCTCCGGCTTGATCGGCGCCGAGGGCAGCGTGGTCCTCTCCGGCGCGTGCAGCGGCTTGTCGGTGGTGGTCGCGTAGAGGCGCCACTGGCCCTTGTAGTACGACGAGAAAACCATCCGCTCTTTGTTGTTCTCGCCCGTGAAGACCACCGGCGTGAAACAGCCGCCGACGACGTCGGTGTACTGCAGCATGTCGCCGGTGGCGAGATCGAGCGAGTAGATGTTGTACGCCGCGAAGTTCGTCGGATCGGGTCCGGGCGTGTCGGTGTCGGGACGCGCGACGTCTTCCGCCGTCTCGAGGATGTTCGCCGCCACCGCCACGTTGCGGCCGGTCTGCTTGTCGGACGCGAAGAACAGCCGCGTGCCGTCCGGACTGAAGTAGGCGTCGATGTCGTTCCAGTCACCGGTGGTGAGCTGATAGCGCTCGGCCGGGTTGGCGAGGTTGAGGCGATAGAGCTTCGCGTACTGCGCGCCGACCGAGGAGTAGATCAGCGACTGGCCGTCCGGCGCGAACACCGGCGCGCCGTCGAAGAACGAATCGCTGGTCACGTTCTCGAGATTGCCGCTCTCGAGGTCATAGATGAAGATGTCGGACTGATTGCCCTGGATGGCGGCGAAGGCGACGCGCTTGCCGTCCGGTGAATACGCGGGCGAGAGCTGCTGCTCGACCGGCATCTCGATCGACCGCTCGATCTCTCCGGTCAGTGGATTGATCAGCAGCAGATTCCGGCCGCGCTCCTTCTTCACGAACAGCGCGACCTGATCTCCGTTCGGCGCGAAGGCGACGTCGCGCCCCATCACCGATCCGGTCGTGAACGCCTGCACGATCGGATAGGCGTAGCGGCTGGTGTATCCGGCGGTGAGGTTTTTGAGCAGGCGCCGCTCCGGGATGTTCAGCAGCACCAGGTCGATGTCTTCCTTGTACGTGGTGAAGCCGACCAGGAGGTCGCCGGACGGCGCGGGCACCGGCGAGATCTCGTTGCTCGGATCGTCGGGGTTGATCTTGAACGGATCGCCGTACTCCTGCGGCTCGCCTTTCGCCACGAGCGCGGGCAGGTACTGCTTGCGCAGCCAGGTGCGGAAGCGGCTGTCGAACTCGTCGGGCGTGACGTCGTACGCGCGCTTGAGCGCGCGGTCGATGCTGCTGCCGAGCGTGTTGCGGTATTCGTAGATGAAGTCGCGTAGTCCATCCCAGCCGTACTGTTCCTGCATGTACTGGAACACCGCGTGGCCGAAGCGGTACGCGAAGTAGCCCTGCGGGTTCATGCTCACGCGCGGGATGCGGTCGTTGACCACCGCGTCGCGCAGCACCATGCGGTCGCGCGAGTCCTCGTCCTGCGCCATGTACGAGGCCAGGCCTTCCATCAGCCACGTCGGCGGATTGGCGGTGATGTTCTTGCCGAACTTGCCCTGGAAGAAGATCTCGTACTCGAAGATGTGCGTGAGCTCGTGCGTCATCAGCTCGAGCAGTTCGTCATCGGGCATGTCGATCGGCAGCACCATGCGGTTCTTCGCCGGCTCGGCGAACGCGCCCACCCCCTCGGGGATGAAGTTGAGGATGACGTTGCTCTGCTCGAACGCCGAGTGCGTGGCGTAGAAGATCAGCGGGATTTTCTTGGAGACCTGGAAGTTGAATTTCTTCGACAGGTCGAGGTACGCGCTCTCCGCGGCGTCGACGACGCGCTGCAGCGACGCGCGCTCCTCTTCGTAGAAATAGACGTCGAAGTGCGTGGAGTGATAGACGCTCCACTTGAATTCGTCGTAGACGATCTTGTTCTGACCGAACGGATACGCGGGGACGGCCGTGAGCACGGAGAGAAGGAGAAGGACGACCAGTCTCTTCAAGAAAGCCCCCTAACAAAACTCAATTGGTGAAGACGTAGCGCGATCCCGAGGTCTCCTGGGTGACGAAGATGCCCACCAGCTGCGACTCCAGCGCGCGGAGGTTCTCGAACAGGCCGAGGATCTCGTCGTAGTTGCGCTGGTCGAACTCCTTGAAGTCGCGGAAATTCTCTTCCAGGACCACCTCGCCCGTATCGCCGTCGAAGACCGCCAGGTCGATGTCGAAGACGAATCCGGTGGCCTCGACCAGCACCTGCCGCTGGTACGTGCGGCCATCCGCCGGCGAAACGTAATCCTCGGTCTTGTATCCGGCGCGGTCGTTGATGTCGAAGTCGACCACGCCCGAGACGATGAAGTCCGCGCCCGTGCGCGCGCCCATTTCTTTCCAGTAGTCGCGCGATGCCTTGAGCGTCTTGATGTCGGTGCCCGGGAGGCGCGTCTGCGGGACGTCGACGAGCTTCAGCTTGGTCGACTTCACGAGCTGCTTGCGCATGTAGCGGTTGAACTCCGACTGCACGTCCACCTTCGCCGCGCGGTCGTCGCGCTTCTCGCCCTTCGACGCGATCACGAACGGCGCGAGGGCCAGCTTCTCATCACCCGAGATCTGCAACTTCGGTTTCACGGGCAGCTTCAGCTTCACTTCCATGACGTCGGCAGCAGCGGAGAACGGCAGGAGCACGGCGAGAGCAATGGCGATGCGTTTCATCGGGAACCTTCCTGCGGCGGATTGGTGGTGGTCGTCGAAGTGGTGTCGGTGATGGGCGGCGTGGGTGGAGCGGCGGGCGGCGTGATGTCGACGACCGGCGGAACGGGTCCGGCTGGCGGAATGGGCGCGGTCGAAGCGGTGGCCGTCGCCGGAGCGACAGTGGCCGTCTCCGCGGCGACCGCGGGCTGCTGCTCGCGCTTCTTGCCGCGCTGCATGAACTCGACGAAGCGGCTGTAGTTCTTCTGGATGTATTCGTTCGAGCGGTCGAGGCGCAGCGCCTCGCGGTACTCCTTCGCGGCGGCGTCGAAATCGCCCGTGGCCTCATAGGCAACGGCGAGATTGTTGTGCGCCATGGCGTTGTCGGGCTCGATCTGCGTGGCGCGCTTGAAGCGGAACATCGCCTCGCGCCAGAGGTTCATCCTGGCCATGCGCACGCCGAAACGGCGCTGCGTGCTGGCGTCCGACAGATCGCCGCTGGAGCCGCACGCCGCCAATCCGAGCACGAGAGAAAGAAGAACAACGAGAACCAGCGATGACGTCGTGAACGCGCGCTTCATCGGGACTCCCTTCTGCGCGCAGTATACTTGCGCCGTTCCCACCGCCGACGCTCGTTCGCGCGCCGCTTCTCCCCGCCGGCACCAACGCACTCATGTTCGATGCTTCCGCGCGCGATCTGCTGATCGCGCTCTCGCTGCTGCCGTTCCTCACGCCGAACCGGACACGCCTGCTGCTCGATCATTTCGATCCCGTTTCCTCGCTCCTCGATTGTTCGTCCAGGCTGCTCGAAGGGATTTTGAGCGTAACGCCGGAGCAGGCAGACCAGGTAAGGAATCCGTTAACAAAGGAGAGTCTGGCGATCGTCGCGAAGCTGCGCGACTCCGCGGTGACGCTAGCCGATGACGCGTATCCGCCACTGCTGCGGCACATTGCCGATCCGCCGCTGACGCTGTTCTTTCGCGGAGATCTCTCGCTGCTGCAGCGTCCCGCGCTCGCGATCGTCGGCTCGCGCCGCGCGTCCGCGTACGCGATCAATGTCGCGGAGTTTCTCGCCCGCCAGCTCGCTCCCACCGGCCTCGCCATCGTCTCCGGTCTGGCCCTCGGCATCGACGCAGCGGCGCACACCGCGGCGCTCGACGCGGGCGGATCGACCATCGCTGTGCTCGGCACCGGGCTCGACGTGATCTATCCGCGCGCGAACCGCCGCCTGACCGCGCGCATCGCGCAGCACGGCCTGATCGTCACCGCCTTTCCGCCGCACACGCCGCCGCGCCAGGAGAACTTCCCGATCCGCAACCGCATCATCTCTGGACTCTCGTACGGCGCCGTGATCGTCGAAGCCACCTCGCGCAGCGGTTCGCTCATCACCGCGCGCATGGCCGCGGAACAGGGACGCGAGGTGCTGGCCGTTCCCGGCTCGATCTTTTCGCCGGGATCGGAAGGAACGCACCGGCTCGTGCAGTACGGCGCGAAGCTCGTTCACGATGCCGATGATGTGCTGCACGAACTGCCGCGCGATGTGATCGCGACGCTGCGCGCGGCGCCATCCGAAGCAACGCCGCCGCGGAACCCGCTGCTCGAATTGCTGAGCCGCGACGAGCCCGTGCATGTCGACGCAGTGGCGGCAAAGCTCGGCCGCACTCCCGCCAACGTGGCCGAGGCGCTGCTGCAATTGGAGCTCGACGGCTGGATTCGAGCGATGCCGGGGGCGAGATATGTGAGGGTGAGATGAAGACGGCGTTGGGCGCCTACGACAGCCCCATCAACTCGCCCTGACCATTGCGGTCGCGCACGTTCTTCACCGTCATCGCCACGATGGCCAGCGGGACGCCCCAGGTGATCAGCCTGCGAAAGACTTTCGGCAGGCCGAAGCCGACGATCACGCCGAGGACGGCGCCGCCGGCGACGAGTTGCGGCGCGAAGGTCGTGGCCAGCGTCTTCGGATCGAGGTTCGTGCGCAGGTGGCGGTCGAGCTCGTCGATGCGGTCGCCCACTCCGTCGCGCGCGCGCACGATCGCGCGTTCGATGTACTGCTTCTCCGTCGGCTCGGCCATCAGCGGCTCCTCACGCGCGCGACGTCGGCCTTCAGCGAGTCGAGATCGCCGCGAATGTGCTCGATCGACTCGGTGGGGACGAAGTTCACGGCTTCCAGTTTCTTCTTGCCCATCAGCACCAGCACGCCCGAGGCGGCCAGGAGCACCACGGTCACGATCAGAGACGACAGCCAGGCCGGCACGCCGAGCGCGACCAGTCCGAGGGTGATGGTCACGAAGAGAAACGCGAGGCCGAAGAGACCGAGGAACAGGGCCGCGGCCATCAGCGCCGCGCCTCCTCCGAGCTTCGACGCCGAGTCCTTCAGCTCCAGCTTCAGCAGCGCGATCTCGCTGCGAAACAGGTTCGACAGGTCCGCGGTCAGCTCTTTGATGATGGTTCCGAGCGATCGGTCGGATTCCGTTGCGGTGTAGTTGCTCATGATGCACTCCGTTTGAGCAAGAGCGTTACCAAGGGGCGGCCAGTCTATCGCGGTTGCACGGTTCCGGCCCGGTTCTAGCGGTAAACTCCGCCTCGTGCCGGACGTCGTCGAGCTCGTGAAAGACTTTCGCTTCGAAGCTGCCCACTGGCTGCCGAATGTCGCCGTGGGACACAAATGCCGTCGCGTGCACGGGCATTCGTTTCGTGGCGAGGTGGCCGTGCGCGGTCCGCTCGATCCGCAGTTCGGATGGGTGATCGATTTCGCCGATCTGAAGCGCGCCGTCGATCCGCTCGTCGCTCGCCTCGATCACTACACGCTCAACGAGATCCCCGGTCTCGAGAACCCCACCGCGGAGCTGCTCGCGATCTGGATCTGGCGCGAGCTCATCGGACCGTTGCCGATGCTGCACCGCGTGACCATCGAAGAGACGTGCACGTCGCGCTGTCATTACTTCGGATAGGCGCTCGCGCGTGGATTACGCACGCGAACGCATCCACTCGATCGTCCGCCTGAGCCCTTCGTCGAGCGGCACCGGCTCCGGCAGCGCGGCCAGCGTGCGCAGCTTCGAGCCGTCCAGCACGCTGCGGATCTGTTCGCCCGCCTTGGCCGGCGCGTACTCCGCCTTCGCATCGCTCGTCAGCGTCCTGCGGATGGCTTCGAAGAGCTGATTGACCGTCACCTCGACGCCGGTGCCGACGTTGTAGATCCCGTCCGTTTCCATCTCGGACGCGGCCATGTTCGCGTTGACCACATCGCCGACGAAGACATAGTCGCGGGTCTGCTCGCCGTCGCCGTTGATGCGCGCCGTCGTGCCGGCCAGGAGCGCACCGGCGAAGATCGCCACCACGCCCGCCTCGCCGTCCTTGCGCTGCCGCGGTCCGTACACGTTCGCGTAGCGCAGCGACGTTGCGCGCACGCCGTGGACGAAGCGGAAGAAGTGCAGGTACTGATCGATGGCCAGCTTCGCGCAGCCGTACGGCGAGAGCGGCGCCACCGGATGCTGCTCGTCCTGCGGCACGTACTGCGGCTCGCCGTACGCCGCACCGCCGCTGGAGGCGAAGATGAACTTCTTCACGCCGTCGTTCACCATGGCCTGGAACAAACGCAGCGCGGCCACGATGTTCAGCTCCGCGTCGGCGGCCGGATCGGCAACGGAGACGCGCACGTCGATCTGCGCCGCGTGATGGTTGACCAGATCGAAGCCGCGCCCGCGCAGTTTGTCGATCGTGGCCGGATCGCGGAGATCGGCGACGACCAGCTCCGCCTTCTCATTCACGTTCTCGAGCTGACCGCTGCTCAGGTCATCGACGATGACCACGTCGTGACCGCGCTCGATGTAGGCATCGACGATGTGCGAGGCGATGAATCCGGCGCCACCCGTGACCAGGACTCTCATTTCGAGCAGCCCTTATAGTCATGCGACGCCACCACGGCAAGGTGATTCCCGACTTTCCGCTCCGTGCCGTCGCTGGGCTGGTTGACGATGGCGTCTTCGAGCCAGAACGCGCTGGAGCCGCCGCCGTCGAGATTCATCGCCGAACACGCGCCCAGCTCGTCCATGAATGCGGCCAGCTCCGGCAGCGTCGGCCCGGGCACCGTGGGCCGGCGTCCGTCCGCGACCACGAAGTACATCGTCTTCCCGTTTTTCGAGAGCCCGACCGCCGTACGCGGATGCGGCGCGCGCGTGAAGAAATCGCTGCCCGGCAGTTGCGCGATCGGCGTGCAGTCTTTGTTCAACATCGGCCAGCCCGACACGGCACCCGACATCCACCAGCGCTTCTTCATCGTGTTCCGCTGGATCTCCGCACGCCTGCGCCCCACGCCCACCAGTCCCTGCTTGCGCCCGACCGGCTGCCCCTTCGTCCACACCCCGCACGCGCCGGCCGAGAGCCCGATCGGCCGTTGCTGTTCGTCGAAGTAGTCGGCGTTGATGGCGATGATCGCCTGGCGCTTCTTCGCAAACTCGCTGACCGTCAGCCCGCGGTCGCTCTCCTCGCTGGCGATCACCCGCAACTGCGCATTTCGGAGATCCACCCGCGCCACGTGCACGTCGAGATTCCCGCGCGTGATCCGCTGATACTCGACCCCGGGAGCGACCAGCCGCCACTGCGCATGCACGCTGGCCGTGAAGAAAAGAAGGAAAAGAAGGGAGAGACGCTTCATGTCAGCGCGAACGATAGTTCAAGAAGGAGATCGCAGGTCGCCGACGATCCGTTCGAGGTCCTCCTGCAGCGGCGGCAGGTTGTTCTCGATGATGAGCCAGATCTCGTCGTAGTCGATCTTCAGGTAGTCGTGAACGACGACGTTCCTGAAGTCGGCAAGATCTCTCCATGGGATCTCGGGGTGCCGCGCACGTGCTTCGTTCGAAACGCGTTTTGACGTCTCAGCGAGCAACCGGAGGTTGTGCATGACCGCATCGCGGATGGTGCGATTGCCAGCGAAATTCTCTTTGAGGTTCGCTGTGTCATCACGAATGTTCGAGATGCACTCGAGCATGTGGACGAAATAGAACCGGTCGTCCTTCACAGACCCACGGCCTCGTCCAGGACCCGATTCTTGATGTACCAGTGCAGACCATTGGGCGTCACGACATCGACGTGACGGCCGAGGAGCTCTTCCAGATCGCGAATGAAACGGACGGGAAACAAAGGACTGGGCCGCTCGCCAATCTCGATGAGAAAATCGACGTCGCTATCCGGTCCTGCCTCGCCGCGGGCTACGGAGCCGAAGACACGGATGCTGGTCACGCCGTGTTTCTGCGCGATGCGCAGGATCTCGTCGCGCTTGCTCCCGATGATCTCGTCGATGCCCATCGCTTCATTCTAAGCCGCGGGCGCTCCGCCTATAATCCCGCGCCCATGACCACGGAGCGGCAGCCGGAGCGGGCACAGCTCGAAGAGGTGCTTTCGTCGCTGGCCGATCCGGCGCTGCGGTATGCGGACATCCGCTACACCGCCACGCATCAGCAGCACGTGAAGGTCCGCAACGGGGAGGTCGACCATCTCTCCTCGACCGTCGATCGCGCGGTCGGGGTGCGCGTGCTGATGGGGAATGGGTGGGGGTTCGCGGCCACGAGCGACGTGAGCGCAGCGTCGCTGCGGAAGACGGCCCGGCGGGCGCTGGAAGTCGCGGCGGCGAGCAACATCGCCTCGACGCAGCAGGTCACGCTCAGCGACGTCGAGCCGTATGTCGCGTCCGCGCATTCCGAATACCGCATCGATCCGTGGTCCATCCCCATCGGACAGAAGATCGATCATCTGATGCAGGCCACTGAACCGATGCGCGGCGATGCACGCATCCATCAGGTCTCGGGCGAGATCTCGTGTTACCGGCAGGAGAAACTCTTCGCCTCGAACATCGGCAGCTTCATCGAACAAACCACCACGCAGATGGGCGGCGGCATCGAGGCGGTGGCCATTCACGGCGACGACTTCCAGCGCCGCACGTATCCCAATCCGTTCGGCGGCGATTTTCAGGCCGAAGGATGGGAGTTCATCGAGCGGCTGAACATGCCCGCCAAGGCGCTGGAGATCCGCGACGAGGCGCTGGCATTGCTCGTCGCACCGAAGGCGCCGGCCGGGCGCTTCGATCTCATCGTCGGATCGGCGCAGCTCGCGTTGCAGGTCCACGAGTCGTGCGGCCATCCGACCGAGCTCGATCGCGCCATGGGACTGGAGATCTCGCTGGCGGGCGGCTCGTTCCTGCAGCCGTCGATGCTCGGCACGTTCCGCTACGGTTCGCCGCTCGTGAACCTCGTCGCCGACGCCACCATCCCCGGCTCGATCGGCTCGTTCGCGTTCGACGACGACGGCGTGCCGGGACAGCGTTTTCATCTCGTCGAGAACGGGATATTCGTCGGCTATCTGACCGGCCGCGATACGGCATCCTCGATCGGACGCAAATCGAACGGCACGGTCCGCGCCGAGAGCGCAGCGCGCATCCCGATCATCCGCATGACCAACATCAATCTCGAGCCGGGCGACACGCCTCTGGCGGACATCATCGCGGACACGAAGCGCGGCATCTTCGTCGAGACCAACAAGTCGTGGTCGATCGACGACCTGCGCCTCAACTTCCAGTTCGGCTGCGAAGTGGCCTGGGAGATCGAGAACGGCCGCCTCGGCCGCATGCTGCGCAATCCGCTCTACACCGGCAACACCCCCGGTTTCTGGCGCTCCTGCGACGCGATTGCCGATCGCGATTCCTGGCAGATCTGGGGACTGCCGAACTGCGGGAAAGGCGATCCGATGCAGACCATGCGCGTCGCCCATGGGGCGCCGGCGGCGCGATTCCGCGGCGTCGAGATGGGATAAACCCCGTCAAAAATTGATATCTTGCGCCGCCCGGAGAACCAATGACCACCACTACTGAACCCGTTCAGCCGCTCCTCGACTCGATTCACGACCGCAGCGCCACCGTCGGCGTAATCGGGCTCGGGTATGTCGGCCTGCCGCTCGTGCTGCTGTTCAGCGAGAGCGGATTCCGCGTGATCGGCTTCGACGTCGACCGCAAGAAAACCGAGGCACTCGGGCGCGGCGAGTCGTACATCCGCCACATCGGCCCGCAGCGCGTCGCGGCGGCATTCGGCAGCGGACGCGCGGAAGCGACCGTCGACTACGACCGCCTCGCCGAATGCGATGCCATCCTGATCTGCGTCCCCACACCCCTCGGCGCGCATCGCGAGCCCGATCTCTCCTACGTCCGCGTCACCGCCGAAGCGGTCGCGAAGCGCCTGCGCAAGGGACAGCTGGTGGTGCTCGAGTCGACGACATATCCCGGCACGACGCGCGAAGAGCTGCTCACGCGATTCAACGATCGCGGCATGGACGTCGGCAGCGACTTCTTCCTCGCCTTCTCCCCCGAGCGCGAAGATCCGGGCAACGAGAAGTTCCACACCAAAAACATCCCCAAGGTCGTGGGCGGCATCGATGAGCCATCGCTGCGCGCCGCGGTCGCGCTCTACAGCTCGGCCATCGATCGCATCGTCCCGGTCAGCAGCACCGAGGTGGCGGAGTCGTCGAAACTGCTCGAGAACATCTTCCGGGCGGTGAACATCGCGCTCGTGAACGAGCTCAAAGTGGTCTTCGAGCGCATGGGCATCAACGTCTGGGAAGTGATCTCCGCCGCGAGCACGAAGCCGTTCGGCTTCATGCCGTTCTATCCCGGCCCCGGCCTCGGCGGCCACTGCATTCCGCTCGATCCGTTCTACCTGACCTGGAAGGCGGCCGAGCACGGCACGTGGGCGCGCTTCATCGAGCTGGCCGGCGAGATCAACACCGGCATGCCGCGCTACGTCATCGACCGCGTGGCGGAGGCGATCAACGCGCACGGCAAGAGCGTCCGCGGCGCGAAGGTGCTGGTCCTCGGGCTCTCGTACAAGCCGAACATCGACGACGACCGCGAGTCGCCATCGTTCGAGCTGATCGAGTTGCTGCGCGAGCGCGGCGCGCTGGTCTCGTACTGCGATCCGTACATTCCGACCGCGAAGCGGGTGCGCAAGTTCGACCTCGACCTGGCCTCGGTGCCGTGTACACCCGAGGAGTTCGGCAAGTACGACGCGGTCCTGCTGTCGACGCCGCACGACCAGTTCAAAGATCCCGCGCTCTACTCGCTGACGAGACTGGTGATCGACACGCGAAACGTCGTGCCGGCCGCGGCGCTCGATGACACGGAGCTGGTTCGCGCATAACGTGCGATCGCGCGTGACGCATGCGTAGCGAGTCCGATTCCTTCGCCATCCTCGAACGCGCGCTGAGCGCTGCCGGCGCGGACGAAGCGGATGCCGCGTTCTTCTCCGTCGATCAGAACATCAGCCGCTTCGCGAACTCGCAGCTGCACCAGAACATGTCGGAGGAGAGCGCGGCGCTGACGCTGCGCGTGATCGTGAACGGCGCGATGGGCGTGGCCACGACGACGGCGTTCGACGAGGACGAGATCGCGCGAACGGCCGACGTGGCGCGGGAGGCGGCCAGGCACTCCGGGCCGGTGCAGGGATTCGCGGGGCTGTATCGCGACAACGAGCCGGTCCCGCCAGTCGACTCGTTCGACGAGCCGACCGCCACACTCTCCGCAGCCGAAAAGGCGCGCGCGCTCAGGACGATGTTCGAACGCGGGGACAACGTCCAGTTCGCCGGCTCGTATGGGACCGCGGCGTCCTCGGTCGCCTGCGGCAATACGCACGGCGTCCGCCGCTACGCGCGCATGACCCACGCCGACGCGACGGTCATCGCCATCGGCAGCATCGGCTCCGGTTACGCCACGCTTCGCGAACGCCGCAGCGCCGCCGTCGACATGGCCGCGCTCGGCGATGAAGCCGTCCTGAAGGCGACGCTCGCGGCGGACCACATCGAAGACCTGACCCCCGGCGCGTACGACGTGATCCTCGAGCCGCCGGCGCTCGCGGAGGTGTTCGAGTGGATGAACATGATCGCGTTCACCGGCCAGTCGTTCGAGGACGGCTCTTCGTTCTTCGTCGGCAATCTCGGCAAGCGGATCCTCGGCGAAAACTTCACGCTCCTCGACGACGCGACGTCGTATCTCCCGTTCCCGTTCGACATCGAGGGACTGCCGAAGCGCGCGGTCCCGATCGTCGAGAACGGAATCCTGCGCACGCCGGTGCTCGACAAGACCTGGGCGGACCGCCTCGGCCTCACGCCGACCGCGAACGCCTGGAGCCTCGGCTCACCCGAACATGGCGCCGCGTTTCACCTGACCATGAGCGGCGGCGACTCCTCGCGGGAAGAGATGATCGCCTCGACGAAGCTCGGCATCTGGGTCACGCGCTTCAACTACGTCAACGGACTGCTGGAACCGAAGACGGCACTCATGACCGGCACCACGCGCGACGGCACGTTCCTTATCCGCGACGGAAAAGTGGCCGCGCGGCTGCCGAACCTGCGCTGGACGCAGTCGATGATCGAAGCCTTTTCGAACATCGAATCGCTCTCACGCGAGCGCCGCAGCTGCGGGACCTGGTACAACATGTTCGGCGGCACGCGCGCGCCGGTGGCGAAAATCCGCGGCTGGAACATCACCGGCAAGCAGGAGAGCGCGTCGTGAACGGCGAGGTTGTTGCAGATCGGCCCGGCGACAGCATGATGGCGACGGCATGACTCAGTACATCATCCGCAGGTTCCTGCAGATGATCCCGATTACGCTCGGGATCCTGACCCTGATCTTCTCGCTCATCCATCTCATCCCGGGCGATCCGGCCATGCAGATCGCGGGCGAGGGTGCGCGGCCGCAGGACGTGCTCAACGTGCGCAAGGCGCTCGGCCTCGACCAGCCGCTCTGGAAGCAGTACGTCACCTATCTCAACAACCTCGCCCACGGCGATCTCGGGCAATCGTTCCGCACCAACCAGAGCGTGGCCAGGGAGATCGCGGTCCGCTATCCGGCCACGATGCAGCTCGCGTTCGGCGCGATGTTCGTGGCGCTGCTGGTGGCGTTCCCGCTCGGGATCGTGTCGGCCATCTATCGAAACTCCTGGATCGACAACGTGGCGCGCTTCTTCGCGCTGATCGGCGTCTCCATGCCCAGCTTCTGGTTCGGACCGCTGCTGATCATCGCGTTTGCGATCAATCGCGAATGGTTTCCGGTCTCCGGCCGCGAGGACGGCCTGAAGTCGCTGGTGCTGCCGTCGGTGACGATGGGCCTGGCGCTGTCGGCGATCCTCACGCGCATGATCCGCGTCAGCCTCGCGGACGAGCTCGGCCAGCTCTACGTCACCACCGCGATCGCCAAAGGCGTGACGCGCGCGAAGGCGATCTTCCGTCACGCGCTGAAGAACGCGCTCATCCCGGTGATCACGATCCTGGCGCTGCAGTTCGGATCGCTGCTCACCGGCGCGATCATCACCGAGCAGATCTTCTCCTGGCCCGGTCTCGGCCGCCTGCTCATCCAGTCGATCACCACGCGCGATTACCCGCAGGTGCAGGCGTCGATCCTGGTGATCGCGCTGACTTACATCATGGTGAATTTCCTGAGCGACCTGATGTACGCGGTCGTCGACCCGAGGATCAAGCTCGAATGAAAGTCGCAAAGTCTCAACGTCGCAAAGTCGCAAAGTGGCTCCGCGTGTCCTCCTTTGAGACTTTGAGACTTTGCGACTTTGCGACTGCAAGACGATGAAGACCTTAAAGCACCTCATCCGGAACTTCGCCTTCTCCGCCGGGCTGCTCCTGACGCTGGTGCTGGTGATCTGCGCGCTGCTGGCGCCGCAGCTGGCGCCACACGATCCTCTCAAGCCCGCCGGCTCGCGGCTGGAAGAGCCATCGGACGCGTATCCGCTCGGCCTCGATGAGCTCGGCCGCGATGTGTTGTCACGCATCGTCTGGGGCGCGCGCGTCTCGCTGCGCGTCGGCTTCAGCGTGGTGCTGCTGGCGTCGATCATCGGCGTGACGCTCGGCGCGATCTCCGGCTACTTCGGCGGGATCGTGGATGTGCTGATCATGCGTCTCTGCGACATCCTGCTCGCGTTCCCCGGCATCCTGCTCGCCATCGCGCTGGTGGCGGTGCTCGGTCCGAGCCTGAACAACGTGATCCTCGCGCTGGCGATCATCGGCTGGGTCGGATACGCGCGGCTCGTGCGAGGACAGGTGTTGAAGGTGCGGGAGATGGAGTTCGTGACCGCCGCGAAAGCGCTCGGCGCAAAGTCGCCGCGCGTGATCGCGCTGCACGTCCTGCCGAACGTAATCAATCCGGTGATCGTCATGGCCACACTCGGTCTGGCCGGCGCGATCCTGTCCGAGGCGGCGCTGTCGTTTCTGGGGCTGGGCGTGCAGCCGCCAACGCCGTCGTGGGGCGCGATGCTGACCTACGGCCGCCAATACCTCGGGCTGGCCAATCACCTGACCATCTTCCCGGGCGCCGCCATCATGGCCGCCGTGATGGGTCTGAACTTCCTCGGCGACGGATTGATCGACGCGCTCGATCCGAAGTACCGCAAAGAGATCCGTTGACCCCGTGCCTCCCGCGCGCGTGATCTCGCTCGTGCCCTCGATCACCGAGACGCTCTTCGAGCTCGGTGCGGGCGACAGCGTCGTAGCCATCACCGACTTCTGCATCTTTCCGGCGGATCTCGCATTGCCACGCGTGGGCGGGACGAAGAACCCGCGCATCGACGAGATCCGCGCGCTCGCGCCCGACCTCGTGCACATGAATCACGAGGAGAACCTGCGCCGCCACGGCCAAGCCATCGCGACGTTTGCGCCGGTGTACGTCAGCGAGCCCAAAAGCGTCGATGACGTCGAGGCGCTCATCCTGCAGCTCGGCGAGATTCACGACCGGCGCACGCGCGCGGCGGAACTGCTGGCGTTGCTCCGCGAAGAACGCGCGTCGCTGCCGAAGCGCACGTTCACCTTCGCCTGTCCGATCTGGAAGAACCCGTGGATGTGGTGCGGCGGCGATACGTACGTCTCGCGTCTCGTCGAAAGCGCCGGAGGCGTCAACGTGCTCGGCGATCGCACGCGCTATCCGCAGATCGCGCTCGACGACGTGCTGGCGCTGAAGCCCGACGTCACGTTTCTGCCCGATGAACCGTACCTGTTCACGGAGCAGGACGCGGCGTCGATTCGCGGCACGCGCGCGATCGGACCATTCCCCGGCCACCTCTTCACGTGGCACGGCTCGCGGACGATCGAGGGATTGCGGTTCCTGCGGGAGGCGCTGCGCTGAAGCGCGGAGGAAGCGGCTGGGGTGCCCCGGCAGGAAGCGCCAAAACAGGAGAAGGGGTCACTCACGCAAGGAGGAATGAGCGCCGGGGCACCGTTCAGCCGGGATGAATCGTATGCCGTAACAGCATAAGAGTCAACTCGCGGCCAGAACTTCCTCGGCCCAGCTCCGGATCGTCTCCTCCACCGCCTCGAGCTGCTTGGTGAAGAAATGGTCCGCGCCGGTGATGGTCACGCTCTCGGCATTGCGGATGCTCTGCACGAGCTTGTCGACTTTCGCGACGTCCCCATGCTCGTCCTGCGTTCCGTGGATGAACAGCATCGGACGCTCGCAGTGGCGCAGATGGCCGAAGTCGTATTTGTTGACCGGCGTGCCGATGAGGAACATCGCATCGACCTGCGGCAGCTCGCACGCCACGCGCGACGACACCCACGCACCGAATGAGAATCCGCCGACGAACAGCTTCCTGCCGGGATGCTTCTTCTTCGCCCATTCGATGGCCGCGGAGACGTCTTCCTGCTCGCCCTCGCCCGCCTCGAATCGTCCGCCGCTCGCGCCCGCGCCGCGGAAGTTGAAACGCAGCGTGGCGATGTTCGCGTTCTCCAGTCCGCGCGCGGCGCGGAACACGACCTTGTTGTGCAGCGTGCCGCCGCCTGTTGTCAGCGGATGGCAGATCACGGCCACGCCGGCCGGATCCTGCAACTCGCGATAGAGCGCCTCCAGCCTGCCGGCGCTGCTGTAGAGATCGACGTGACGCAGAGGTTTCGGATTCACGACGCGAGCCTCACCAGGATGCGATCATCCTCGACGCGCACTTCATGCGCAATCACGCAAATGTCGGAGTTGCCGGCGCACACTCCGGTGGCGACGTCGAAACCCCACAGATGCCACGGGCAGTTGATCTCGTTGCCGATCAGGTCGCCCTGCGCCAGCGGTCCGCCGCGATGCGGGCAGGTGTTATCCGTCGCGAAGAAGCCCTCGGCGGTGTGATACAGCGCGATGGTCCGCCCGTTCACGTCGTAGGCCCTGGCACGTCCCAGCGGAAGCTCGGAAATGTGCGCAATTTCGATGAACTCCATGACTTGACTGGTCAACGGGCGCGAAGAGTAACACTAGAAATGCACCGCGCGCGGGATGCCGCTGCGACCCACATCCGCATGACCATCCCACACGCCCGGAATCGCGGTCGCACACTGTGGACACCTGCCGTCCACGAGCCGATACGACGTCACACGGAAACCGCTGCGGCCGATCACCAGCGTGTCGCAGTTCGGGCAATGCGTTCCTTCCTTGTCGCCGAACGCGCCCGGGATGTTGCCGGGATAGATGTAGCGCAGACCGGCGCGTTTGCCGATCTCGTACGCGCGCAGCAGGTGTGCGGGCGTCGTGCTCGGATTGTCCATCTTGTAGTCCTCGTGGTACGCGGTGATGTGCCACGGGATGTCGGGATCGACGCCCACCAGAAACTCCGCGATGCCGGTCAGCTCTTCGTCGGAATCGTTGAAGCCCGGAATGACCAGCGTCACGATCTCGACCCAGATGCCGCGCTGCTTGAGTCCTTTGATGGTCTCGAGCACCGGCTGCAGCGTCCCGCCGAGTTCGCGGTAGTGGCGGTCGTGGAACCCTTTCAGATCGACTTTGTAGAGCGTCACGTACGGCGAGATGTAGTCGAGCACCTGCGGCGTACCGTTGCCGTTGGAAACGTAGGAGCACACCAGGCCGGCTGCTTTCGCCTCGCGGAACACTTCGACCGCCCATTCGCTGGTGATCAGCGGCTCGTTGTAGGTCGAGGTGATGACCTTCGCGCCGTGCTTCTTCGCCAGGCGCACGAGCTCCGAGGGCTCGACGTCCATCGGCGGCGCGATGGCCATCGGATCGCGCAACGCCTGCGACGTGACCCAGTTCTGGCAGTAACCGCAGTGATAGTCGCAGCCGAGCATCCCGAACGACAACGCCAGCGCGCCCGGATAGGCGTGGAAGAACGGCTTCTTCTCGATCGGATCGACCTGCAGCGCCGCCACGTATCCGCGGGGCACTTTCAGCACGCCGTCTTCATTGAAGCGCACCTTGCAGATGCCCTTCAGCCCGTTCGGAATGCGGCAGCGATGGCCGCACGAAAAACACTGCACGCCCTGATTGGGGAGCGGCGCGATCAGCTCAGGCGCGGCCGGCGCTGTCCGCTTCGCCAGCACTTCGCCCAGCGTCGTTTCGGGCGTCATCGTCGGCATGGTCCCGAAAACAGAAGCGATACGAGAGGTATGCCATGACCAGGCCCGCAAGCGAGTCGATCAGGTAATGCCATCCGGTGATCATCGAGCCGAGAAAAATCAACAGCACGAAGATGCCGAACAGCACCTGACCGGTTCGCCACACCCGGCGCGCGCAGAGGAACACGTACATCTGCGACGCGACGTGCAGGCTCGGGAACGCACCGATGCCGAACACGATCCGGATCGGCTCGGTGATCGGCACGCCGTTCGCCGCGCGGATGACGTTCTGGTAGTTGCGCATGAGGATGGCCTGCAATCCCTGCGTATTGCGCAGCATCTCGCCGTACGCGAACCAGACGTCGGGAAAACGATACGCCGGGCCGAGGGATGGGACCAGGAGATAAAGCCAGGCGCCGGTGATCCAGAGCAGCGCGTTGCCGTTCGCAAACGCGATGCGGAGACGGCGCCGCGGATGCGAGAGCACCCACGCATACGCGATGAACGCGCTGGCGAAAAAAATGTTCGCGTACGTCCAGTCGATCAGCCGGAGGAACCACGGCGCGCCGAAGACGTCGAGAAAGAACGTGGTCGGCGCGATGCCGAAGAAGAGCGCGCGATCGAGCTCCCACAACTCCGGATCGAAGAGCCGCGGGTGATGGAGCGGCACGACCAGCTTGAGCGATCCGTACGCGACGATCACCATCGCGCCGAAGAAGATCAGCCGCAGCGTGTCGGTAATCCATGCGCCGCCGCGGATCACGCGCAGGTACGTGCGATCACGCCGCACCAGTGCGATCGCGACGCGCACCAGAATCCCGGCCACTGCCTGCGTTCCGATCCCGGCCGATAACGCGGCGAGATGCGCGAGCGGCGATCCGATGATGGGCAGGCTCTCGCGCGCGATGAACAGAATCACGGCCAGGTTCGCGCATGCGAAGACCTCGAAGAAGTACGGCCGCTTCACCGCGGCGATGATACCGATACACTGCGCGTCCATGCTCATCGAACACGCCACCGCCAACGCCGTCGCCACGATCACGCTCAACCGCCCCGAGAAACTGAACGCGTTTTTCGGGACCATGCGCGAGGAGCTCCTCAGCGCCTTGCGCGCCGCGGAAAGCGATCCGGAGACGCGCGTGGTGGTGATCACCGGCGCCGGACGTGCGTTCTGCGCGGGCGGTGACGTCGACTACATGAGCCAGTTGCAGGCACGCAACGACGTGGCCGCGTTCCGCGCGTTGCTCGACGCGGGCAGCGCGGTGATCCTGCAGATCGCGTCGATGGCCAAGCCGGTGATCGCGTCCGTCAACGGCGTCGCGGCCGGCGCGGGCTGCAATCTCGCGCTGGCGTGCGATTACCGCATCGCGGCCGACGCCGCGAAGTTCAGCGAGTCCTTCATCCGCATCGGACTGCATCCGGATTGGGGCGGCACCTGGCTGCTCCCGCGCCTCGCCGGCCGCAGCCGCGCGTTCGAGCTCTGCGCGACCGGCCGCGCGGTCGAGGCGGCCGAAGCACTGGCCATCGGCATGATCGATCGCATCGTGCCGGCCGCCGCGCTCGCGGCGGAAACGGAGAAGCTCGCCCAGACCTTCGCCGCCGCATCGCCGGTCGCGATGGCAGGCATCAAACGCGCGCTCGCCGCATCAGACAGAAACGACCTGCGCGCGCAGCTGGACCTCGAAGCCGAACATCAGATGGAGTGCTTCCAGTCGGAGGAAGCGCGGACGCGGATCGCGGCCTTCGCGAAGAAATAGCGGCTGCGCTCCCGTCATCCTGAGCGAAGCGAAGGATCTCAGAATGCGACGCCTGCGCATTTGGAGGTCCTTCGCTGCGCTCAGGATGAAGTTCGCTTCACGCGCGCCGCACGATCACCAGCGTCTCGTCATCCTTCTGCGGCGCCTCATCGACGAACGCATCGACGGCGTCCGCGATCTGATCGCGGATCAGCGCGGCGCTGCAGTCGATGTGTTGTTCGAGCAGCGCCTCCAGCCGCTCATTGCCGAACTCCTCGTCGCGCATGTCCTCCGCCTCGGTGATGCCGTCGCTGTACATCACCAGGCACGAGCCGGCCGGAAAGGCGCGCGTCTGCGACGAGTAGCGCGTGCCGGGGAGGATGCCGATCGGCAGCCCGTTCGATTTCACGCTATCGATCCGGCCGTCGCAGATCAGGTACGCGGGATTGTGTCCGGCGTTGACGTACTGGACGATCCCGTGCTCGCGGTCGATCGAGACGATGATCATGGTGATGAACTTGTTCTCGGCCGACCAGTTGTGGATGTGCCGGTTGAGCTCCGTGGCGATCTCTCCGATCTCCCGTCCCTCGGCGAACAGAAGCTGCAGCACCGCGTGCAGCGCGGACACGAGCAGCGCCGCCGGCATCGACTTGCCGGCCACGTCGGCGACCAGCGCCGTCACCACGCCGTCGCGCACGAAGAAGGCGTGGTAATCGCCGCCGACCTGCCGGGCCGGACGCGAGAGCGCCGCGATCTCGATCCCTTCGATCTGCGGGATGGCTTTCGGCAGGATGTCGCGCTGGATGGTGGCGGCCAGCTCGAGGTCGCGTTCCATGGCCTGCTTCTCGAGCGCCTCGCGATGCAGCCGCGCATTCTCGAGCGCGATCGCGACCTGATTGCCGAACAGCGACAACAGCCGCAGCTCGTTCGCCTCGAACGCGCCGATGCCGCCTTCGCGCGTTTCGCGATCGGCCGCCGCCAGCACGCCGATCACGGCGTCGTTGCTTCCTTTGATCGGCACGGCCACGAACGTCGCGCAGCCGGGAAAGAGACACGCGCTGCCGCCGTCGAACGTCAGCGGCCGTCCTTCACGGATGAGCTGCTCGCTCAGCTCCGCCTCGAGAAACCCCTCGCGCACGTCGCCGAACGAGCGATAGAGCTTGAAGGTGGCGCGTCCGTCGATAGCATCCTCGCGCAGATAAAGCGCGGCGCGGCGGGCGTTGGTGAGCGAGATCATGCGGAACAGGATCTCGTCCGCGAGCTCGTCGACATTCAGCGTCGAGGCGATGGAGAGTCCGATGTCGTACAGCGACTCGAGCTCCCACAGCCGGTACTTGAGCTGGAAGTCGCCCTCGCGCATCTCCTGCGTGAGGCGCTGGTTCGTGATCAGCGTCGCGACGTACGACGCCGCCGCGCGCACGATGGCCAGATCTTCGTCGAACGTGTCGTCGACGGCTTCAGTCAACAGCGCGAGCAGTCCGAGCGACTCGCGATGCGACTGCAGCGGCACCACCAGCGCCGGCTGCGGAACCACGGCATCCTCGGCACGCATGTCGACGTCGAGAATCTCGGGCGCAACGCAGCGGTCGGATTTCGCGGCCAGGCGAAGGCCGCTGCTGCGGCCATCGCGCAGATAGAGAACGCCGCGGTCGAAGCGCGTGTGCCGCGCGAATGCGTCGAGGATCAGCGGACCCTGCGTCGCGATCGAAGCCTTCTCCAGCAGTTGCAACTCGGAGAGAAAGTCAGCGAAGTGACGGACCGGCATGGGCGGGGTCAGGATAGCGCAGGGTCAGGAAATCGAGGATTCCTGGTTGCCGGTTGCTCGTCACTCGTCCGCGCTGAGGCCGCTACGAGAGACCAGCGACAGGCAACCAGCGATTACAACGCCAGCTCCTTGATCGCGGTCTCCTCGTCCGGGAAGATCGCGGCGTAGTTCGCCAGCCCCATGATCTGGAAAGTCTTGTGGATGACGGGCGTGAGGCTGCAGAAACCGATGCGCCCGCCCTGGTCGATCATCTTCTCGATGATCTCGATGAGGATGCTGATGCCGATGGAGTTGACGA